>CALKYH010000245.1 GCA_938003595.1 uncultured bacterium
TCCACCCAGTCCCGCACCCGCGCCGGCGCCGCGGCCCGCAGCGCCAGCGTGGACAGCGCCGTCGCGCCCGCCCACGCGAACCGCTCCGGCGCGGGCAGCGCCGGGTTCACCGCCAGCGCCGCGGCCACGCCGATCCGCACCGCCGCCGCGATGTTCCACGCCCTCGCCCGTCCCACATGCGTCGGCAGCGTGCCCGTGCCGTGTCTGCGGTCGGAGTCCTCATCGTCCAGATCGCACAAGGAGGCGTCCACCGCCACGCGCACCAGCAGCAGCGACGCGGCGAGCGCCAGCGTGGTCCAGTGCGCCGTCATGAACTCGCGCATGGCGCCGACCGACGCGTGCGGCGCCACTGCCGCGCACGCCACCACCACCGAGAACCCCGTGATCCCCAGCGCGACATAGCCGTTCTTCAGGAACACCAGGTCCTTGGGCCGGGGCCGTGCGCGCCGAGGTCGGCCCGCGTACACCAGCACCCCCGCCGCCGCGAGCGCCGGCGCCAGCGCGCCCCACACCGACAGGCTCTCGCCCGTCCACACCGCCAGCGCGAGCAGCGCGACGATCAGCGCCCGCACGCGCCGCGAGCGGCGCGAGAGGAAGGCGAAGCGCTCCGGGTGGGCCTCCGCGTCGGCCGGGTCCAGCCAGGCGTCGCGGAGCTTCACGCGGTCCAGCAGGTACACGGCCGCGGCGGTGCAGAAGGCGAACGCCGCCGCCCGGACCCGTTCCCCGGCCGCCGCCCCGCCGTCGATCCCGGACACCTGCGCCAGGAACACCAGCGCCCCCACGACATACAGCCCCGCCCAGACGGCCAGGTGGGACGCGGCATGAAGGGCTCCTCGCACGACAGGGGGATCGTAAGGCCATCCACGAGGGAGTCCCCCCGGCCCCCGGTTCCCCCCTCCCTTGACCCGCCCCCGCCATCGTCTACCCTATTGGCCCCCATCCGGATAGCCGATCTCCCCCTTGGAGAGGTTCGGCCCATCCGAACGGGCAAATCTCGATCCCCATGGGGCTGTAGCTCAGCTGGGAGAGCGCTTGCATGGCATGCAAGAGGTCGTCGGTTCGATCCCGATCAGCTCCACTTCTCCGATAACCCCCGCCGCCAGGCGGGGGTTTTTCGTTCCACGGGGGGGCATCCGACAATTTCTCAGTTCTCCTGAGCCGCCGGACCCGGGCCCGGTGCGTTCTGTCGAGTCGTACGCCACGCGCCCCTGCCGGTCCTGCAGGGTCAGACCGTCTGGGTCGAAATCCGCAATTGCATCGGCGCCACCTTGGCGATGCCAGTCCATCGCGCCCGGCGGCGGCGCCGTGAACGACCTGACGCATCTGTCGAATTGGAGCGACGCGAACGCGATCGCGAATCTCTCGCTCTGCGTGGATCACGACAACGCGTGCGTCGCCGACGCCAAGGGCCTGGTGAACTTCACCGACCTGAACATCGTGATCTCGCAGTTCAACACGCCCTGTCCGTAACGAGATCGCGGTTCGTCCACACCAGGGTCCGCCGGCGGGGAATCCCTGCCGGCGTCGACCTTTTTGAGAACTCGGCCCTGTCCCCGATGCGCCCGACGCACCCCCGCGGCGGCACGCCGGCCGACGGCGCGACATCGCGAGGAATTCGCGACAGAGGCCTTGCGATCGGCGGGCGACCGTGGGACACTCCCGGTTCGTGGAGGTGTGACTCCGGGGTTGAATGGGGTCCCGACATGCAGCTGTTTCGACGCAACCCATGGGCCGCGCGCACCATCGTGAAGGTGTGGGCGGCGATCCTGCTCTGCGCTCCGTGCCACGCCGGCGAGGAGGCGGACGAGCGAGGCCCCGGCAACGACAGCTGCTCCGCCGCCACCGCCATCTCCGGCGCCGGCGTCTTTTCCTTCGGCAACCTCGGCAGCGCAACCACCGACGGCGTGTCCCACCCCACCGAGTGCGGCGTGGACATCACCCGGGACAAGTGGTGGCGCTGGACCTCGCCCTGCGACGGCGTCGTCACCATCGAGACCTGCAGCCTGAGCAGCGCCAACACCGTCATCGCCGCCTACGCCACTCTCGCCCCGTGCGCGCCGACTGCGCAGTACCTCCTCGCCTGCAACAACGACGCCTGCGGCCTGCAGTCCAGCGTCTCGTTCGTGGCGATCGCAGGGCAGGAGTATCTCCTGCGCATCGGCCTGCCCAGCGGCGTCACCACGGGCACGGGCTCGTTCCGCGTCTCGTGCGCCGTCAACAGCGTCTGCTCGGGCGAGCCGTCCATCTGCCAGGAGGTCAATCTCGCGGGAGCGCCCTACGCGAGCCACCGGACCGCGCGCGTCGCGGATGGCTTCACGGTCCCCGCCTCGGGCTACATCTCGGCCCTCTGCTGGCGCGGCGGCGCGACCGGTTCGCCCCCGGCGGACGCCTTCCGCGTCATCTACCGGATCGACGACAGCGGCAAGCCCGGGACCAGCATCGCCGATTTCAGCCAGGCGCTGGGCACGCTCCTGCTGCGCAAGATCGCGACCGGCGACACCATCACCGGGGGCAGGCCGGAATACGAGTACAGCGCGGCGCACGCCTCGGTGCCGATCGCCGCAGGAACGCCGTACTGGATCGAGATCTACAACGATCAGGGCACGACAGACACCTGGGTCTGGGCCGCCGGCGTCGGGGGAGACGGCGTGGCGCGGAGGACCTCGTCCGCGAACAACTGGAGCGGCAGCTCCTCGATCCCCGACCGCGCCCTCTGCCTGGCGTACGAGTCCTCCTGCCTGACCGACACGAACGGCGACGGCGTGATCGACTTCGCCGATCTCAACAACATCCTGTCCTTCATCAACACGGTCTGCCCATGAACACTCCTCGAACACTCGCGATCCGCTGCGGCGCGCACGCCGCGTCATGGGCCCTGCTGCTCGCCGCGGCCGCCATGGGGGCGCCGCCCGCCTCGCTCGGCCAGAGCCCTTCCGCCAAGCCCGCGCCCCCCCGCGCGCCGGAGTCGGTCGGCTGGCTGGGCGCGCCCGACGCCGCGCCGGCGACGCCGGACCTGCGCTGGCTGAGCGCCGCCGCCGTGGAGCGCGGCGCCGCGCCGCTCCCGACGGACGATTGTGCGTCGTCTCCACTGATTTCGGGTCCCGGCTTGTTTCCGTTCGATCTGGTCGGCGCTACGACCGACGGTCAGCCGCACAACCTGTGCGAATCCTTCGGAAGCTCGCAGACCTACAACGACATCTGGTGGCGCTGGCAGGCCACCTCCACCGGGCCCGTGCTCCTGCAGACCTGCTTCCTCACCGACATCGACACGCGGCTCAATGTGTACTTCCCCGGGCCCTGCCCGCCGGGCGACGCCGAGCTGATCGGCTGCAACGACGACTTCTGCGGCTTGCAGAGCAGCTTCGAGTTCTTTGCCCAGGCCGGCGAGATCTACACCATCCGGCTCGGCGTCTTCGTCGACGGGCCGACGCTTCCCCCGGCGTTCGGGGCGCTCCAGATCTCTGTGGACGCAAGCCCCAGCGACACCTGCGCCCAAGCGACCCCCATCACCGGCGAGGGGTATTTCGCCTTCGACAACTCCAACGCCACCACCGACGGCGTGCCGCACTTCTTCTGCGCGCCCGAGGGCGATCCCCAGGTGGAACGCGATGTCTGGTGGCGATGGGTCGCCAACAGCACGGGGCCGGTGTCGTTGACCACCTGCGGCCTGTCCGAGGTCGAGACCCGCATCGTCGTCTACGACCCCAGCGCGATGTGCCCGCCGCTGACGAACGCCGTCATCACCTGCTCGTCGAATCAGGGGTGCGACGAGCGGTCGGAGCTGAGCTTCTATTCGATCGCCGGCCAGGAATACCTCATCCGGCTCGGATCGGTCGCCGGCGGCGCCGGCGGCGCGGGCCAGCTGCTCCTGACGACGGGCAGTCCGTTCCTCTGCACGCTGGACATCTGCCAGAACTACTCCACCGTGCTCGGCTACTACAGCGACGGGACGAGCTTTCGCGTCGCGGAGAACTGGACCGCTCCCGCCAGTGGGACTGTCTCCACGCTGTGCTTCTGGGGCGCGTACAACACGGCCACGCCCGGCAGCCCGCCGCCCGACAACTTCCGCATCACCTACTACCGCGACGCCTCGCTCCTGCCCAGCTCGGCCATCGCCACTTTCACGGGCTCTCAGCTGCGCATTGTGGCGCGCCTGGACTCCGGCGCCGCGATCCTGGCTCTCCAGAGCGGCGATGTCGTGCCGCACAATGTCTTCGAGTACAGCGCATGCCATGCGCCGGTGCCCGTCGCGATAAACCAGAAATACTGGGTCGAGATCACCAACGGCATCGGCTCTTCGGTGTGGGCCTGGAGCGCGGGTCTGGGCGGCAACCTCAACGCCCTCCAGGACAGCACCCCGGGCGACTTCACCTACACCTTCGACAATGTCGTCACCTACGACCTGGCCATGTGCGTCGGCCTCGATTCGAACTGCCCGTTCGACACCAACGGCGACGGTCTGATCAACTTCGCCGATCTCAACAACGTCATCCCCCTGATCAACATGCCCTGTCCCTGAAGCGCCCTGGCCCGGGCCTAGGGGGTTCCCGGATGGGCTGGTTTCGACCATCGCCCCGAGGCGTCCTTGCCTCCCGGGGTCGCAATTCGAAACTAGCTATCGGGCCCGGCGAAGACCCCACGGGCTCGGGCGACTGCTACGATTTCAACGGCACGGGGCAGGGTTCAGAGAAGGCCTGAAGAGGGGCGGCGACGAATGGGGTCCCGGTACGCGCGAATTCGCTGGGAAGTCCTTGCAAGACAAGGGTTTCCGGGCATCCTATGCAGGGAAGGAACGGGCTGTTTTGGGGGGGGTGGGGTTCTGTATGAGCTGGCTTTGTAACCACGCCACCGCTCGGCTGATGGTCGCCGCGATCGCGGCGTGCGCCCTCGCTGCGCCCGCATGGACCCGAGGCGAGGCCGACGAGCGCGGACCGACGAACGGCGCCGACCTCTGCGCCAACGCCACGCCCATCTCCGGATCGGGCATCTTCCAGTTCGACAACGCCACCGCCACCACCGACGGCGCCTCCCACCCGACCATGTGCCTGGCCGCCGGCGACGCGCAGATCTGGAAAGACCTCTGGTGGCGGTGGACCGCGTCCTGCGACGGGCCCGTCACCCTCGAGACCTGCAACCTCACCAGCATCAACACGCGATTGGCCGTCTACGCGCCGCTCGCGCCGGGGTCGCCGTCCTCCGACTACCTGATCGCCTGCAACGACGACGCCTGCGGCGTGCGCTCGAGCGTCACCTTCCTCGCGATCGCCGGGCAGGAGTACCTCGTCCGCCTGGGCGTCTACAACAACGGCCCCGGCGGCACGGGCTCGTTCCGCATCACCTGCTCCACGCGCGTCGTCTGCAGCGGTCATCCTTCCATCTGCCAGGACCGCAACCTCGCCGGCGTTCCGCGCAACAGCGACAGCATGGCCTCCGCCGCCGACAACTTCACCTTCCCCGCCTCCGGCTACATCTCCAACCTCTGCTGGCGAGGCGGCAACACCGGTTCGGTCAACGACTCGTTCCGCATCACCTACTGGAACTCCGACGCCAACGGCCGCCCCTACCAGCGCATCGCGGACTTCAAGCAGGCCTCCGGCCAGCTGCTGATCCGCAAGACGAACACCGGCTCGACGCTGATGGGCGGTTATTCCGAGCAGGAATACAGCGCGCTGCACGCGTCGGTGCCGCTCGCCGCGGGCGTGCGCTACTGGGTCGAGATCCGCAACACCGGCGCCGGGGGCGAGACCTGGGTCTGGGCGGCGGGCACGGGCGGCGACGGCATGTCGCTGCACGACACCTCCACGATCGGCGCGTGGGGCAACGCCGCGACGATCGCCAGCGACCGCGCGGTCTGCCTCGCCTACGAGTCCGCGTGCCTCGTGGACACGAACGCCGATGGCCGCATCGACTTCCAGGACCTGAACAACATCCTGTCGTACATCAACACGCTCTGCCCATGACGCAACGCCGCCCCACGACCGAGACCGCCCGTTCCGGCGCCCGACGCCGCGCGGTCGTGGGCGCGCTGCTCGCGGGCTCGCTGTGCGCCGGCGCGCTCGCCGGGCGTGAGGACAAGAAGCACGCGCCGGTGCGCTCGCCCGAGAAACCCGGCGTGCTCCAGGTCGGCGCGCCGCCCGGCACGCTCGACCTGCAGTGGATGATCGGCGCCGAAGGCGGCGATCGCGCCCTGGCGACCCCCGCCAACGCCTGCGCCAACGCCCCCTTCATCAACGGCCCGGGCCTGTTCCCGTTCGACTTCACCGGCGCCACGACCGACGGCCTCGCCCACGCCGGCTGCGCGGGGACCGGCGGCGGCGCTCAGACCTACAACGACCTCTGGTGGCGATGGCAGGCCACCGCCAGCGGGTTCGTGGACCTGCGCACCTGCGCCCTGACCGCCGCCGACACCCGCATCAATGTCTACCACGAGAGCGCCTGCCCCCCGACCGATGCGCAGCTGGTCGGCTGCAACGACAACGCCTGCGGCGTGCAGAGCGAGCTGAGCTTCTACGCCGTCGCTGGCCAGGTCTACATCATCCGCCTCGGCACCTCGGCCAGCGCGCCCTCGACCGCGACCGGCGGCCTCATGATCGAGATGAGCACGGCCCCCGCCGACGACTGCGTGAACGCCACGCCCATCTCCGGCGCGGGCCTCTTCGCCTTCGACAACTCCGTCGCCAACACGGACGGGCTCGCCCATCCCTCCTGCGGCGCCGCGACGAACGGGCAGATCCAGCGCGATGTCTGGTGGCGGTGGAGCGCCAGCAGCACCGGCCCGGTGATTCTGACCACCAAGGACCTCACCGCCGTGCAGACGCGCATCGCCGTCTATGAGCCCGGCGCCGCGTGCCCGCCGGGGTCCACCTCCAAGATCTCCACCTCGGTCTCGGGCGCGTGCAGCGGCGCCTCGGACCAGATGTTCAACGCCGTCGCCGGGCAGGAGTACCTCATCCGACTCGGCTCCGCCCCCAACGCCGTCGGCGGATCAGGGCACCTCCGCATCACGCTCAGCAACCCGTTCCTCTGCGTGCTCGATGTCTGCCAGAATCTGCAGGTTGCGCCGGCCTACTACAGCAACCCCATCGATTTTCGAGTGGCCGAGGACTGGGTCGCGCCCACGGCCGGCGCCATCTCGAGCATCTGCTTCTGGGGCGCCTACAACCTCGCCAATCCTGCGGTCCCGCCGCCGGACAACTTCCGCATCACCTATTACTACGATCGCAGCGGCCGCCCCGGCCTCACGCTCGCGACCTTCACCGGCGCGCAGCTGAGCGTCGTGTCGCGCCTCGACATGGGCTCCAAGATCGACGGCGTGTACAACATCTTCGAGTACAGCGCCTGCCACGCGCCCGTCCCGGTGCAGGACGGCCAGCGCTACTGGATCGAGATCAGCAACGGCGTGGGCGCCTCCATCTGGGCCTGGTGCGTCAGCCCCGACGGCGACGGCGCTGCGTTCCAGGACAACACCCCCGCCGACTACACCTACGCCAACGCGCTGCCGATCTACAAGGACTTCGCCATGTGCGTCGGCCTCGACACCACCTGTCCCTACGACACCAATAAGGACGGCGTCATCAATTTCGCCGACCTGAACAACATCATCCCGCTCCTGAACACCGCCTGCCCGTGACGGTGCAGGCACGCCGGGGGAAACCCGCGCCGCGCCGAGAAATCCGATAATCCGGCAGGCCTTCTGTTGCATTCGGCGGGCGCCGTTCCCAGAATGCGGGGGGTGGTCGTCGCCATGCCTGGTCGGAGCGCGCTTGTCGTTCCTCTTGGCGCCGGCCCCTCCCTGCACAGGAGACGAGAACCGATGCGAACCCACAACGCACTCTGCGCGCTCGCCGCGCTCACACTCGCCGCCGCCGCGTCCGCGGAGACCCATCGCTCACGCAGCGGGGTGTCCACCGTCGAGCGCGGGCCCCTCCCCGCCAACGGCTCCGACAGCTGCGCCGGCGCCCCCGCCATCGCCGGCTTCGGCAACTTCCCCTTCGACAACACCAACGCCACCGAGGACGGCCAGGACCACGGCCTCTGCGCCAAGGACGGCGGCGCCGGCATCGGCCGCGACCTCTGGTGGCGATGGACCTCGCATGTCACCGGGCCCGTCACCATCTCGACCTGCGGCCTGACCACCGTGGACACCGAGATCGCGATCTACGCCCCCGGCGCCGTCTGCGCCCCGGGCGACGCGGCGCTCATCTTCTGCGACGACCAGAACTGCAGCGGCCAGACGGAGATCACCTTCCTCGCCGCCGTTGGCCAGCAGTACCTCTTCCGAGTCGGTTCGTTCGACGGCGGCAGCGGCTTCCCCCCCGCGGATGGCGGCGTCGGAGAGTTCAATCTCTCCGGCTCGATCTCGCCCTGCACGCCGGCTTACTGCCAGGAGTTTGACGCCGACACAAGCGTCGGCCTGCGGTCCGACCCGTCCGCCAGCGTCGCCGACGACTTCATGTCCGCCGACAACACGACCGTCACCTTCGTCTGCATCCTGGGCGACTACGACTCCACCGGCCCCGCCCCCGGCCCCACCAACTTCACCGTCCGGTACCTCGCCGACAACGCCGGCGTCCCCGGCGCGCTCATCGCGTCGTTTGACTCGTCGAACGGCCTCGTGCTCGAGGGCCCCGTCGCCACCGGCGCCGTGGTCGAGGGCAATTACACGCAGTTTGCGCACAAGCTCAGCCACCCGCCCGTCGGCGTCGCCGCCGGCGTCCGCTACTGGGTGGAGGTTCGCAACCTCGGGAGCACCTTCTACTGGTCGTCCTCTGCCGAGGGCAACGGCGTCTCGTTCCAGGATTACTTCAACAACGGCTATCAGCCCGCCGATGCGCTTCCCCTTGACCTGGCCATGTGCGTCGGCCCCATCGAGACCTGCCCATTCGACGGCAACAACGATGGCCAGGTGAACTTCACCGACCTCAACGGCGTCATCTCCAGCTTCAACACTCCCTGCCCCTGACGCCGGCCCGATAACCCAAGTTCCTTCACGCGGCCCGGCCCCCACGCCGGGCCGCGTTGTTGCGCGCGGACCTCGTTCCTCCGATCGACGCCGCCTTGCCGCGACCGCGCCCCCTCGATGCTCCGCAACGCCCTCGCTCCGTAGATCTCGAGAGCGTTCTCGGCGGGCGTGGGCCTCCTGTGCGCCCCAGGCGGTCGCTTTCCCCGGCTTCTTCCGCAAATCCCAGGTGCGCTATTGCCATCGGGCGGCCCACGCGCCAAAGTGGGCGCCCCCGATGTCACGCTCATTCGTCTGCGCCATCCTCGTGGACAGCGCCGAGGCGACGATCCCATTTCAAAGGAGCACTCCCCCGATGCGCACCCTCATCGCAATCATGGCGATCGGCGCCCTCGCCGCGTCCCAGGCCGCGTCCGCAGAGCCCGGCCGCCGCTCGACCCGACCAGGCCCCGCCGCTGTCGCCCCCGCGCCGGTCGATCGCAACGGCGCCAACGGCTCGGACAACTGCATCGACGCCCACGAGATCACCGGCCTCGGCGCCCATCCGTTCGACAACACCGCCGCCACCACCGACGGGCTGCCGCAGTTGGCATGCCTCGGCGCCTCCGGCGGCGACATGTTCAACGACCTCTGGTGGCGCTGGACCTCCACCGTCTCCGGGACTGTCTCCATCTCCACCTGCGGCCTGACGACGCTCGACACGCTGGTCGCCGTCTACATGCCCACGGCGATCTGCACCCCCGGCGACGAGTCCACCATCGTTTGCGCCGACGCCGGCTGCGGCCCCGAGGGGGGCGTGACATTCATCGCCGCCCTGGGACAGGAGTACCTCATCCGCATCGGCTCCTTCGTGCAGCTCAACGCCGCCGCCGGCCCGATCCCCACCGGCACGGGCGAGTTTCTCATCTCCGGCTCGCTCTCGCCGTGCGCGCCTGCGTACTGCCAGGAGTTCGATCCTCAGGAAAGCTTCGGGTATATCTCCGATGCCGGCATCGCGGCCGCCGACGACTTCATCGCCGGCGACTCGTTCATCACCTTTGTCTGCTTCAAGGGCGACTACGACTCGACCCTTCCCACCCCCGGCCCCGACGATGTCCGCGTGACCTACTACGCCGACGGCGGGGGCATCCCCGGCCAGGTGTTGGCGCAGTTCGACGCCGGGTCCGGCCTGCTGCTCGAGGGTCCCGTCGCCACCGGCGAGACGGTGGAGGGCAGCTTCACGCAGTTCGAGCTCAAGGCCAGCCACCCGCCCGTCCCGGTTCTGACGGGCGAGCGGTACTGGGTGGAAGTGCGGAACCTCGCTCCGACCAACTGGTACTGGTCCCACTCGCCCCAGGGCAACGGCGTCGCAATCCAGCGCCTCGACGGCGAGCCCTACATCTCATCCAACACATTCAAGGGCGACCTGAGTCTCTGCGTCGGGCCGATCGACACCTGTCCGACCGATGTCGACAACGACGGCGACACCGACTTCGCCGACCTCAATCGCATCATCTCCAGCTTCAACACGGTCTGCCCCTGACGCCGATCCGATCGTGCAGGTTGCTTCACGCGGCCCGGCTCCTGCGCCGGGCCGCGTCTCTTCGCAGAGCCTCGTCGTCAACCGCCGCTGGTCGCGCTCCCGCGACGGGAGCCTCATCAGCTGCGACGCCGCAGGCGGCCACCGCACCCGCAGCGGGAAGGACGGCTCGGAGAACGACCTGCCCCTGATCCGCCGCGGGAGCGCACGCCCGAACGCTTCCTCTAGACTAAGGCCATGCGGACCGTCATCGGCCTCATGACCGGCACCAGCATCGACGGTCTCGACGCCGCCGCCGTGCGCCTCGAGGGCGCCGGCCTCGACCTCCGCGCCCGCTTCCTCGCCCACGAACACGCCCCGCTGGGCGACCTCTCGCTCACCCTCCGCGCCCTGGCCTCCGGCGAACGCATGGCCGCCGGCGACATCGCCGCCGCGGCGCTCGCGCTGGGCGAACTGCACGCCTCGCTCGCCGCCTCGCTCGCCAAGCGCGTCGGCGCGCCCGCCCTCGTCGCCGCCCACGGCCAGACCATCTTCCACAGCCCGCCCCGCTCCTGGCAGCTGCTCAACCCCGCGCCCATCGGCGCGCGACTCCGCTGCCCCGTCGTGTGCGACCTCCGCGCCGCCGACCTTGCGCGCGGCGGCCAGGGCGCGCCCATCACGCCCATCGCCGACTTCATCTTCCTCCGCGACGAGGCCGAGCCCCGCGCCGTCGTCAACCTCGGCGGCTTCTGCAACATCACCACCCTCCCCGACCGACAGGGCCGCACCCTCGAAGCCTGGCTCGGCGCCGTCCGCGGACGCGATGTCTGCGCCTGCAACCACATCCTCGACGCCGTCGCCCGGCGTGCCCTGCTCGCGCCGTACGACGAGTCCGGCGCCGCCGCCTCGCGCGGCGCCCCGAACACCCTCGCCGCCGAGGACCTCGCCGGCATCCTGCAGGACCAGTCCCGCGCCGCCCGCTCACTCGGCACCGGCGACGAATCGCTGGACTGGCTCGACCGCCACGCCGACGCCCTCGCCCCCGACGACCTGGCCGCCACCGCCGCGAAGGCAGTGGGGGAGGTCATCGGCCGGGCCGCGCGCGCCGCCGACCCGGCGCCCGCGCGCGTCCTCGTGGCCGGCGGCGGCGCGCACCACCTCACGCTCGTTGAGCACATCGCCCGCGCCGCCGGCGCGCCCACCGAGCCCACCGACGACCTGGGCCTGCCCATCGCCGCGCGCGAGGCCGCGGAGATCGCCGTCCTGGGCGCCCTCTGCGCCGACGGCGTCCCCATCACGCTCCCCGCCGTCACCGGCGCCCCGCCCCCCGCGCCGCTCTCGGGCGCATGGTCCAATTGCACGCCCCGCCTGCCCACACCATGACCCTCCCCGACCGAGGCCACATCCTCACCGAGCAGCGCAACCCGCGCACCAGCGCGCTGGACGCGATGTCCATCGAGCAGTGCCTCAGCGCAATCAACGCGGAGGATGCGCTCGTCGCCCCCGCCGTCGCCCGCGCGATGCCGCAGATCGCCCAGTTCGTCCGCCTCGCCGACAGGGCCCTCGCCGCCGGCGGACGCCTCGTCTACATCGGCGCCGGCACCTCCGGGCGCCTGGGCGTGCTCGACGCCTCCGAGATGCCGCCCACCTTCCAGACCGATCCCGCCACCTTCATCGGGATCATCGCCGGCGGCGACAGCGCGCTCCGCAAATCGTCCGAAGGCCTTGAAGACGATCCCCACGGCGCCCACGCCGAGCTCCAATCCCTCCACATCGGCCCCAACGACGCGCTCCTGGGCGTCGCCGCCGGCGGCACCACCCCCTATGTCCTCGGCGCCATCGAGTTCGCCAAGGCGCGCGACGCCGTGACCGGCCTGCTCACCTGCGCCCCGGTCGCCAGGCCCTCCGGCGCCGATGTCCTCATCGTCATCGAGACCGGCCCCGAGGTCGTCACCGGCTCGACGCGCATGAAGGCCGGCACCGCGACCAAGATGGCGCTCAACGCCATCTCCACCACCCTCATGGTCCAGCGCGCCAAGGTCCACGAGAACCTCATGGTGGACCTCCGCGCCACCAACGCCAAGCTCCGCGACCGCGCCGCGCGCATCGTCGCCACCCTCACCGGCCGCTCCCGCGACGACTCCCTCGCCCTGCTGGATGCTTCCGGCGGCGCCGTGAAGACCGCCGTCGTCATGCACCGCCACGCGATCCCCCGCGCCGCCGCGGAGGCCCACCTCGCCGCGCACGGCGCCGTCCTCCGCGCCGCCCTCGAGAACCCGCCAGCGCCATGACCTTCCTCGACTGGTCCATCGTCGGCGCCTACCTCATCGGCATGGTCGCTGTCGGCGTCTGGCTCGCGCGCCGCCAGCGCTCCTCCGACGACTACTTCCGCGCCGGCCGGCGCGTCCCCGCGTGGGCCGCGGCGCTGGCCATCGTCGCCACCTCCGTCTCCGCCGCCACCTTCCTCGGCGCCCCAGAGGCCGCGTACAACGGCAACCTCACCTACCTCGCCGTCAACATCGGCCAGGCGCTCGCCGTCGTCATCGTCGTCACCTTCTTCATCCCCGCCTTCTTCCGGGCCAATGTCACCACCGTCTACCAGCTCCTCGCCCGCGCCCAGGGCCCCGGCGCCCAGCGCGCCTGCTCCGCGGCCTTCATGATCGGGCGCACCTTCGCCAGCGGCGCCCGCCTCTACATGGCCGCGATCCCCGTCTCGCTCATCGCCTTCGGCGACCTGTCCGACGGCCACATGATCCTCGCCGTCGCGATCGTCGCCGTCGTCTCCATCGCCTACACGCTCATGGGCGGCGTCGAGGCCGTCGTCTGGACCGAAGTCCCGCAGGCCATCATCTTCATCCTCGCCGCCCTCACCCTCATTGTGCTGCTGCTCCAGCGCATCGACGCCCCCCTCGCCGACATCGTGAGCGCCCTCGGCGCCGCCACCGCGCCCGACGGCTCCAGCAAGCTCACCCTGCTGGACGCCCGCGCCGATCCCTCGCTCGACTTCACCATCTGGTCCGCCCTGATCGGCTTCACGCTCTTCAACCTCGCCATCTACGGCGCCGACCAGGACCTCGCCCAGCGCATGCTCTCCTGCCGCAACGCCTTCCAGGGCGGCAAGTCCGTCGTCATGTCGATGGTCATCGGCCTCGGCGTCGCGGCGCTGTTCCTGATCATCGGCCTGCTCCTCTACACCTTCTACACCCGCCCCGACCTCACCGGCGCCGTGCACGAGCGCCCCGCCGATTCCCGCCAGGTCATCCTCGACTTCATCCTCGCCGAGTGCCCGGCCGGCGCCCGGGGCCTGATGATCGCCGGCGTCTTCGCCGCCGCGATGTCCTCCCTCGCCTCCTCCCTGACCTCGCTCTCCTCCACGATCGTCTGCGACTACTACCGCCCCTTCCGCCCCACGCGCACCGAGGCCCACTATGTCGCCGTCTCCCGCGCCGCCGTGATCCTCTGGGGCGCCGCGCTGACCGCCGTCGCCGTCGCGTGCATGCGGTGGCAGCAGTCCTCCGGCATGGGCCTGCTCACCTTCGCCATCGGCGTGATGATCTTCGCGTACGCCGGCATCCTCGGCGTCTTCCTCGCCGCGATCTTCACCAGGCGCGGCAACAGCCTCAGCGCCGCGCTCGCCCTCCTCGCCGGCGCCGGCGCCGTGTTCCTCGCACAGAAGCCGCACCTGGTTGGCCTCAAGGACCTCACGCTCTCCCTGGGATGGTGGATGCTCGTCGGGACCACCGCCTCGTTCCTCGTCTGCATCGCCGGCCGGCGCCATCACTCCGTGGAGCCCTCCCCATGAGCCGGCTGCGCGACCTCGAGCGCCTCGCGGGCCGCATGGTCATGGTCGGCGTCCGCGGCGCCAGCCCCGACGACCCCCAGTTCCGCGCCGACCTCGCCGCCCTCCAGGACGCCGGCTGCCGCGCCGTCGTCCTCTTCGATGTGGACCTGCCCACCCTCACCGCACTCCGTGAGCAGAACCCCGAAGCGCCGGTGACCGACGCCCCCCGCAACGTCCTCTCTCCCGCGCAGCTGCGCGACCTCTGCGACCACCTCCACGAAGCCCTCGGCCCCGGCGCCATCATCGCCGTCGATCAGGAGGGCGGGCGCGTCGCGCGCCTCAACCCCCGCCGCGGCTTCCCGGAGTTCCCCTCCGCCGCCGCCGTCGCCGACATGACCGACGCCCAGCGCGCCGACGCCGCCCACCAGCTGGCCGAGACCCTCGCCGGCGCGCGCATCAACCTCAACTTCGCCCCCTGCGTCGACCTCGCCCTCAACCCGCGCAGCCCCATCATCGCGGGCAAGGGCCGCGCCTACTCCGCCGACCCCCGGCGCGTCGCCCACTGCGCCGCCGAGGTGATCACCGCCCACGAGGAGAAGCGCGTCCGCGCCTGCCTCAAGCACTTCCCGGGGCACGGCTCCGCAACCTCCGATTCTCACCTGGGCCTGCCCGACATCACGCGGCCATACGACGCCGACGCCGAGCTCGCGCCCTACCGCTCGCTCATCGAGCGCTTCCGCCGCGAGACCGCCACGCCCGACGCCGCGCTCCGCGCGCCCGCCTGGCCCTTCGCGATCATGACGGCGCACCTCCTGCACCGGCGCATCGATGCAGACCACCCCGCGTCCCTGTCCCGCGCCCACACCGAGGGAACGCTCCGCAACGCGCTGGGCTTCCAGGGCGTGATCGTCACCGACTCGCTCGACATGGGCGCGATCACCAGCCGCTACAGCCCCGCCGAGGCCGCCGCCCGCGCCGCCGCCGCCGGCGCCGACCTCGTCCTCGACGCCCTCAACAGCCCCGGCCCCGCACGCCCCAACCCCGCGCCGCAGCTCGCCGAAGCCCTCGCCCGCGCCGCCTACGACAAACAGCTCGACCTCACCCCGCGCAAGCTCCAACAATCCAACGACCGCCTGGACCGCCTCTTCCCCACTCTCCCGATCGGCTCTGCGATGGGGAGAGGGCAGGGGTGAGGGCTACGGGCCTCGCTCCTCTCCTCTACTCCCACTCCTTCCAAATCCGCTCCATTCACATCTCTGTGTTCTCCGTGCCCTCTGTGTTCCCGTCCTGATCACCTCCGCGTCCTCTGCGTCCACTACGCACTCCGCGTTCGATCGAGAGCCCCGCCATGCAACCCGCACTCGAAGCCGCTTACGAAGAAGCCCTCCTCGGCCTCCGCGAGGGCGGCATCCCCATCGGCGCCGCGCTCATGGCCCCCGACGGAGCCATCGTCGCCCGCGGCCACAACCTGCGCGTCCAAACCGGCGACCCCACCGCCCACGCCGAGACCGTCTGCATCCGCAACGCCGGCCGCCGGCGCGACTGGCACACCTTCACCCTCGCCAGCACCCTCAGCCCCTGCGCCATGTGCAGCGGCGCCGCGGTCCTGCACCGCATCCGGCGCGTCGTCATCGGCGAGAACCGCAACTTCCAGGGCCGCGAGGACTGGCTGCACTCCAGCGGCGCCGAGGTCCTCGTGATCCACGACGAGCGCTGCATCGCCCTCATGACCCGCTTCATCGCCGAGCGCCCCGACCTCTGGAACGAGGACATCGGCGTGCCGCCGGAGTGATCCGAGCTCAAACCCCGCCCACCGGCTGCTCCACCGTCCGCTCCAGCCGGTCCAGGATCGCCTCCACCCCCGGAGACGCCTCCCGCCCCGGCGCCGGCGCCGCGCGCAGCAACCCCCGGTGGTTCGCGTTGAGCTCCACCACATCATCGACGCCCTCGAGCAGCGCCGAGCTCCGCGGCACCACGCCGTCGCCCACCGCGCCCATCCACTCCCGCGCCTGCGCCGCCACCGCCGCCGCGTCGTCCTGCGCGAACAGCGCCCGCCCCAGTGGCGAGTCCAGCATCCCCAGCACATCCTGCTGATCCACCGGCGAGGCGTTCCCCAGGATCTGCGTGATCCGCACTCCCGACGGCAACGGGCGCGCATTCAGGTCCGTCAGGAACGCCGAGCCCGGCGTCAGGTCCGTCCCCGCGGCGCCGCAGCCCTCCGCGAAGAACCCCGTCAGCGCATCGACCAGCGCCCCGTCCCCCATCCAGCGCAGCGCCTGCTCGCGCACCTCCAGCGCCATCCGCATCGGCGCCAGCGGCGCGCCATGGTTCGGCGTCCCGACGAGAATCAGCCGCTCCACATCCGGGAACCCATCCTCGCCATCGACAAACTCCGGGCGCGTCAGCGCATCCCGCGCCACCAGCCCGCCCATCGAGTGCCCCACGATGTCCACGCGCTCCGTCCCCGCCGCCGCCAGCGCCCGCAGCGCCGCCAGCAGCGCATCCGCCGAGTGCGCGATCGCCTGATCGTTCGGGTAGTCCAGCCGCGCCACGCGGTAGCCCTTGCTCCGCAGCAGCGGCGCCAGGCTGTCCCAGATCTCCCCCGGTTCGTCCAGCCCGTGCACCAGCAGCACGACGCGCTCCGGTCCTCGCAGCTCCGGCGACATCCGCTCCCAGCGCACGCCGCCCTCCAGGTCCGTCTGCGGCGCCAGGATCCGCAGCCCCAGCCGCTCCCGCGCCCGTTGCTCCGCCAGCGCCGCCGTCTCCGCCAGCCGCTGCCGCGCCGTCGCGTTCAGGTCTCGCGTCCACTTGGCCACCAGCGTGGTGGGGGGCGTCTCGCTCGTCGCGGTCTGCAGCTCGCTCCAGCGCACCGTCGTGCCCCGCGCGATGACGGCGTCCAGCGACGCCAGGGCCGCCGCCACCTCCGCTCGCGCCGCCTCCGCCGAGCGCGCCTCGCGCTCCTCCGCCCGCAGCCCGCCGGACATCCACAGCGCGCCGGTCAGCGCCAGCGCAGCGCACAGCGACACCGTCAGCGTCATGATCCAGACCCTCTTCCGCGCGACGCCGCCGCGCCGGTCCATGGCGACTCGATCCATACCTCCATTGTTGGGAGGCACGGGCCCTGCTTTCTTCAGTGCGGCTCAGGAGCCGCCGGTTTCGCGGGCGCCGGCGCCGGCGCCGAGGTCGGATCGCCCGCCGTGGACGGCTTGGCCGTCTCCCGCAGGAACGGGTCCGCCGCCTCCAGCTCGCGCGTCACCATCACCTCGACCCGCTGATTGGCCCGGTGCCCCGCCTCGTCATAGGCGATCGGCGTCACCCGGTCCCCGTCCGCGCACGCCACCACCCGCATCCGCGACCACGGGATCCCCTGCTCGTGCAAGCCCGTCGCCACCGCGACCGCGCGCCGGAAGGAGATGTTCATCGCCGCGTCCACCCCCGCCGCCGCCTCGACCGCGCTCACATGCCCGCGCACCTCGATCACGAACTTCGGGCCCTTCAGGTGCTGCGCGATCTCCACGACCGCGTGCTCGCCCGCGCTCGACAGCGCCGTCGCCCCGTCGCCGAAGGGCACCACGCCGCCCAGCGAGTAGTAGTCGCTCGTCCGCACGCTCGTCACCGAGTCCGTCGGGCCCGACTGCCCCGCCTCGCTCGCGCGCCCCGTGCCGCGCTTCTCCTGCAGCCGGCGGATCAGCGGCTGGTCCTCCGGCGCCAGCGAGTTCATGTTGACCGGGTTCTTGAAGCCCTCGCGGATCGCGATCGCCGCGTCCAGCAGCGCCGAGGGCGGCGTATACGAGGTGTCCCCCTCCTGGGGGCCCGTCCCGCTGCCGCCGTGCGCCGGCTTCATGTTCATCGCCAGCATGATCACGAAGAAGCCCATCATCAGGCAGACATTGTCCGCGAAGGACACCATCCACTCCGGGCACCCCTCGTGATGCTCCTCGTGAGGATGCTCCGCGTGGTGCTTCTTGTGCTTCTTGTGCCCGCCCTCTTTGCCGTGCTCGTCAGCCATGGACCGCCTCCCTGCTCAGCGCGGCGATCACGCGGCTTCCTTGAACTCGTCGCGCCCGCCGTGCGGGATGAACGCCATCATCCGGTCCATCGTCACCCGCGGGTTGTCGCCCGCCTGGATCGACAGCAGACCCTGCAGGATCATCTCCTTCGACAGGATCTCCTCCGCCGAACGCAGCGACAGCTTGTCGCCCATCGGGCCCGCCACCGCGTTCGCCAGCACCGTCGCGTACATCGTCGCCACCACCGCGACCGCCAGCATGTGGCCCATCGTCGCGATGTCGCCGCCCAGGTTCGCGAACATGCCGATCTGCCCGACCAGCGTCGCCGCCAGCCCCCAGCCCGGCCCGTACACCTTCACCAGGTCGAAGAACTTCTTGCCCGCCCCGTGCCGCTCCCGCATCGCGAGAATCTCCGCACGCAGCGTCGCCTCGATGCTGTCCGGGTCCACGCCGTCGATCGCCATCTTCAGCCCCGACACCAGGAACATGTCGTCCATCTTCTCGACCTCGCTCTCCAGCGAGAGCATGCCGTCCCGACGAGCCTTCTCGCCCAGGTCCGACATGAGCTTCACCACCTCCGACGGAGACTTGCCCTTGTAGAAATAGAACTTCCGGATGTACCCCGGGATGCACTTGAGCTTCGCCATCGGCATCGCCATGAACAGCACCGAGATCGTGCCGCCGCCGACCATGATGAGGCCCTTCTCCGAATAGAACAGCGCCCAGTTGCCGTGCGACGCCAGCTGCGCGACCAGCCCCAGGCAGACCAGGCCGATGACCGTTCCGATGACACTGGCTTTATCCAAGGGCGCTCAACCTCTTCTCTTCACCAGCAGGGCGGTCGTCCCCCAGGCCCGCTCCGGGCGCATCGGGAGACATGCCCCCTGATCGGCCATCCCCGCGCCCCCCTGCACGCCCCCAGCCCCGCGCCGACAGGGGACGCCGACGGGCGCCGCGCATCCCGGGTTCGACACAG
>CALKYH010000246.1 GCA_938003595.1 uncultured bacterium
ATGGAGCGCAGGCAGCGGGCGAAGTCGAGCCCGATCTCGGTGCGGACCTGGATCTGGTTCACGCCCTCGAGGTGGTACTCGACGGGGTCCTCGACGGTGACGACCTTCACATTCGGGCGCGCGATCTCTTTCAGGCCGCTGTAGAGCGTCGTCGTCTTGCCGCTGCCGGTCGGGCCGGTGAGCAGGACCATGCCCTCGGGGCGGCGGATGAGTTTGCGGAAGCCGTCGCGCTGGCGCTGGCTGAGGCCGAGTTCGTCGAGGTCTAGCTGGAGCGAGCCGCGGTCGAGGATGCGCAGGACGACATCCTCGCCGTGCATCGAGGGGAGGATGGAGACGCGCACATCGATCTGCCGGCCGGAGGTCTGGAGCTGCACGCGCCCGTCCTGGGGCAGGCGGCGCTCGCCGACATCGAGCCGCGCCATGATCTTGATGCGGGAGACGAGTCCGGCGTAGAGGGCGGGGGGCGGGGCGTCGAGGTCGAGCAGTTCGCCGTCGACGCGGACGCGGAGGCGGGTGGAGCGCTCGCCGCGCTCGAGGTGGATGTCCGACGCGCCCAGCGACACCGCGCGCTCGTACGCCGCGGTGAGGAACTGCACGACCGGCGCCTCCGACGCCAGGTCGCGCAGGCGGTCGGCGTCGAGGTGGAGGAGGTTGGAGTTGTCGTCGCCCGCGGCGCCTTCGATCTCCGACAGCACGCGGTCGAGCGCGCTCTCGACCTCGCGCTGCGTGGAGGCCAGCGGCTCGACCTCGCGCCCGGTCGCCTGGCGCACGGTCTCGACGAGCGATTCGTCGGGCGGCCAGGCCATGGCGAGTTTGATGCAGCCCTCGTCGGCCTCGACGGGCAGGACGGCGTTGAAGCGCAGGAAGGCGGGGGTCAGGAGGGCCGCGGCGTCGGCGTCGAGGTCGTCGAGGTTCTGCGGCGGCTCCCAGCGCTGGAGGCCCAGGCGTTCGGCGAGGGCGTCGCGGAGGCCTTCCTGGCTGAGCACGCCGGCGGTGACCAGCAGCCGGCCCAGGCGCTGGCCCTGGTTGCGGCGCAGGTTCATGAGGTTCTCGCCGTCGGCGGCGCTGAGGCGGCGCCGGGCGATGAGGTCGTCAAGGATGGCGATGTCGGCCTCGTCGGCGGTGAGCAACGACGGCGCGCGGGATGGCCGCGCGCTCTGGGGCGCGGCGCGGTCGTCGCGATGGGTGTCGATCGCCGTCAGCGTGCGCTCCCTCGGAGGCGGCTCACTGCCAGGAGAAGATGTCCTTGTTCTCGCCGTCTCCGCCCTCGGCGTTGTCGGCGCCGAGCGAGAAGATCTCGAACTCGTAGCCCTCTTCGCGGGCGGGGGCGCGGTACTGCAGCGGCACGCCCCAGCCGTCCACCGGCAGGGCCTTGCGCTCGAAGTACGGGCCGTTCCACTTGTCCATGTTCGGGGCGCCCTCCGCCTTGACCAGGAGGATGTTCAGCCCCTCCTGCGTCGTCGGGTAGCGGCCCGTGTCGAGCTTGAACGACTGCACGGCCGTCGCGGCGTTGCGGATCTGCTGCTGCGTCACCTGCGGCTTGGCCTTGCCGAGCTGGCCCAGCACCTTGGGCGCCACGAGCGTCGCGAGCAGCGCGAGGATGCCCAGCACGACGAGCAGTTCGAGGAGCGTGAAGGCGTGTCGTTGGCGCCGAGTCGATCGCATCGATCGATCCTCCTTGATAGATCGTGGCCGGCTGCGCGGGGGGTGGGTTCCGCTCGCGCCGCGGCCCTGTGTTCCGGACTGCCGGATCGGTCCGCCCGATCCGGCCGGGGCGGGCTCCCCGTCTTTCGAGACGGCGGCCGAAGCCCCTCAGCCGTGCGTCCGGGCGAGCGCACAAGCGATATCGGACGGTATCACTCGATCCGCACACCGTCAATCGAATCGCCCCGGACCCGGATTCTGGCCCCCGATTCGCCTGTGACCAGCCAGTCCGTCTCCGTCACCAGGCCTCCGGGGGACCAGGTCATCATGACCCGGGGCGCCGGGGCACGCCCGGCCAGCTCATCCAGGGTGACGATGCCGCTGCGGGTGGTCCGCGTGTCTTCCTCGTTGGTGCGGCGGACCCACCAGCCCGAGGGCAGCACCACCGCCCGCTCGCCGGCGCTGAGCCGGCGCTGGCCGGGCTCGAAGACGACGGACACCGGCAGGCCCCGCTCGGTCGCGGCGATCTGGCCGGCGCGGACGATCTCGACGACCTCCTGTCGAACGCGCCGCTCCTGGCCGCCGGCCATCCGGGCCACGCCCGGGATCACCACCAGCGCCGACAGCGCCAGGATGGCGAGCACGATGAGCAGCTCGGCCAGCGTGAACGCAGGCGCGGGCTGGTCAGGGCGTCGTCGCATCGGTCTCGGGCGCCGCGGTCTCGACGGCCTCGCCCATGCGGCGGAGGATCTCGGTCACATCCTGCGTGTTGATGCGGTTGTCGGCGTTGACATCGAGTGTGGAGCCCTCGAGGTCGCGCCGGAAGCCGATGACCCAGCGCATGACCAGTCGGGCGTCGTCGATGGTCACGAGGCCGTCCCCGTTGACATCGGGCGAGCCGCCCGAGCCCTCGCCGTCGCCGCCGGTTCCGTCGCCATCGCCGCCGCCGCCGCCGCTGATGACGGGGCCGATGTGGAGCGTGAGGTTCTGCGCGTTGAACGCGGCGGAGAGGGGGTTGGAGTTGCCCAGGAACTGGACGGTGGCCTGGTCGGTCGCGCCGGCGGAGGGGACGAGCATGTAGCGGCCCGAGCCGCGGCGGAACTCGAAGCGAACGGTGGCGGTGTCGTTCGTGGTGCGGGCGATGGTCAGGCTCTCCCAGGTCCCGTCGCTTTCGATCAGGTCCTCGACCGTGTCGCCGCCCTCGACGATGGCCGCGACGCGGTCGCCGGCGCGGGGGGAGATGGCGGCCGTGCCGTTGACGCGCCCGTTGATGATCATGAAGAAGGTGACGGGCGCGCCCCCGCCGCCGGTCTGCGCGAGCGCCGCGGGCGCGGCGAGCAGGGCGGCCAGCGCGGCGACGAGCAATGGGGCGAGGCGTGCGAATCGTCGGGCGTGCATCGTGGGGGCTCCGTCGGGGGAAGGACCGGTCTCCATGGAGATTGTACGCGTGGCGGCGGGGAAGGGTCCCGGAACCGGAGGATCGACGCTTCGGGCCCGGGGACGAAAAAAAGCGGGCGCCCCGAAGGGCGCCCGCCTCAAACAGCCAGGATCAGATCAATCAGCGATCAGATGATCACTGAACGATCGCAGTGTCCGTGAAGAGCATGTAGCCATGGTTCGCGCCGACCTCTTCGAAGTCGGAGAACTGGGGAGAGCCTTCGATGAAGATGCGGACGCCCTCTTCATCGTTCATCGAGACCACGATCTGGTTGCCGCTGGGGGCGCCAGCCGTGGACGAGGTGATGGGCGAGTTGGAGTTGTTGTTGAGGATGTTCCAGCCGCCGTTGGTCGCGTTGGGCGTGACCGAGAGCGACTTGCCCGAGACATTGGAGACGAGCTCGCCGAAGGTGAACCAGTAGGCTTCGGAGAAGGTGTCGTCGGTCTCGACGGCGTAGGCGTAGCCGGCCGCGATGCGGTTGAGGCCGCGAGCGGAGCCGCAGTACACGCCGCGGGTGTCGAGGGCGAGGATCGTGTCGATCTCCATCATGAAGGGCTCGCAGTCATCGACATCGAGCGCCACGAAGAAGCCGCGAGCGGTCGTCCCGGAGGGGAAGGCCGTGATCGCGTTGACGGGGGTAGTGGCCGTGCCGGTGCCCGTGGGGACCACGACGCGGTTGGGCAGAGTGCCGGCGGTGCCGAAGTCCTGGCCGGGCGTCGCGATGACGCTGCGGGTCGGGCTCAGGGCGGCGGCGGGGAGGAACACCCAGTCGTCCTGCTCGAGGGCCGAGAGGCTGTAGCGGTGGACGAAGTCGGCGTTGATGTTGAAGACGATCGGGGCGTTGTTGGCGAAGGTGAAGGACTTGGAGCCGGTGGTGACATCGGCCTGGTTATCCGCGGCGAAGGTCACGCGACGGACCAGGAGGTTGTTGGCGAGGAAGGGCTCCACATCGGAGAAGTTGCTGTCGGGGCACACAACGAAGACCACGGGGCAGCCGAGGTAGTTCTTGCGGCCGCGGGTGTGGAGGGTGTAGGGGCGGGCGCCGCTCTCGTCAGCGTCGCCGGTGATGTAGGTGTTGCCGATCCACTCGAACTCGCCCTCGAAGGTGATGGTGCCGTTGGAGACGCCGGAGCCGGTCACGGTGAAGCGACCGGGAGTCGTCGTGTCGGTGCGGACCGTCAGCGCGATGGGCTTGATGACGAAGGAGGGGTCCATGTTCTGATAGAGCAGGACCTGGTTGTTGATGGAGGTCGCGGCGCCGGCGCCGTTGATGCCGCCGTTGCCGGAGGTGTTGAGGGAGGCGACCTGATAGAGGTCCAGGTCGGGCTTGCTGTTGACGAGGCCGCAGGGGCTCATCTCGCCCTCGCAGAAGTCGTCATCGCCGCGGAGCTGCGGGTGGAAGTAGAGGGTGGTGCCGTTGGCGATGAGGGCCTCGTCGCCGTCGGTGGCCTGGATGGTGCCGGTGTAGGTGATGCCCTTGTAGGTGAAGCGGATGTCGCCGCACTCAGAGATGGACTTGAAGACATAGGCGCTGATCTCGGAGCCGAGGGCGTCCTCGGTGTCGGAGCCCAGGTCCAGGGTGCCGGTGTAGGTCTCGCCGATGGGGTTGCCGCCGGCGGAGGGAGTGGAGGGGCGAGCGACGAAGACCTGGATGACCTCGCTGGAGACCTCGCTGCCGTTGTTGAAGTCAACGAGCGTCGAGTCGGCGGGGTCGGCCTGATCGTTGGAGTCGTTGTACTGGACGAAGAAGTCTTCCTGACCGAGCGGGCAGTCCTCGTTCATGTTGAGGATGAAGAGGTAGCAGCCGTCGTTGCGCTCCTCGTCGCCGACCTCGATCGAAGAGACCAGGCCGGAGGCGGAGTCGAAGTCGCCGTTGTCCGAGCCGAAGTCGTCGCCGCGGACATAGAGGCGCTCGAGGAAGGACGACTCGGAGCCGTTGATCTCGACGCGGCCGGTCGTCTTGAGGACGACGGTGGTGACGAGGTTGGTCTCGTCATCGACGAAGGCCACGCCCTCGTCCTTGAAGGAGACGGCCGGGGGGGTGATGCCGACGAACTTGAACTTGGTGACGGTGAAGTCGTTGGCGTTGTTGTCGTTGTCGGTGATCGGGAAGCCGGGGTTGTCCACGGCGACCAGGATCTCGGCGTCGGCGTCGAAGAAGACATCTTCGAGGAACCAGATGTTGCTGGAGATGCCGTCGTTCTCGGCGCCGGAGATGTCCAGGCGGACATCGTCCTCGGTGAAGAGGAAGAACGACTCGGACTCGCCAGCGCCGGTCGGGTTGTTGACATCCTCGGAGAAGCCGAGGCGCACATCCGAGCCGTCGGCGGTGGCGCCGAGCAGGGCGGGGGGAGCGCCGTCGGCGATGTCCTCGCCGCCGAGGAAATCAGCGTCCTCGAGCGCGGAGAAGGAGCCGATGGCGGAGTTGCCCAGGTCCTCGTCGCCCTCGACGCCGTTGACATTCACGCCGCCGATGTAGGCGGTGCTGCCGGAGCCCATGAGGATCGAGGTCGCGCCGTCGGCGGCGGGGCCATCGGTCGGGATCAGGGGCGCGACGAACGCGACGCTGTCGTTGGCGATGTAGCAGGTGGTCAGCGTGCCGCCGGTGACGGCGAGGACCTGGTCCTCGAAGTCGGGGACGGCGAGCGTGTCGATGAAGGGGATGTTGAGGTTGGACTCGAGACCCTCGGTGAGGTCGGAGATCGTACCGTCGTCGTCGTAGGCGACGGCGAACTGGCCGGCGTCGCTGAAGGCCACGGTCTCGCTCCAGACCCACTTCATCACATCGACGAGCTCGCAGAGCTCGCTGCCGGCCTCGGTGGCCTGCGTGATGAACTGGATGGCCTGGGGACGGGCGAGGTCGTCGACCGCCGTGTCGGTGCTGTCCGCCACCTCGTCGCCGAGGTCGGTGGAGGCGAAGTCGGACTCATCCGGGGCGAAGCCCTCCGGATCGTTGTCCGGGGTGTTCTTCACCAGGGTCATCGACTGCCGCTCGGCGCGGGCCGAGGGATCGATGAAGCCGTCGTCCGACCAGGTGGCGTCGGAGTTGACGGCGTCGCTGGTGCCGCCCTCGGCGGCGTCCTGGTTCACGACAACGAAGCGCGCGAACAGGATGTTCTCGCCCGCCTCGACGACCGGGTCGTCGGCGGTGCCGTCCTGATCAGCGTCGTCGATGCCGGGGACATCGGCGGAGGAGGGCACGGCGCTCTGAACCATGTCAGAGTAGCCGACCACGTTGCCGTCCTCGTTCCACAGCAGGAACTGGAAGTCGCCGCCGACGTTCGTCACGCCGGAGGACAGCACGACCTGCGCCCAGACCTCGGTCTCGCCGAACTGGAACGAGCCGTTGCCCTGGAGCAGGTTGACCTCGTCGACCTCGATGTCGCCGGGGCGGTCCATGAGCTGGTAGGTGGCGGTGTTGTTGTTCTGATTCTCGCCGGTGATGGAGTCGAAGTCCGTGCCGGTGAAGCCGATGCGGGTCGCGATGATGGTCGCGATGTCGGCGTCGTCGGTCACGGCGGCGTTCAGCGTGATCTCGATGATGTTGTGGGTCTGATCATCGTTGGTCAGGACCGTCACGGACGCCACCGAGTTGGGATTCACCAGGTCGGCCAGGAAGGCCGAGAGCGACTGGATGGTCACGCCGTTGGACAGGAGGACGCGGAAATCGGTGTCGTCCAGGTTGCCGACGTCGGTGTCCGCGGGGTTGTCGGCGTCGAAGTCGTCGACGAGCTGACGGTTGGTCTGGATGCGGATCACGGTGTTGTCCGGATCGAAGACCGCGTCGGCCGGGACGACGGGCGCCTGCTGCTGGACGCAGGCCATCTCGGTCACCACGTCGTCGGCGCCGTCGGCCACGTCGTCGATGACGACAATGGCGACCTGATAGTTCTCATAGTCGCCCGCGGCGCCGCCGCCGTCGGGGGTCGCCGCGATGAGGTCGGCGATGTCCGCGAAGATGCCCGCGGCGAGGTTGGCCTCGACCACGGCGACATCGTTGTAGCCGGCGCCGCCGTTCCAGGCGTTGTTCGTGAAGAGGTAGCGGACATAGTCGACGCCCGCCGTATTGTTGGCGACGAAGTCGTCCACATCGGCCGGGGTCGCGAGCGTCAGCGCGTCCGCGAGGCTCAGGAAGATGATGTACGACTCGCTCGCGTCGCCGTTGAAGCCGGTGATGGCCTGCACGTTGAACTGCGAAGCGGCGTTCACGCCGGTGCCGGGCCCGATGAGGGCGCGGCTGCGCCAACGCAGACCCAAGCCGCCGGAGTCCTGGACCTCGGTGGCGTCGACCAAGCTGAAGAAATCGCCGAAGTCGGGCACGATGGCCGTGTCGACGATCTCACGGGGAAACACGAAGGTCGCGACGGGATCGGACGCGGCCGCGGGGATGTCGTTGGACGACGGTCCCGCGTTGAGATCCGCGAGCGACAGGGAGGCCGCGTTGGCCGCCGAGATCGCGAAGCCGGCGGCGGCGACGAGCATCGTCGTCGCGCCGATGTTCCGCAGAGCGGAAGAGTTGAAACGCCTCATCTGAATGGTTCCTTTCTTCTCCTGGCTGGAAAAGACCACGGGGTTTGACTGCATCCTCGTTGCTTGCCCCCGGTCGGCATCGCGCGACGCGGAAGCTTGAGACTGTTCTCAATGACTTATCGGGACTTCGCCGACGACCGACGCCGGCCTGCGATGCAGAAGGGGGACTCTG
>CALKYH010000247.1 GCA_938003595.1 uncultured bacterium
CTTCGGCCAGATCTCCACCTGGCGCCGCATCATGGGCCTCGGCTCCGCGATGTAAGAGCGCCCCCGCGCCGCCTCGAATCCTTCAGAACCCGGAGCGCAAGCGACGGGCCCTGTGCGCTCCTTGGACGCGCGTTGTCCGCGCGCACGAGGCGCTACGAACCCTGTCGCTCCGGCGCCGGCAACTCCTTCAGGAACCCGATCAGCTCATCCAGCGTCGGCCCCAGACCCTTCCGCACATACCACCCGCTCAGCGCCGAGGCCACGGCCAGCCCCTGCGCCGCCGGCAGCCCCAGCCCCGACGCCAGCGTGAACCCCGCGTTGAAGTGGTCCCCCGCGCCCGTCGAGATCTTCGGGGTCTTCGTGTACGGCCCCTCGAACGACGCCACCTGACCATCCTTCGTCGCCGCGGCCACCGCGTGGTGCCCGTGCGTCACCACGCACGCCAGCCCCAGCGCCTCGCGCACATGCGGCGCCCCCTCCTCGAGCGTCTGCGGCTCCGCGATCCCCAACACCGCCGCGACCTGCTTCGACTCCGAAAGATTCAGCCCCAGCGTCACCGGCGTCAGCGCGTTCATCTCCTGCAGCAGCGCCAGCGCGCCCTTCAGCGCCTCCGGCGTCCGCTTCCGCGGGTCCGCCAGGTCGATGAACACCGTCGGACGGCGCCCTTGCTCGATCTTCGGCAACACCTCGCGGATCAGCCCGCGCCAGATCTCGTCCATGAAGGGCACCTGCGTCCACGACACCGGCGCCATGCAGCCGCTCCCGTCGATCAGCGACCGCAGCTTGTCCACGCCGCCGACCGCCTTCACCACGCTCGCCCAGGTGATCGCGTCCAGCGCCTCGGTCTTGCCCAGCAGCACCTTGCCGTCGTCGAACTCCAGCGCGTCGGTCAGCCCCGGCCCGCCCGTCGGGAACACCGCCTCGCAACGCCCGGCGAAGTCCTCGAACACCGGGTGCACGCCGCCCCTGCCCTCGCCCCCGATCGATCCGATGAACGACACCCGCGCCCCGGCGCGCGCCAGGCCCTCGCCCATCAGCGCGCCGTTGCCGCCGAGCTTCGCCTGCTCCACCCGGAACTCGATGTTGATCGACCGCCCCGCCGCCTTCGCCACGCGATCCGCCAGCTGGCTGATCTGCGTCATCGGCGTGAAGCCCTTGGCGTCCTTGCGGTCCACGACGCGGATGATCGAATCGATCATCACATCGAAGCCCACGATCGCCTTCATCGACCCCACGCGATCCCGCGCCGAGGTCAGCGCCGCCGCCGCGTCCCGCGCCAGCGCCGCACGATCCTGCCCGTTGGTTCCGCTCATGCCGGTATTCGACCCAAACGGACGCCGCGCGACAAGGCCCCGAACTGCGGCCCTGCGCGCGGCGTGATCCAGCTTCCCTGCGTGCTCAACGCCCCAGGCTTATGGCCCCGGCCCAAAGCTCCGGCTCAGAACCCCGGCTCAGGCGGCCGGGAGCCGCCCGCTGTCCGAGGCGCCGCCGCCGCTGATCCGGTACTCGCCGTCCAGCTCCCGACGGAGCTCGCCCAGCTTCAGCTGCATGCGGTCAAGTGTCTGGCCCATGGACTCGGCCAGCTCCATCGGCGAAACCGCCCGCGGATCAGCCCGCGACAGCAGGTCCCTGATCGACCCCGGGAACGGGAACGAGTCGCGGGGGTCGGTGTCGTTGGTCGGCGCGGTGTACTTCAGCTTCGTCATGGTGCGGCCTCCACAAATGCCACCACCATCATCGAGTTGACCAGCCCCGATCCGAAGCCGTGAACCCCTCTTCACCCTGTTTGCAGGCAAGTCGGCCCCGCAGGACCCTCACAGCCCGCGCACCTCTGTGACGAATCCTCCGATGATGCCGAACGACGACACATGGTCCGCGAACTCAAGCGCGATCCGGGCCCGCAGCGCCCGTGTTTATCCGCTCCCCGATTCGGCGCTCCGTCCCCGCCAGGGTTCGCCGGATGTTCCCGCGGTGCTTCCAGATCACCACCGCCCCCAGCAGCGCCGTCGCGGCGATGTGGGGCCACCCACGCAGCGTGTTCTCCAGCCGCCCCCCGTCGTTCACATCGCCCACCAGGCCCGAGAACCTCGCCAGCGCCGCCCACACCGGCAGGCTCGCCGCCGCGAAGCAGCTCGAGATCCCCACATACCGCGTCAGCCGCGCCGACACGCCGAACACCGCCAGCGCCAGCAGCGCCGGCACGGTCGTGAACGGCCACATCCCCAGCATGGCGCCGAAACCCGTCGCCACCCCCTTGCCCCCCTTGAACCCGATCCACGGGCTGAACATGTGCCCCGCCACCGCCGCCGCAGCGACGCCCATCCACGCCCACGCCCGCCCCGCGCTCAGGTCCTCGGCCCCCAAGGCCCCGAGCCACCAGCCGAACACGGCCACCGGCAGCGCGCCCTTCAGCACATCCAGCGCGAAACACAGCGCCCCGACCTTCTTCCCGAAGATCCGCAGCACATTCGTCGCGCCGATGTTCCCCGAGCCGTGCTGGCGGATGTCCACCCCGCGCATCAACCCCAGAATCAACCCGAACGGGATCGACCCCACCAGGTACGCGCCGACATACGCGATCGCCCAGCGCAGCGCCTCGCTCATGCCCGCTCATCCCCGGCGCGCGTCCGCTCCAGCAGCATCGCGTGCTTCATCAGCGCCGCGGCGCCCACCGCCGACGCCGCGCACCACCCGCGCCACCCGTCCCGCCACGCCCCCTTGATCACCACCTGCTTCGCCCACGCCGCCACGGGCCGCGTCGCCAGCGCCCAGGCGCTGCCCCGCCGGCCCTCGCGATACGCCGACTCCGCCGCGATGCGCGACAGCTTCACCTGCTTGTCGAGAAACTCCCCGATCGTCGCGAACGCATCGTGCCGCAGATCGCCGCCGATCCGCTCCACCCGCGCCGGCGCGCCGTCGCGGAACACCTCCAGCCGATCGTGCGGATCGCTCCCGCCCCAGGCCGCCCATTCCCGGCGCACCAGGCGCAGGCGCCACTCAGGCTGCCACGCATGCTCCAGGAACGAGCCCCGCCACCACACTTTTCGATTGATCTCAAACCCCCCGACCTCCGGCGCCGCGCCCCCCACCACCCGCGCCACGCTCTCGCGCAGCGCCGTCGTCAGCGATTCATCGCTGTCCAGCGCCAGGACCCACGGCTGCGAACACGCCTGCAGCGCCAACTGCTTGGTCCGCACATGGCCCTGCCACGCGACCCGCTGCACCCGCGCGCCGAACTCCTCAAGGATCGCGATCGTCCCGTCCGCCGACCCCGAGTCCAACGCCACAACCTCCGACGCCAACCCCGACACGCTCTCCAGCGTCCGCCGGATCGTCGCCTCGTTGTCGCGGCAGACGATCGCCACTGACAGGGGGAGCGGGGCGTTCATCCCATGACCGTCGTCACTGCAGGTTGACCGGCATCACCACATACAGGAAGTCGTTCCCCGAGCGGATCAGCCCCGGCTTGTTCGGCGCCTTCAGCTCCATCACCACCTGCGACTCCTGCATGACCTTCAACGCGTCGGTCAGGAACGCCGGGTTGAAGCCGATCTCGATCGACTCGCCGTCGAACGCGCTCATCGGCACATCGATCTCCGACTCGCCCATCTCCGGCGCCCGGCTGGTCAGCCGCAGACGCTGCTTGTCCAGCGCCAGACGCACCCCGCGGCTCTCTTCATTGGTCAGCAGCGCCGCGCGACGCACGCCGCTCATCAGCGCCTCGCGGTCGAACGACGCCTTCTTGTCCTGCTCCTTGGGCACTACATCCTCGTACGGCGGGAACACGCCCTCGACCAGGTTCGAGGCCAGAGTCGCCCGCCGGGCGTCGCCGTCGTCCCCGAACCCGAACACGATCTGGCTCTCCGTCACCGCCACGCGCACCGGCTGGTCCGCCGGGCCCATCAGCTTCATCACCAGGTTCAGCGCCTTGGTCGGCACGATGCAGGTCGCCTGCTCGCCCGCGGCGCCCGCCCCCGTCAGCGTCGCCCGGGCGATCGCCAGACGGCGCCCGTCCGTCGCCACCATCTCCAGCTTCTTGCCGTCGCGCTTCAGCAGCACGCCGTTGATCGCGTACCGGCTCGTCTCCCGCGCCGCCGCGAAAATCGTCCGGCCCACCAGCGCGCTCAGCTCGCCGCAGGTCATCGAGAAGCTGCCCTTGGCGCCCTTCGCGGGGAACTCCGGGATCGCCGGGTGCTCGCTCGCCGGGAACCCGAACACCTTGAACCGCGCGTCCCCGCCCCGGATATGGACCACATCCCCGTCCGTCTCCAGCGTCAGGGTGCTGTCCGCGTCCTCGGCCGCGACGATCTGCCGCAGCTTGTCCGCCGGGATCAGCGCCTCGCCGGGCTTCTGGACATCCACCTGCGTCGTCGCCAGCCGCAGAGACACTTCCGCGTCCGTCGCCGCCAGCGTCAGCGTCCCCACGCCGCCGTCCTTGGTCGCCGTCATCCGGACGCACATCAGGTGCGGCTTGGGCGAACGCGAGGCCACAGCCCCTGAAACCAGATTCACCGCCTCCAGCAGCGCAGGACGATCGCAAACAACCTTCATCTCGCTTCGCTCCCTTGGCAGGTTCCACCCCGGACAGCCAGGACCATTATCCGCTACCGAGTGTACCCGCCCGCCCCCCAGCCCGCGATATCTCGGGCCCCTATCCCCCACAACCACCAACCTTTCCACTCCGTCCGCTTGGCGGACCCCCGCCGGACCGATACCCTGTACCTCGCTCGTGTTTCCGCCGCCCCCGGCAGCCCGGCCGGCGCGGCGCCAGTCCCGGATCTTCTCGGCCCCCATCGGGCCTCAATCGAGGTGCGCGCATGTCCTTTGAAGCCGCTGTCCACGCCCAGGCCAT
>CALKYH010000248.1 GCA_938003595.1 uncultured bacterium
CTCCCCGCCGTCCACCCCGAGCGCCTCTTCCTCGAAGCCCTCCAGGCCCTGATGGACCTCGCCCGCACCACGGACAAGGACCACATCAAGCTCCGCGCCCTCCTCGAGATCGCCCGCCTCTGCCGCCCGGCTCCCCCGGTCGCCGCTCCCTGTGAACCGCGCCCTTCAGGAAGCGGGCGACCCGCAGCGTCGATCGATGCGCCGACCCCGCCGCCTCCCACCCCCTCTCACACCTCCGCGTCCTCTGCGCCCTCCGCGGCCTCTGCGTTCTCCTCTCCCCCGGAACCCACCCCCGCCTCCCCCCGTAGAAGCCCCCACGGGGCCCCCTCAGGCCCCTCCGGCCCGGCCCACACCCACGAACTCGGGCCCGCGGACACACCACCCCCGCCGCCGGTATAAGAATGTCACGGAGGGCGCTCGTCGCAGGGCGTCGGCGCCCCCGGAGTTGCTGTCAGGTCGTTTGACGGTGGGACCACAATCCCCGGCGCAGTCGTCGCCGGATCGACGCGGAGATTCGCTGCTATGGCCAAGATGTTCTACACGCTGGAAGAGGCCGCGGCCCGGCTCAAGAAGTCCACCGATGAGGTCCGCGAGATGGCCACCAGCGGCCAGCTCCAGGAGTTCCGCGACCGCGACAAGCTGATGTTCAAGGTCGAGCAGGTCGACCTCCTTGCCGGCGAGGACGACGACCTCGGCTCCCTCGACGCCGGCGACACCGGCACGCTGCCTCTGGCCGACTCCGGCATGGGCTCCGCCATCGACCTCGCCTCCTCCGCCTCCGGCATGATGGCCCCCGTCGACAACCCCAAGGAGCGCACCGGCGTCTCCGTGTTCGATGTCGAAGACCTCGAAGAGGCCGACCCCAGCGCCGTTACGCAGATGTCCGACGGCGGCCTCGACGACGCCACGCTCGAGTCCGTCGGCAGCGGCTCCGGCCTGATGGACCTCACCCGCGAGTCCGACGACACCTCCCTCGGCGCCGTCGAACTGCTCGACGAGATCTACTCCTCCGAAGACGCCGGCTCCCAGGAAACCATCGCCGCCTCCGGCCTGTTCGAGGCCACCGGCGCCGAGAGCGACGAGGGCGGCGCACGCCTCGCCGCGCCCGCCGGCGTGATGATGGTCGCCGCTGAAACCTACGACGGCGCCGGCTCCGGCCTGGTCGGCGGCCTCGCGCTCGGCGCGGCGCTGACGCTCGGCCTGGCCATGGCCGTCACCCTCATGGGCGTCCTCGGCGCCGCCTCCGGCGGACTCGTCGAGACCGTCACCTCCAAGATGATGATGTTCGTCGGCATCGCCGCCGGCGTGACCCTCCTGGCCGGCGGCCTCGGGTTCGTCATCGGCAAGCGCAGCTGATCCGACCACGAGCGTCAAGGACGGCATGGACACGATCCTGATCACCGGCGCCGCGGGGTTCATCGGTTCGCACTGCGCCGAGGCGTGGCTGTCGCGCGGCGCCAAGGTCGTCGGGCTCGACAACTTCGACCCCTTCTACGACCGCGCCCTCAAGAAGCGCAACCTCGACGAGATCGCCGCCCACCCCCACGCGAAGAACTTCCGCTTCGTCGAGGCCGACATCCGCGACGCCGGCGCGACGCTCCGCGCCTTCGAAGAGGCCAAACCCACCGCCGTCCTCCACCTGGCCGCCCGCGCCGGCGTGCGCCCCAGCATCAAGGAGCCCGCCCTCTACATGGCCGTCAATGTCGAGGGCACCGTCAACCTCTTCGAGGCGGCGCGCCAGACGGGCGTGCAGCGCTTCCTCATGGCCTCCAGCTCCTCGGTCTACGGCAACAACGAGAAGGTCCCCTTCGCCGAAACCGACGATGTCAGCGGCCCCATCTCCCCCTACGCCGCGAGCAAGCGCGCCTGCGAGCTGGCCGCCCACACCTGGCACAACCTCTACAGGATGCCGATCGCCTGCCTGCGGTTCTTCACCGTCTTCGGCCCGCGCCAGCGCCCGGACCTGGCGATCATGAAGTTCCTCAAGCTCGTCGCCGCGGGCGAGCCGATCCCGATGTTCGGCGACGGCGGCATGAGCCGCGACTTCACCTTCATCGACGACATCGTCGCCGGCGTCCTCGCGGCCGACGGCGCGATCGAGAAGCACGGCCTGCGCACCTGGAACCTCGGCGGCCACCACCCCGTCATGCTGCGCGACATGATCGCGACCATCGGGCGCGTCGTCGGCAAGGCGCCGGTGATCGACCGCCTCCCCGAGCAGCCCGGCGAGGTCCAGCGCACCTACGCCGACCTGACGCGCTCCAAGGCCGACCTGGGCTTCGAGCCCAAGACCTCGTTCGAAGAGGGCGTCCGCAAGCAGTGGGCCTGGCTCCAGGCGCGCTGATCGCTCAGAGCCGCCGGCTTCCAGCCGGCGCGGGGCGGCGCCGCGTCCTCGGCGCGACCTCCAGAACACCACCGAGCGCACGATCGATCCCCCGCCGCGCAGCGGCGCAGGCCCGTAGCCGGGGGCGCGAGCCCCCGGACCAAAGCCCCGATCCACCGCGCCGCGCAGCGGCGCCGGCGGGCAACCATCTCTCCCGACCTCTCGTATCTTCCAAGTCATGGACTCGCCGCTCCCCGCTCTTCCACCTCGCCAACGACTCCGAAAGGCGGCGCCGATCATTGCGGGCGTTGCAGTTGTGGGCTTGGTGGTGTGGGGAGCGCTCGTTGTTCTCAGCCGGGCCACCACGGAGGCGCCGCAGATCACCGGCGCTCGCCTGCTGCGAGAGGTCAGCCTGCTTGTTCATCACGAGGCGAACGGAACAAAGCAAGGTCTTGTTGATCTCCCGCGATTGCTGCTGGGCGAGCCGGCGCTCCTTGCGGACCTTCACGAGTACTTCGATAGCTCCGGCGGCGACCAGCGCGGGCCTCGGCCGACGATCGGCGGCGCCGCGATCGGCGAGCTCGCAAGGAATCCGGAACTTCGAGCGTCCGTGAAGGCGGCCCTCCCGCGGCCCACGGATGAATGGGTGCAGATTGGAGACATGTACATCTGGCAGCGGGCCGAGCCTCGACTCAGCTACGACGCGGCGCTTGTGGTGGGCTACGAGACGCAGCGATGGGGTTGGAATGTGGTCTACGCCGACTCACATGTGACATTCGTGACGCCCGATCCGACGACGGCGAGACTGGAGTTCATCGGACGAGATGCGCCATCGAGGGCGAAGTACGGCCAGCCGCCCCTGCCCGCGGAGTGGTTCACTCTGCCGCCCCGGAAGTAGGAGAAATCCACCCCGCCCCGCGCCGGCTGGAAGCCGGCGGCTCTGACTGACCCTGCCAGCTGCGCCCCGCACCCACTTGCGCTATCCTCTCACTCGCGCTAACCTATCGCGCGAGGATCCCCCCATGCCGAAACCCACCGCCAAGACATCCCCCGCGATCGCGCGCGCCGGCGCGCCGAAGGCCAAGCCCGCCGGCCGCGGCGTCACGCCCGGACCGAAGAAGGAAAAGACCAAGGTCAAGAAGGGCCAGGGCGCGCCCTCGCCCGCTGCGCTCACGGGCTCGCACGAGGCCGTGCCGCTGAACGGGCACGCGCCGCTCGAGGTCAAGCTCGTCAAGCCCGGCAAGGCGCCCAAGCCCACGCACCAGCTCAAGGACCCGGACACCCGCGTCTATGTCGGCGACAGCCGCGAGCTGCTCCGCAGCGTGCCCGAGTGCGCCGCCGGCGAGGTGGACCTCATCTTCGCCGACCCGCCCTTCAACTGGCAGGTGAATTACGACAAGTGGCACGACGGCCTGCCGCGGGACGAGTACCTGAACTTCACCCGCAACTGGCTCGACGGCTGCATCGCGGCGCTGAAGCCCAACGGCACGCTCTGGGTGAACATCCCCGACGACACCGCCGCGGAGATCGTGGTCCACCTCAAGGCCCGCGGCCTGCACATGATCAACTGGTGCGTGTGGCACTTCCGCTTCGGCCAGAACCGCATGGGCTCGTTCATCATGTCCAAGGTCCACGCGCTGTACTTCGCCAAGGACCGCGACGCGCGCACCTGGAACCCCGACGACATCCTCGAGCCCTCCGACCGCGCCACCACCTACTTCGACCCGCGCACCCACAACAAGGCCGAGGGCCCCAACGGCCTGCGCGTGCCGATGGATGTCTGGTACGGCAAGTTCTGGGGCCGCGTGCAGGGCAACAACAAGGAGCGGCGCGAGAACCACCGCAACCAGCTGCCCGAGGTCTACCTCGAGCGCGTCATCCGCGCCTGCTCCAACGAGGGCGACCTGGTGCTCGATCCGTTCCTCGGCTCCGGCACCACCTCAACGGTGGCGCGCGGCCTGAAGCGCCGCTCGATCGGCCTCGAATATTCGCCCGAGAACGCGAAGTCCGCCTTCGAGCGCATCAAGGCCGGTCCGCTGCGCCTGGGCGAGGCGATCAACCAGTCCACCGCCATCTTCGCCCCGCGCCGCGTGGGCAAGAAGCAGGCCTGATCCATCAGGACCCGTGCCAGTGACCGCGGCTCGGAGCGGTCGCTGCTCCAGGCCGTGTGTGTCATCTCGCCGGAATCATCAACCGCTCCGAGGCGCGGTTGATGGCACGGGCTTTGGGTTCTTCACGCGTCCTTCGGCCGGCCCCCGGTGTGCTTGCGCATGTCCAGGTGCAGCTTCAGGAACAGCAGCGCGCCGATGGCGCTCCACGCGGCGAGGATGACGAAGGTCCACGCGCCGAAGCGAGGCACATGGATGGACGCCCCGGGGATGCGCCAGTCGCCGAGGTGGAATGCCGGGATCGCCAGCGCCCCCGAGAACAGCAGCGCCCCGATGAACGGCGCGATGGCGCCGCGCACGCCGGTGAGTGTCACATGGATGCCCATGTAGATCGTCGCCAGGTCGCGCCGGGCGAAGTCATGGTGCCCCAGGTTCCACGCGAGCATGCCGCCGCCGTTGGCGATGCCCAGGATGATCCGCGACAGGTACAGCAGCGGCATGTTGAGCGTGAGGAACCCCACGCCCATGAGCAGGTTGGCGACGACGAAGAACCACGCATGGAACACGCGGAAGCGGACGATGTGCGTGCGGTCCAGGAACCGTGCCCACAGCGGGATCGTCAGGATGGGCAGGATGAGGGAGAAGATCTGCGCCAGCAGCAGGGACTCGAGGTAGCCGGGGGAGAAGGTGTCCTCGAGGGCGATGATGAAGATGGGGATGGCCGCGAGGTTGGGCAGGCCGAGCACGAACTGCGCCGTCATGAAGCGCCGGTAGGTGGGGTCGTTCTTGAGGACGCGGAACATGTCCACCGCGCCGCCGCGCGAGGGGCCGCCCTCGACGACCTGCTCCTCGCGCACCGCGACGGCGCGCCCGCGCCAGCGGACCTTGGAGAAGCTCCACACGCCCAGCAGCGCGACGATCGCGCCGGAGACGAACAGGGCGCGGAACGCCATGCTCAGGCGCCCGGGGTCGCCGGTGGCGGCCGCGGCGTCGAGCACGGCGCCGATGGTCACCGCCATCGTGCCCACCGAGATCGCCGCGACGATGGTGATCTTGCCCGTCACCCGGGCCCGGTCGGATCGCGGGTAGTTGGCCCGCCAGATGTCCGACCGCGCCGTGATGATGCCGGTGAGGATGGTCCGGGCGGTGAGCGTCGCGCCGATGAGCATGAGCTGGCCGACCGGCGAGATCGGCGCCGCCGCGACGACCAGCACGCAGGCGATGACCGCCAGCTGCATGGCGTTGACCACGCGGACGCGGTCGCGCCCGCGGATGAAGCGGGT
>CALKYH010000249.1 GCA_938003595.1 uncultured bacterium
CGCCAACATGCCCGGCAGCAGTGGGGGGCGCATCGTCGCGGCGCCCTTCGCCAAACTCTGCGGCGCCTGCTGCGAGGCCTTCGTCAACTGCACCCCGCTCGGCATGTCCGGCGGCCCCGCCCCCGACGAATCGCCCATCCCCGCTTCCGAGATGGAGCACATCCCCCACGGTTCCGTGATCTTCGACACGGTCTACAACCCCCTGCGCACGCCCCTCCTCGAGGCCGCCCTGGACCACAACCTCACGATCGTGGACGGCGCCGAGATGTTCGTCCGCCAGGCCGAGGCGCAGTTCAAGTTGTTCACCGGGGCCGAGGCGCCGAACGGGCTGTTCGATCGACTGGTTCGAGAACGACTGCGCGAGCCACGCTGAATCACACCGCATCGCAGAGTCGATGCGGTGTGCCACCCAACTCAACTCGCCTCTGCGTCCTCTGCGCCCTCTGCGAACTCCGCGTTCGATCGAAGGTCAAAAGTCCGCCTGAATCCCACTCGTGCGCAGCAGCGTTCGGAACGAATCCGAGAACACGAAGTTGTGCTCCGGGAACTCCACGCCCGCCATGTTCTGATCGATGTGGCTGAACATCAGGTCGATCCGCCCGATCTCCACGAAGCCCGCCCGGGGGTTCGCGAAATCCAGCAGCTCCACCACGCCCGAGGTGGACGCGCCCAGCGGGTCGAACCGCTCCATCGTCGCCGTGTAGCGAAGCGTCATCCCCGGCCCCGCGTCGCGCGACAGCTCGGCCCTGCTGATCTTCGCGAGGATCACCTTTTCCTTGAACTGCCCCGTGTGCCCGACCAGGATGCCCGCGGTCTGGGCCATGCCCTCGATGATGAGCGACGCGGGCATCACCGGCAGCGCGCTCTCGCCGTGCTCGGCGTCCGCCGCGAAATGGTCGTGCAGATGCTCCTCGGCCAGCGAGACATTCTTGACCGCGACCAGGCGCAGTCCGGGCTCCAGCTCCACGATGCGGTCGATCCACATCCAGCGCACGGCGAACCTCCCGAGGACCGATCGACCGCCCGCGCGCTCAGTGAGCCGCGGCCGTCGCCGAAAGCTTCCGCTCCACGAACTTCACGACGGCGTCCACCGTGAAGATCTCGCCGACCTTGGTGATCTCGGGGTTCTTCTCCCACGCGCTGAAATCAGCGTGCGGCATGCGCTCCTTGAGCGCCGCGATGCCCTCGGCCGTCACGCGACCGTCCTTCACATAGCGCGGGTCCTGGGCGACATTCTCCGGGAACAGTTCGCCCTGGGCGATCTTGAACCCGAAGGTCTGCTCAAGCTTGAAGACGATGTCGAGGAAGTCGATGGACTCGGCCCCCAGATCGGTGGTGAGCGTGGCCGTCGGGGTCACCTCGTCCTCATCGACGCTCAGAGCGTCCACCAGGACCTGGCGCACTTTGTCGTAGACCTCGTCGCGAGTCATCCTCTGTCCTTCTCCGTATCGGAGAGCCCCGCAGAACCCGGCGTCCGAACCCGACATGGGCATTCGGCGCCTGATCGGGGCCTTGGCTGCTGATCGAAAGGGTCACAGTATCGCGGAATCCCCGGCCCGTCACCACCCCGCCCGCAAAACCGGGCCTCAGGACCGTCCTACGCGTGCCCGAGCCGCACCGGGCGCAGCGTGAGCCGCCCGCTGACCGCGGTCCGGCCGCCCTCGGGCCCGCCCGCCGCGAGCGCCATGCCGGCCGCCTTGAACTCGACCGATCCGTCCGCGCCGGGCTCCCCGTGCCGTGTGACCTCCACCCGCAGGGCCTCTCCCGGGCGCACCATCGCGCCGTACTTCACGCCCCGGGCCGTGCCCAGCACGAGCCGCCGCCCCAGCCCCTCCTGCTCGGCCAGCAGCCGCGCCGCCTGCACCAGCGCCTCGACCATCATCACGCCGGGCAGGATCGGGAAGGTCGGGAAGTGGTCCTGGAGATACTCCTCCGCCGCCGTCACCTGTTTCAGCGTGACGATCCGCCCCGGCGCTCGCTCGATGACCCGGTCCACAAGGGAGAAGTGCATCGCGTCAAAGTACCGCCGCGCGAGCGGGTATGCTCCGCGTCCCATGGCAGCCCGACCCGCGTCATCCAAGCCCCGCTCGAAGAAGGCCACGGCCGCAGCCCCGAAGGCTCCCGCCGCCCCCAGGTCCCCGCTCACCTACGCCAAGGCCGGCGTCTCGATCGACGAGGGCGACCGCTTCGTCGACCTCATCCGGCGCGACATCCGGCGCACCCACGGCCCGCGCGTGCTCGACCGGCCCGGCGGCTTCGCGGGCCTGTTCCGCCTGGACTTCAACGAGAAGCTCTTCAAGCGCAACTACCGCGAGCCCGTGCTCGTCTCCTGCACCGACGGCGTGGGCACCAAGGTCAAGATCGCCTCCGACACCGGGCGCTTCGACACCATCGGCATCGACCTGGTCGCGATGAATGTCAACGACCTCATCGTCGAGGGCGCCGAGCCGCTGTTCTTCCTCGACTACATCGCCACGCACAAGGTGGTCCCCGAGCAGCTGGCCGCCGTGGTCAAGGGCATCTCCGACGGCTGCCGCCAGTCCGGCGCCGCGCTGCTCGGCGGCGAGACCGCCGAGATGCCCGGCGTCTACCCCGAGGGCGAGATCGACCTGGCCGGCTTCGCGGTGGGCGTGGTCGAGCTGGAGCGCGCCATGAGCCGCGAGCGCGTGGAGCCCGGCGACATCGTCATCGGCCTGGAGTCCGACGGCGTGCACAGCAACGGCTACTCGCTCGTCCGCGCCGTCGTGAAGGAAGCCGGCCTGAACCTGGACAAGGTCTACAAGGACCTGGACAAGGCCCGCACGCTGGGCGAGGTCCTGCTCACCCCCACGCGCATCTACGCCAAGCCCATCGTCGCCCTGCAGCGCGCCTACACCGTCAAGAAGATCGTCACCGGCATGGCCCACATCACCGGCTCGGGCCTCGGCGACAACCTCGAGCGCGCCCTGCACAGCAAGGTGGACGCCATCCTCGACCCCGCCAAGTGGCCCGTGCCGCCCGTGTTCACCTTCCTGCAGAAGCACGGCGCCATCGAGGACGACGAGATGCGCCGCGTCTTCAACATGGGGATCGGCTACTGCCTGATCGTGCGCCCGACCTTCGCGGCGTCGATCGCCTCGCGCCTCAAGCGCGCCGGCGAGCGCCCGCACATCATCGGCCAGGTCGTCAAGGGCTCCGGTCGAGTCCGCATGACCGACCGCATGTGACGCGCTAGAGCGCCAGCGCCGCCGCGATCTCCGCGCGGTTCACCTCGCCGCCCGTCGCCGCGCGGACCGCCTCCTGCGCCAGTCGCCGGGCCTGCTCAGCGCGGATCTCCGCCGCGATCGTGCGGGCCGAGTCCAGGCTCGTCAGCGCGTACCGCGCCGCGGCCGCCGTGACCTGCCACAGATCGCTCGGCGGCGGCACGCCCCGCGCATGCTCGGCCAGACGCTGGATCACCTCGCCCGAGGTCGGCGCCGCCCGCGCGAGCAGAGGGCTCTGCGGCAACGCCCGGCGATCCAGGCCCAGGCCCGGCAACGCCCCGCCCGGCCCGCTCGAACTCAAGCTGTCCATCGCGCCGCTCATGGGATCGCTCCACGCAGGGCCGCCCGAACCGCTCGGCGCGGCGCTGCACCCTGAATCGTGTGATACGCGCACGCGACGGCAAGCCCGATAGCGCCCAGGAGCGCGGCAGGCGCCCGCACAGGCCGCACAGAGCGAACAGGTTCACACCCGCAGGAGCCGTCGATTATTTGACGATCGTCGTCGGCGCGATGTCCTGCTGCAGCGGCGAGACCTCGCCCGAGGCCTGCGCGGCCTGCAGCGCCTCGCGCAGCAGGGCCGCGAACCGAGCCATGTTCGGATCGGACGCGTCCGCGAAGCTGTCGTAGACCGGGTTCGCCGGGTCCGGCACGCGCGACAGCAGGTAGCAGAACCGCACCAGCGCCGACGGATCCGCCGAGGCGATCGCGTCCAGGCCGGCCTGATCGGTCCGCAGGTACGCGGCGCCGACCACCAGCGTCGCCAGCGCCCGCTCCAACTCCGTCATCGAGGGCATCCGATCGGCGACCGCCCGGTCCAGCGTCGCCGTGACGAGCGCCGAGTCCGGATTGTTCGGATCGTCCTTGGCCCGCTGGAGGGCCGAGCGAACGAAGAACAACGCCTGGATGAGCGCCTCGCCCTGGGCGTCGGCGAAGCCCCTGGCCATGCCGTCGGCCGTCGTGCCCAGCGACGCCACGCCGTTCTGCGCGATGATCGGCACCTCCGAGGTCAGCCCCATCGCGCCGCCGAGGTACTTGCCCGTGTTGTCCATCCGGTAGCCCTGCACCGCGCGCCAGCGCATCGTCAGCGAGCGGTCCGACAGGCCGTCCAGCGCCTGGCCCAGCCAGCCCTGACCCGCCCAGATCCGCGCCTCGAGCGCCTCGCCGGGCAGCAGACGCAGCCGGCGCTCCAGGTCCGCGATCTCCACCTGCAGGTTCGGCGCCTGATACTGCCCGTCCACCAGCATCGACGGCGCCAGCAGCACGCGCGTGTCGATCGCCAGGCCGGGGCCCACCGCCAGCGGGATGCGCCCGATGTTCCGCAGCGTGACATCCAGCTCCAGCGGCGACATCGGCCCCACGCGCTCGCGCGTCGGCTCGACGGTCATATGCATCCACGAACGCGGCTCGCGCACCATCTCGTCGAGCCAGGTCGGCGTGTCGCTCATGTACGCCTCGAGCATCTCGGCCGTCTCCGTCGGCGCCAGCGCCGTGCCGGTGATCAGTTCGATGCGCCGACGGGCGTACGCCCCCAGCAGCGCCTGCGGCTGGCGCAGCGCCAGCACGGCGTAGTGGCGCAGCGCGTCGTCGGTGTTCTTCTCCTTCTCCGCCAGCAGGCCCAGGCCCAGGCGGGCGCGCGGGTCCATGTCGGCGAGCGGATCGAGCAGCTCGTGCGCCTTCGCGAAATCGCCCCGGTGCATCGCGAGCAAGCCGCGGTACCGGTCCTGCGCCAAGGCGGTCAGATCGCCCTCGGCGGCGAGCGCCTCCAGGTCGGCCTCGGCCTCATCGAGCTGGGCGCCGGCCCAGAGCCGCAGCCACAGCGTCTCGGAGCGCAGCCGCTGTCGCGCGTCGGCGATGGCCTCGGGGTCCAACCCCTGGCCCTCGGCGCCGGCGAGCATCTGCTTGAGGATGTCCGCGGAGGCGGAAATGCTCCGGATCGAAGCGTCCGCCGCGCCCTGCCGGCCGAGCGACAGGTTGATCGCCATGCGGATCGACTCCAGCTCCGGGGGCATGCGCGTCTCCTCGAGCGGCGGGCCGGCGTCGCGCCCCTGCGCCTGCGCGACGGCGATCTCATAGGCGCGCTGCTGACGCATCTGGTTCTCGGCGCCGGCGATCGCCTGCAGCACCGAATCGGCGCCGTAGGCCTGCCACAGCCCGATGAGCGCCTCGACCTGCAGGTCCAGCGAGGGGGGCATGTTCGCCCGCGCGAAGATCTGCGTGGCGTTGTCGAAGAACCGCTGCGCCGAGGCGAACGCCCCGTGCGCCCGCAGCTCGCGCGACAGGTTCATGTACGCCGAGGGGTCGATCGGGTCCGCCATCACCACATTCAGCAGCATCTCGACGCGCCCCAGCGGGTCGCTCGAACGCTCCATGAAATAGGTCGCCGCCAGCACCGCCGCATCCTTGTTCGTCGGGTCCAGCTGCGTGGACCGGGTCAGCAGCCGCACGAAGCGGTCGTCGTCGCCCTGCTCCTGCGCCAGCAGCGCCGCGTCCAGCGCCAGGCGGCTGCGCACCGAGGCGTCGATGCCCTCGCCGTCCGGCCCCAGCAGCGTCTCGTACGCGTTCAGGCGCGCCTCCACACTCTGGAAGTCGTTGATTCGATCGGAGATGATCCGCAGCAGCGCCACCGTGTCCGACGGGTCCAGCGCGTACAGCCGCTTGGTCGCCTCCAGCGCGCGCTCGTTGTCTCCCGCGGCGTGCCACGCCTCCACAGCGCGACGCGCCAGCGCGTCCATCGCCGGATCCTGCGCCAGCGCCACCTCCAGCGCCAGGGCCGTCAGCTCGTAGTCCCTCACCGTCGGGTTCGGCGTCGTCCGCAGGCGCAGCATCGGCACACGCGCGATCCGCTCCGCGACCAGGCGCGGCAGCGCGCGGTGCTCGCGCAGGTAAGGATCCGCTCCGGAACCGCTCGCCGGCGCCGGCGCCGACTGCGCCGTCGCCGCGCGGGGGGCGCCGGCCCAGCCCGCCGACAACGCCACCATGCCCGCGAGGGACCACATCGACGCACGCCGCAGAATTCGAGTCTCGTTCACCGTGTCAAGCTCCCGCGGCCAGCAACGCCGCCACCGTTCCGATCGCCCCCAGCACAAACGCGCCCCCGAAGAACAACTCCCCGGCCCCCAGCAAGGTTCGCCGCGACCCCGGGAAAAGCCGGTCCCCGACGATCGCCAGGAACACGAACTCGCCCGCCGCGATCGCCGTCAGCCCCGCCAGGGGCCCCGCCGAGCCCATGCCCGGCCAATGCACCGGCGCCAGCGTGGCCACCATGGCCCCGCCCACCACGAGCACGGCCGCCCACAGCGTCCCCAGGGCCGCCAGAGCCAGAACCGTCGCTCGATGCATGATCAATCGACATCGCCTCCCTGCGATCGGCCCTAATGCCGCGCCGACTGAGAATAACACCCCCCAAACCCCCCGGCTATACGCGGTTTGACGCCCCCTCGCGGGCCCCGGTAGCCTCGACGCCCCCTCCGCACGGCCCCCGGCCGGCCCCCTCGCCACCCCCCGCACGCCTCCCTATCCTCTCCACCGCATGCCGAACCTTTTCTACCGAACGGTCCGTCCCGCCCTCCTTGCCGGCGTCCTCGCCGGGATGGCCCTGCTGGGCCGCCCCGCCGTCGCCCAGATCGGTGGGGGGCTGCCCGAGGGCATCACCACCGCCCCGACGCTCTCCGCTCAGCAGGTGGACGCCCTGCAGGCGTTCGTGCGTGATCAGGTCCAGGGGCTGACCTCGGGCGACATGAAGAAGGTCCAGCAGGCGCGCGACGCCCTCCTCACGCCGTTGGAGACCGGCGCCGTCAGCGTCGCCTTCCGCCTCCGCATGAGCGAAGCGCTCGCCCCCACGCTGGCCGACCTGGCCGCCAAGCCCAACGAGCACACCGCATTCAACGCCCTGCGCCTCGCCGGCGTGCTGGCCACCGACGCCGCCGTCGGCACCATCCGCAAGGGCCTCACCGATCAGCGCCCCGCCGTCCGCTACGGCGCCGCGCTGGCCGCACGCCTCACCATCGAGGCCGTCGCCGACAAGCGCTCCCCGCTGCCCCAGGGCCAGATCGACGCGCTCATCGGGTCGGTCGAGGACGCCCTGCGGAACGAGACGGACCCCGGCGTCTTCGGCGGCCTGATCGCCGCCATGGAGGCCATCGATCCCAACGGCCCCGGCCGCCTCCGGGCCATGACCTCGCTCGCCGGCATCACCGCCGACCGAATCGCCGCCGCCGGCGCAGCGCCCTCCCCCGAGTGGGCCCGCGCGTTTGTCCGCGCCCTGAGCGCCGCGCAGAGCATGCTCATCGTGCAGCTGCAGGCCGGGACGCCCGACGCCGCGTTCGGCAAGAACCTCGCGATCCTCTCCGGGCAGGCCCTGGCCTTCGCCGCTCGCCGCATGGGCGACGCCGAGCGACCCATGACCGAGACCGAGCGCCAGCCGCTGCGCGACCTGGTCGCCTCCGCGGAGGTCTCCCTCCTGTTCGTCGACAAGTCGCTGCAGAACCGCACGCACCAGGACCAGGCCGTGATCGCCGCGTTCGACTCCGGGCGCATCAACGCCTATCTCGCGCAGATCAACCAGTGGGTGGGCGCGCAGGGCTTCCTGACCAAGGCGCCCTACAGCGCCGCCGCGGCCAGCTTCCGACTCCCCAAGGCCTGAGCCCCCCGATCGCCGATACCCTGAGGGCATGACGCGGATCCTGCTGACGCTCCTTGCGCTCGCCGGCGCGATCGCCGCGACCCTGATCGGCGACCGCCCTGCGCCCCCCGCGGCGTTCACCTACATCGACAAGCAGCCCTCCTTCACGCTCGACCCCCAGCGCGTCTCCTATGAGCAGGACATCCGCCTCACCACGGCGCTCTTCGCCGGCCTGGTGGACGCCGATCCCTACACCTTTGACCTGGGCCCCGGCCTGGCCGAGCGCTGGACCGTCTCCGACGACGGCCTCGTCATCGTCTTCCACCTGCGCGAGAACCTCCGCTGGTCCAACGGCGAGCCGCTCACCGCCGACGATGTCGTGTACTCCTGGCGGCGCGCCCTCATGCCCGACACCGCCGCGGACTACGCCTCGGCCCTCTTCCATGTCCGCGGCGCCGAGGCCTTCTTCGCGTGGCGCACGCAGCAGCTCGCCGACTACGCCGCGCGGCCCGCGCCCGAGCGCACCGCCCGCGCCGCCCTCGCCCTCCGCGAGGCCTCCGAACGCGAGTTCGCCGAGACCGTCGGCGTGACCGCCCCCGATCCGAACACGCTGGTCGTCGAACTCCGCGCCCCCACGCCCTTCTTCCTCGACCTATGCGCCTTCCCCGCGCTGTTCCCGGTCCACCCGCCCACGGTCGAGGCCGATGTGACCGTCGACCCCGCCACCGGGCGCATCGAGCAGCGCCACGAGTGGACCAAGCCGCCGCGCCTCGTGTCCAGCGGCGCCTACCGGCTCGACACCTGGCGCTTCAAGCGCGACATGCTCCTCGTCAAGAATCCTCATTACTGGAACGCCGACGAGGTCGCGCTCGAGTCCATCGGCGTGCTGGTCATCGAGGACCCCGCCACCGCCGTGCTCGCCTATCAGACCGGCGGCGCCGACTGGCTCTCCGATGTGCTGACCGACTACCTGCCCGACATGCTCGCCGACCCCGAGTCCGGCGTGCACGGGCACACGCGCTTCGGCACCTACTTCTGGTCCTTCAACTGCACGCCCACGCTCACCGGCGGCCGGCCCAACCCGTTCCATGACCCCCGCGTCCGCCGCGCCTTCGCCATGGTCGTCAGCAAGGACGACATCGTGAACAAGGTCCGGCGCGTCGGCGAGGAGCCCGCCGACACGCTCGTGCCCCACGGCGCCGTGCCCGGCTACGACACGGGCTCAACCATCGGCGGCCCGCCCTTCGACCCCGCCGGCGCTCGCGCGTTGCTCGCCGAGGCGGGCTGGGTCGATCGCGACGGCGACGGCGTCCCGGAGAACAGCGCCGGCGAGCCCTTCCCCGTCGTCGAGATGCTCTCCTCCACCGGCTCCTACCACCAGAATGTCGCCCTCGCCATGGGCTCGATGTTCCTCGAACGCCTCGGCGTCCGCTCGCGCATCGTGCAGAAAGAGTCCAAGGCCTACCGCGACGACCTCAAGCGGCGCGACTACATGATGGCCCGCGGCGGATGGTTCGGCGATTTCGGCGACCCCACGACCTTCCTCGACATCCACACCACGGGCGACGGCAACAACGACCGTGGCTACTCCAGCCCGCGCTTCGATGAGCTGATGGAACTCGCTCGCCACGAGCCCGACCCCGCGCGGCGGTTGCAGATCCTCGCCGACGCCGAGCGCCTCACCACCGAGGTGGACCTGCCCATCATCCCCATCTGGCGCTACCGCCAGTTCTACATGTACGACGCCGACCGCGTGCATGGCCTGAGCCGCCACCCGCGCTCGATGCAGCGCCTCGACCACCTCTCGCTCTCGCCCGCAGCGCTGGAGAGCGCGCCATGACCGGGCTCATCCTCCGCCGCCTCCTGCAGGCGCCGCTCATCCTGCTGGTGATCTACACCGTCACCTTCCTGCTCGCCTGGGCGCTGCCCGGCAGCGCCGTGCTGCGCGACGAGGGCCGCGCGCCCCCGCCCGAGGTCCTCGCCGCGATGGAAGCCCGGTACAACCTCGACAATCCCGTCGCGTTCTACTTCGGCTACCTCGAAGGCGTCGTCACGCGCTTCGACTTCGGCCCCTCCCTCCGCTACGCCGACTGGAGCGTCAACGAGATCCTCGCCGGATCGCTGCCGGTCTCCATCACGCTCGGCCTGGTCGCCATCGCCATCGCGCTGGTGATCGGCCTCGCCGCGGGCGTCGCGGGCGCGCTCCGCCCGGGCTCCTTCCTCGACGGCGCTACGCTCACGCTCGCGCTCATCGGCGTCAGCCTGCCCACCTTCGTCATCGGCACGGCGCTGCTGCTGCTGTTCCCCGTGTGGCTCGGGTGGGGCAGGGTCGGCGCGTGGGGCCGGCCCGGCGACATCCTCCTGCCCGCGTTCACACTGAGCCTTCCCTTCGCCGCGTACATCGCGCGGCTCACTCGCATGGGCATGATCGAGGCGCTCGACGCCGACTATGTCCGCACCGCCCGCGCCAAGGGCCTCTCCGAGCGCGCCGTCATCCTCCGCCACGCCCTGCCCAACGCTTTCCTGCCCGTCCTGTCCTACCTCGGCCCCGCCGCCGCCGCCGCCATGACCGGCTCCTTCGTCGTCGAGAAGGTCTTCAACATCCCCGGCGTCGGTCAGCACTTCGTCAACGGCGTGCTGAACAAGGACCTGTTCCTGATCATGGGCGTCGTCCTCGTCTACGCCGCGATCCTGATCATGATGAACCTGGTCGTGGATGTGCTCTACCGCTGGGTGGACCCGCGCATCGCGGCCTAGCCCTCGGGCGGCGCCGGCGCCTCCGGTTCGGCCTCCCCGGCGCCGGAGCCATCGGCGCCCCGTTCCTCCACACCCGCCACCCGCCGTTCCAGCGCCTCCAGCCGGCGCGACAGCCGGTCCACCGCGCGGCTCAGCGCCAGCATCTGCTCCCCCAGCATCTCGTCCTGCCGCTCCAGGAACATCTGACCCTCCTCGAGACGAGACCAACGCTCCTCATGCTCGCTCATCGGACGCTCCTATCGCTTGCGTGCGGACGGCCAAGCCTGTGTAATCCCCGCTCCATGCGTTGTCCAATCATCTTCGCGGCCTTCCTCGTCGCGGCCCCCGCCGCCCTGGGAGACTCCTTCCAACCCAACACCGCGCTGGCCTTCGACGCCGACGCCGCCCGCGCCGAGCAGCCCGCGCCGACCGAGGCGACCGCGGCCGAATCCCACACCCCCGCCCCGGAGACCCCCGACGCCCGCATCGCCTTCGGCGCGCCGGGCCCTTGGTGGGGCCAGCTCGGCGTCGGCTTCGCCTACGAGCTCGGCGGCAGCGACCCGTCGTACGACTACAACCTCGCCTTCAGCTGCTCGACCTTCCTCGTGCAGGACTTCGAGTTCATCTTCGAGACCAGCGGCTGGTACTTCGACCAGCCCGGCGACAACGCCTTCGGCCTCAACCTCTGCATCGTCTTCCGCTGGCACTTCCTCGCGAAGGACACCTGGTCCCTCTACATCGACGGCGGCGGCGGCGTGCTCGTCTCCACCGACCTCGTCCCCGAGGGCGGCACCGGCTTCAACTTCACGCCGCGCCTCGGCGTCGGCGGCACCTTCCAGCTCGGTCAGAGCGTCAACCGCCTGGTGGTGGGAGTCCGCTGGGACCACATCTCCAACGCCCGCATCAACGGCGAGGACCGCAATCCCTCGCGCGACGGCGTCATGGCCTACGCCGCGATCCAGTTCCCGTTCTGAGTGATCAGGCGTATCCGCGCGGATGATCCCGCATCCACGCCCACGCGCTGGCGACGATCTCGTCCAGCGCCGTCACCTCCGGCCGCCAGCCCAGCTCGCGCTCGATCGTCGCGCTGCTCGCCAGCATCACCGGCGCATCGCCCGGCCGTCGCGGCCCCTCCTCGACGCGGATCGGCCGCCCCGCCACCGTCGCGCAGGTGTCGATCACCTCCCGAACGCTGAAGCCCCGGCCCAGCCCGAGGTTGTACCGGCGCGCATCGAACGCCCCCGGGCGCAGGGCGTCGAGCGTCAGCAGGTGCGCCCGCACCAGGTCCTCCACATGCACGAAGTCCCGGATGCAGGTCCCGTCCGGCGTGTCGTAGTCCGTGCCCGCGATCGTCACGCTCCCGCGCAGCCCCAGCGCCGCCTGCAGCGCGATGGAGATGATCCGCGTCTCCGGATCGCGAAACTCGCCGATCCGCCCCGCCCGGTCGCACCCGGCGACATTGAAGTACCGCAGCGCCGCCCACGCGAAGGGCCGCCCCTGTGCCCGCCGCGCCGCGCCGTAGTCCGCCAGCGCATCCTCGAACGCCCGCTTCGAACGCCCGTACGGGTTGATCGGCTCACGAGGGCAGTCCTCCGCGATCGGGATGTGCTCCGGCCCCGGGGCGCCGTAGGTCGCGCAGGTGGATGAGAACACGAACCGCTCGATCCCCTCCGCGTCGCACGCCCGCAGGAACGCCAGCGCGGCGCCCGTGTTCACCCAGTGGTACAGCAGCGGCCGCTCCACCGACTCGCCCACATACGCCAGCCCCGCGAAGTGCAGCACATCGCGCACCCCGTGCGCCCGGATCGCCCCCCGCACCGCCGCCTCGTCCGCGATGTCCGCCTCGACGAACGCCAGCCGATCCCCCCCGATCGCCCGCAGCGCCTCGATCGCCCCCCGGTGGCCCCGGAACAGATTGTCCACAATCACCACGCGCCGCCCCGCCGCCAGCAGCGCCAGCGCGCCGTGGGAGCCGATATACCCGGCGCCGCCTGTCACCAGAACGCTCGACATGGCCCCTTCATCGGCTCGATCACGCCCCTCGCTATCCTTGCCGCCCATGCGCGACGCCACTTCCCCTCTTCCCGATCGAACCGACACCGACGACCCGGCGCTCACGCCGCGATTCTCGGCGCCGGCCGCCGCGGGACTCTTCGTCCGGGGTTTCGCCATGGGCGCCGCCGACATCGTCCCCGGCGTCTCCGGCGGCACCATCGCCTTCATCACCGGCATCTACGAGCGCTTCATCGAGGCGCTCCGCTCGCTGTCGCCCGCCTTCGTCTTCGCGCTCCTGCGCGGCCGCCCGCGCGAGGCGTACTCCCGCGTCCTCGCCATCCACTGGGCGACCCTCATCCCGCTGGGTCTGGGCATCGTCATCGCCATCGCCGCCATGAGCGGGATCATCACCGGCCTGATGGATCGCCACCCCGGGCCGACCTTCGCCTTCTTCTTCGGCCTGATCCTCGCCTCCTCGTGGGCGCCCTTTTCCCACATGCGCCGGCGCACCGCCGGCCACGCCGGCGTGGCGCTGATCGCCGCCGTCGCCACCTTCATCTTCGTTGGCGCCCGCCCGGCCGGCCTCCGCACCGACGCCCCGCGCGACGATGCGCCCGGCGCCGCCGCCACCGTCGTCTACACCGCCAAACTCCACACCGCCCAGGAGGCCCTGCAGGTCATCGCCAACGGCGCCCCCGCCGCCGGCGCGCTCTTCGTCGATCCCGATGGTGTGCTCGCCGAAGGCGAACTCCTCGGCGCCCCGCCCATCCAGACCTTCGACACCCCCGAAGAACTCGCCACTGTCGCCGACGCCGCGGGGCCCCTGCGCGTCCTCGCGCCCGCCCGCGCCGCGCTGCCGTGGATCTTCGTCTGCGGCGCCGTCGCCATCTCCGCCATGATCCTCCCCGGCGTGTCGGGCTCGTTCCTCCTGCTCTTCCTCGGGCAGTACTACGCCGTCCTCGCCGCGATCCACGGCTCCATCCACGGCGTGCTGCACCTGCTCGGGCGCGACGCCGACGCCATGGCCGTGCTCGCCGGGCGCGCCTGGTGGAGCGACCCGCTGTTCCTGGGCGTCTTCTGCTGCGGCGTGCTGGTCGGCCTCGCCACATTCAGCCGCATCGTCTCCTGGCTCTTCCGCCACGCGCACGACATGACCATGGCCGCGCTCGCCGGGTTCATGATCGGCGCCCTGCGCCAGCCCGCGATGGTGGTCCTCGGCGCCGCCGACCGCGCGCCCGCGTCCGGCGCCTACTGGGGCGTCGTCGCGCTCGTCGCCGTCGCCGGCGCCGCGCTGGTCATCGGGTTGTCGGTCGTGGACTCCCGCGCTCGGGCCCGCCGCGCCGCCAGCGCCGCGTGAGCGCTCGCCGGCAGCGCCGCGCCCCGCGCCAGGCCCTCCTCGGCGTCGGGCGCGTCCGGCGTGTCGTCCGAGCCCATCGGCGTGCCGCACTCCGGGCACACGCCCGAGAGGTTGCCCTCCAGGTCGTACCGGCAATGATCGCACGACACGCGCGGATGCCGGCGCGTCAGCGCGGCGCCCCACGCCCCGAGCGTGATGACCGCGCCGTAGGCGACCGGGAACACGATCAGGATGTGCGTCGGCGCCGTCTGCGTCTCCCGCAGCCAGCGCAGCAGCAGCCAGGTCGCCAGCATCACCGGGATCGGCGACAGCGCCGCGATCGCGATCCCCATCGCCCGGCGGCGCAGGAAATACGCGCCTGACCAGACCACCGCCGCATAGATCACGAAGAGAATCACGCCTCGGGGGCTCCACAGGGCCGAGCGACGCGCACGCCGGCCCGCGTCACTCTACCCCGCCCGCGCCCTCCGGCGAGTTCCCCCCAAGAAAAGAGCGGCCACGCTTTCACGCGGCCGCCCGGAGGGAGAAAGAGAGTTCGTCTCGCGGGCCCCGGCGCGTCCCTGCGCCGCGGCGCCGCGGTGTGTGTCGTCAGGACAGCAGCTGCTTGACCTCCTGCAGCGCGTTGGGCAGGTCGCTCAGGATCGCCTCGGCGTCGGCGCGCGACAGGCCGATGGCCTCCAGCGCCCCGTCGCTCACGGTCGCGTCCACCAGGTCGAGTCGGAAGCCCATCCCGCCCTGCGCCGCCAGCCGATCGGCGATGTGCACGATCGTCGGCAGCATCCGCTGCTCCGCCGGGAGCGACAGGGGATCGTGATGGTGCCCCGCCGCCATCGCCAGCGACTTGGGGAACTTCCACTTGCGGGCCAGGGCCTCGCCGAACGACTGGTGGTCGGCGCCGAAGATCTCGCGCTCCGCCTCCATCATGTCGCGGAGCGGCGCGCCGCCGGAGTTCACCCCCAGCATCTCCACCACCTTCAGCAGCTTCTGCCGGTCGTACTGCAGCTCGACCACCACGCCCAGATCGTGCATGAGCCCCGCGAGGAACGCCTCGTCCGGCAGGCCCATCGAGATCTTCGTCGCGATCTGCCGCGCCGCCGTCGCCACCGCGATCGAGTGCGACCACAGCTCCCGCGCCGAGAACGCCTGACCCAGCTCGCCGCCCCGGAACAGCTTCACCAGGCTCGCGGCGACCGCGATGTTCTTCACCGCGTTCAGCCCCAGCAGCACGATGGCCCGATCGATCGACGCCACCTGCCCCGGCAGCCCGTAGAACGCCGAGTTCACAACCTTGAGAATCCGGCTGCACAGCGCCGGGTCGTTGCTGATCATCCGCTGCAGGTCCTGCGCGGTCGACGAGGGATCCTCCACCAGCTCCACGATCCGGAGCGTCACCTCCGGCAGCGTCGCGATGTGGTTGATCTCCTGGATCGCGGCGGCGATCACCGTGTCGTTGCTGGTCGCGCTGGCGCTCATGCGGCTCTGCTCCTTGCCCCTCGCGGGTTCGAGCCCCCGCCGCTCGCGCGCGGGGACCACCCCCCGACATCGACCAGCCCGCCGCCCGACTTGGGCACGCCGCGGCCGCCCTCGCAGATTCGCACCGCCTTCGTCGCTCGCCCCCCGCACGGAATCCCCCGGATCAGGCCTCTAGTGCGTGCACCGCTTCCGGAGCCGCGCCCCCGGACCGCCCGCCGCCAGCGCCGACGCCACGCGCTCGCCCGTGCGACCAGTCCCATAAGGATGGGCCGCCGCCCCGCGCGGCGCCTCGCGAGCCCTGCGCAGCGCCTCGCGGATCGCACCCGCATCCTCCGGCGCATCGGTCACATTCCCAGCCCGCTCGCGCCCCGCCTGCCGGTCCCCCACATTCACCACCGGGACCGCCGGGCTCAGCGCCGCCGCCTCGATCAGCCCCGCCGAAGAGTTCCCCACCAGCGCCCCGCCCCGGTCCGCCAGCCGGCGCAGCAGCCCCACGAACTGCGCCCGCTCCAGGTGATCGAGAAGCCGGACGCCCGCATCCCGGATCGCCGCCATAACGCCGTTTCTGCCGGGGTCGTGATTCGGCGCCAGCGCCAGGGTCCGCAGTCCGGAAACCGCTTGCAGCGTCGCCGCCGCGGCCCGTCGCTCATCCTCATCGCTCCGCCCGATCGGGTGCAGCAGCACGATCGCCTCCGGCGCGCCCAGCTCGTCGAACTCCCGAGCGCTCATCATCGGCAGGTCGCGCAGGCCGTCGATCGCCGGCGAGCCCACCACCAGCACATCCTCGGGCCGCTCGCCCAGGCGCACGATCCGCGCCGCGGACTGCTCCGTCGCCGCCAGGTGCAGGTGCGCGAGTTTCGTGATCGCGTGGCGCATCGCCTCGTCCGCCACGCCCTCGGCCCGGTCCCCGCCGTGCAGGTGCGCTACGCCGATCCCCCCGATCGACGCCGCGCTCGCCGCGGCGAACGCTTCGATCCGATCCCCCAGCACGACCACCCAATCCGGCGTCAGCTCCGCGTACACCCCCGCCAGCGCCGCGATCCCTCGCCCCGTCGCGAGCGCATCCTCCAGCCGGTCCGGCAGCCCGCGCTCCGCGCCCGCCCGCTGCATCGGGACCATCGCCTTGATCGGGAACTCCCGCTCGACCTCTTTCCAGGTGGCCGCGGGCTCCAGCAGGTGCGCCCCCATCGCGACGACGCTCAACTCCAGGTCCGGCCGCGCCTGCACCGCCCGCATGACCGGGCGCAGCAGCCCGAACTCCGCGCGCGAGCCCGTCGCCACGCAGACCCGCAGCCGGTTCACTGCAGGTCCCCGTCGGACAGCGGCGCATCCGCGTCCACATCCGCCGCCAGCGTCCGCCCGACGATCTCATCTCTCCGCCACGGCTCGATGCCCGTGCCCGGACGCTTGATCGTCAGGTCCGCCGCGCGGATCGTCTCGCCGGCCCGCATTGCGCGCACGGCGACCAGCGACTGGCGCGAGGCCAGACGCACATCGCGCTCGATCTCCAGCACGCGCTTCTCGACCCGCTGCGCCGTCGCCGCCAGCCCCGGCGCCCCGCGCCGCAGCAGCGTCTCGCCGTCCAGACGCGACGCCCGGCGCGCCCCGTCGATGTACGCGCGCATCGCCCTGCCCTCCAGCGACGCCGCATGGTCCGGCCCCGGCGCGTTGCGGTCGTAGGTCAGATGCTTTTCGAGCAGGCACGCCCCCGCCGCGACCGCCATCGCCCCCGTGTCCTCGCCGGGCGTGTGGTCGCTGTAGCCGGTCGGCAGCCCGGTCGCGTTCGCGATGGCCTCGATCCCGCCCAGCGCCGCGCTCTCGTCCGGCGTCGGGTACGCGCTCACGCACTGCAGCATCGCCAGCCGCTCGCGGATCGGCGCCAGCCACTGCGCGGCCCGCGACACCTCGCTCAGCGTCGAGGCCCCCGTGCTCACGATCAAGGGACGACCCGCGCCCGCCATCGCCTCCAGCAGCGGCCGATTGATGATGTCCGGCGAGGCGCTCTTGAACGCGTCGAACCCCAGCCCCGCCGCGCCGTCCACCAGCTCCACGCTGAACACCGTCGCGATCGCGTGCACGCCCCGCCGGTGCGCCCGCTCCACGATCCGCTCCATGGCCCGCAGCGGCAGCTCCAGCCGTCGCAGCATCTGGATCGGGTCCCGCTCGCCGGCGTTCTCCTGGTACACCGCCAGCCGCGCCGCGCGGCTCATCAGCCGCTCGGCCTCGAACACCTGCACCTTCACCGCGTCCGCCCCCGCGTCCGCCGCGATGTCCACCAGCGACAGCGCCCGATCGACATCGCCGTCATGATTCACGCCGATCTCGGCGATGACATACGCCCCCTTGGGCGCTCCCCGGCCGACCTGACGCGCGCCGATCTTCAAGCGCTCTTCCTCCCGATCGCGCCGATCGGCGAGGGCTGGCGCCGGCTCAGGATCGCGTCCGCCACCAGCAGGTCGATCTCGCTGTCGATGTCCACCACCGCGCCCGCTGTGGTCACCACGCCGCGCCGGTCGGCGCCGAAGAACGCATGCGGCCCGTCCTCCACGCCCGGGACCTGCAGGAACAGCGCCCGGCGCATCACCGCCAGCGCCCCGCCGTCCGGGATGAACGCCGGCGGCAGGTCCTGCCGACGGAACACGCCGTGATTCAGAATCAACCCTTCCCACGGGCGCAGCGCCCCGGTCGCCCCGTCCACGCGCGCCGTCCACCACGGATGATGCTTGCCCACCGGCGCGAACGACTGCGCCGAGTCCGCCCCCGTCTCCATCACCATCCGGGCCACGCGATCGATCAAACCTTCCGGCCGCACCGGCACATTCGCGTACAGCAGCACGATCGGGTGGCGGTACAGCTCGCCCTGCTCCACCTCGAGCACCGCATGCCGCGCCGCGTCGTCCACGCGCGCCGTGTCGCTCGCCAGCGACGCCGGCCGCATCACGACCTCCGCGCCCGCCGCCGTCGCGATCCGCGCGATGTCCTCGCCGTCCGTGGACACCACCACCCGCGACACCGTCTCGGCGCGCTGGGCGTCCTCGATCGTCCACTCGATGCACGGCCGCCCGCCCACCGGGGCCACATTCTTGCCCGGCACGCCCTTGCTGCCCGCCCGCGCCAGGATCAACGCCATCGCGCCCATGTCAGCAACCTCCTGTGCAGCGCCGCCCCCGCAGCGCGCGCCATGTGTCCAGAACCTCCGAACCATCCCCCGGCGCCGGGCCGTCCGTGCTCGACCAGCCCGCGTCGCTTTCGATCACCACGCCGTCGCACCGGATCAGCGCTCGGTCGCGCCGCATCCGCTCCGCGGCGCCCTTGGGCGTCGGCATCGGCCCGATCCGCCCGCCCTCCGGCGCCCAGAATTCCGGCGCCTTCGGCATCGCGTCGATCACCGCGCCGCCGCAACGCAGCAGCCAGCGGTCGTAGAACGGCTCCACCTGCTCGTACACCGCGTCGCACCGGGTGATCCGCGGCACGATCCACCCGTCGCAATCCCAAGGATCCTCCGGACGCTCCGAGAGTATCCGCTCCAGGTTCGCGTGCGCCTCGTCGAACCGGTCCTCGCCCGTCAGCATCGCGTAGGTCGCGCCCTCGGTCGCCAGCAGGTCCACGCTGATCACATCCGCGCCGCACGAGGCCAGCGCCTCCATCCGCGCCGCGTCGCCGACCAGGTCGGTCCGCACATGCACCGCCGCCGCGCCGGCCCGCCGCGCCATCGCGACGAACGCCGTCAGCTCCGGATGCAGCGCCGGATCGCCCGCGCCCGCGAAGGTCACGACCAGGTCCTCTCTCGCCGAACCAAGGGCCCCGAGCATGCGCTCCAGCCGCGCCGCCGTCATCGGCGCCCGCGCCTCGCTCTCGACGCCGCCCCAGGCCCAGCGCCGGCGCGCCCCGCCCAGGATTCGGTCGGTGTTCAGTTCAATGATCGCCTCACGCGGCGCCGTCGCCGGCTCGATCGCGCGAGCGGCCTCGACCACCGCCGACGCGTCCGCAGCACGCCAACCCTCGCCCAGCGCCGCCGCCACGCGCTCCAGCAGCGCCGCGCCCGTGCGCGTGTCCGCGATGAACCGCCGCCCCGCGTCGCGCACCGCCGGATCCATCTGCACGCACACCGGCGAGGCGATCGCATCCGCCTTCGGCCGGATCGGCAGATACCCCAGCAGCCCGCCCACGCTCGCGAAGGTCCCCGCCTTCGCGCCCGAGCGCGCCATCTCGTGCATCAGGAATCGATCGATCACGCACCCGCACAGCCCCGGCGCCGCCTGCGAGAAGGTCATCCGGTGCCGCTTGGGCTGCTCCAGGTGCCGCTCCATCACCGCGTCGCACAGGCCCGCGTCCACCAGCGCCCAGTCGGGCCCCACGACCAGCGCCGCGTCGATGTGGAGCCGCTCCATCGCCGCGCCCGCGGCCTCGGGCGCCAGCGTCTCATCAAACGCCGTCAGATTGCCCAGCGCCCCGCGCCACGACGCCGGCGCCCACAGACGCGCCGACGAAGCGATCCTGCGGCGACGCGCCAGCAGCCCCGCGTCGCAGGGCTCGATCTCGATGTCCAGCCCGCTCAACCCGGCGACCATCGCCCGCGTGCGCTCGGGCTCGGCGCTCAGCAGCACGAACCGCCGCACCGTCCTCATCGCGCTCAGCCGGCGCAGCGTGGCGCACAGCAGGTTCTCGCCCCCGATGGTCTTCTCCAGCGGCCGCTGCAACCCCAGCCCGCCGACCTCGTGATCGACGACGATCATCGCGGCCGTCGAGACCGCGGCCTTCGTCTTCACATCGGCGCCCCGCTCGATCGCCGGCGTGGTGTCGCGCGTCTTCTTCGGCCCGCCGCGCAGCGCCTTGACCGCGTCGTCCAGCAGCCCGCCGAACGCGTCCGCCGCCTCGCCGAGCCACTCCAGGTTCTTCTGGTCGCGCTCGATCTGGCGTGCCTGCACCTCCAGCGCGCTCAGACCCTCCTCGAGCCGCAGCCCGCGGTCCGTGCGCGTCCGATTGAACGCCCCCGTCTGGTTGAACCGGTGCGTCAGCTCGTACGCCGGCTGCATCGCGACGGACTCGTCGCGCATCCGGTACACGCGCTCGATCAGCCGCCCCACGCGCCCCTGGTCCTTCTGGTGCTCCAGCATCTCGCCCAGCAGCGGCGACGCGTCGCGGCAATGCTTGCCGATCTTCCACACCTCCCCCCGCACCGCACGCACCCTGTCCTCCGCCTCGCGCAGCGCCCGCTCGTCCCGCCCGCGCTTCGCATCGGGGATCCGGGGCAGTTCGGGCCGCGAGGCCGACGCGTGCCGCTCCAGGAACTCCGCCAGCGCCATCGACGCCGTGTGCGCCTTGCGCACGCCGCCCTCCGTCGCGTCGATCGTGACGAGCCCGTGCGCCTCGTCGGCCTTGAAGTCGCGCTCGAACTGCGCCAGATAGGTGGACATCTGCTCGTCCGTGTAGACCGAGCGCCCCTGGTGGTCCGTCGCCCTCTTCAGGATCGCGCGCGAACGCACGATCCGCTCCCACTCCATCATCTCCAGCGTGCGGAACTCGTGCAGCTCCGCGCTCCACACCTCGTGGATCGCCGCTCCCCCCGCGTAGTACTGCCCGTCGGTGAACCCCAGGTCCTGCCCGATAAGCGCCACCGGGTCGCAGCCCAGGTGCCGCGCGAAGTAGTACGCCAGGTGCGCCACCGTGGCGCCGTTGGGCACCAGGCCGTGCCGCCCGCCGCCCTCGAGCGGCTCGCCCAGCAGCAGGTTCAGCGTCGAATCGCCCGGGCACCGGATCATGCCGGGGAACGCATCGAGAATCGCCGGGTTCGCCTTCGCCTCCGCGATGAGCGTCACGCCCTCGACATCGCGCGCCGTCAATCCCTCGTAGAACCGCCGGCTGATCTCGTGGTGGTCCAGCGCCGTCACGAAGTGCGGCCGGATCCCCGCCGCCAGCAGCGGCTTCAGCGCCGTCTGCACCGCGACGATCACCACCCGCTCGCGCACGCCCGGGCGCGCCAGCAGCGCCATGTTCCGCGCCAGGCTCGGCCCCGCCGACACGACCACCGCCGGCCACCCGGCGCACAGCCCCGCCAGCTCCGCCACGCCGTCGCCGCTCACATACCGATCCAGGTTCATCAGCGTGTTGCGGACCGTGGTCTCGGTCTGCATCATCGTCGTCACGA
>CALKYH010000250.1 GCA_938003595.1 uncultured bacterium
GCGGCTCGCTCGTGGCGCCGGACCGGCTGCGCTTCGACTTCGCCTCCGGCGGGGCGATGGACGGCGAGCAGATCGCCCGTCTGGAGTCGCTTGTCCGCGAGGGCGTGACGAAGAACATGACGGTGCACACCGCCGTGGTTCCGCTGGAGCAGGCGAAGAAGATCAACGGCCTGCGCGCCGTCTTCGGCGAGGCCTACCCCGACCCGGTGCGTGTCGTCTCCATCGGCGCGCCGGTCGAAGAGCTGCTCGCGGATCCCGCGTCCGACCGTTGGCGCGAGCTGTCCATCGAGTTCTGCGGCGGCACGCATGTCGCCGCCACCGCCGACATCGGCGAGTTCGTCGTGTTGTCGGAGGAAGCCGTGGCCAAGGGCGTCCGCCGGCTCAATGCGCTGACCGGCGTGCCGGCGAAGGCCGCGAGCGAGGCGGGCCACCGGCTCCAGGAGCGCTTGCGGGCCGCGGCGCTGCGGAGCGACGACCAGCTCACCGCCGAGGTCGCCGAGATCATCGCCTCGATGGAGACCATGACCATCCCCGCCGGCGCCCGGCACTCGGCGCAGCGCCAGATCGCGGCGTTGCAGGAGCGAGTGAAGTCGGCGAGCAAGCAGCACGCCGCCGAGGGCCGCGCCAAGGCCGTGGAGCTCGCGCGCGTCCTGGCCGAGAAGGCGACCGACCCGGTGATCATCGCGAAGATGCCCGCCGGCGACCGCGACGCGCTGCTTGCGGCGCTGGATGTCGTCCGCGCCAAGCGCGAGCAGAGCGCCGTCATGCTCATGGGCGTGGACGGCGAGGCGAAGAAGGTCACCATCGTCGCCTCCGTCCCCAAGGACCTGATCGGCAAGGGCCTCAAGGCCGGCGACTGGGTGCGCACGGCGAGCGAGGCCTGCGGCGGCAAGGGCGGCGGACGCCCCGACTCCGCCCAGGGCGGCGGCACGCAGCCCGAGCGCGTGGACGACGCCGTCCGGGCCGCGCGGGATTTCGCGGCGTCGAAGATGGGCTGAGGCGCGCGTCTCAGCGCGGGGCGCCGGCGGCCTGCGCGATGTCCTGGAAGAGCATGAACTTGTTGCCGTCGGGGTCGAAGAAGGTCGCGAGCTTGACCATGCCCTCGATGGTCATGGTGTCGCCGTCGAACTTCACGCGCTGCTTCTCCAGCTCAGCGCGGGCGCGGTCGATGTCGGTCACGCCCCAGGTGAGCGTCGCGCCGCCGGCGGTCTCGACGGTTTCCGCGGCGCCGAGGCCGACATTCACGCGGGCGACGGGGGAGGCCATCTCGGCCCACGCCATCTCGTCGAGCTTGTAGAGCAGCTGGAATCCCAGCACATCGCGGTACCAGGCGATCGCCTTGTCGAGGTCGCGCACCTTCAGGGCGCAGGTCAGGCCGCCGTCGAATTGGATCTTGGTCATGGGAACGCCCACCTTTCTGTTGAGGATTGAACCGAGTTCCGCGCCCCGGGATTCGCTGCCTCGGGCGCCGCTTGACCTCAAATGAATATCAGGTATACTTTTGCGTGTCAACGCTTTTCTTTGGAGGGATCGCGTGTCTCCCCGCCGGCAGATGACGCCCAGCGACCGTCTGCTCGCCCTGCTGGGGCTGAGCTGGGGCCTCCCCACGCTCGCGGCGATCTGGAAAGGTGAGCACGGTGTGCACGGGCGCCGGGGTGGCGGTGTCCGGTTCGTGCCGCTGATGCAGCGCCTGGGGGCGCCGCGGGACTCGCTGCGTCGGACCATCGACGCGCTCATCGAGCTGGGCCTGATCGCCCGCTATCCGTTCCACAGCCACCCATTGCGGCCGGACCTGGTCTTCACGCCGGAGGGTCTTGCCCTGGCGGAGCGGTGCGCCGCCACGCTCGACGCCCTGGACGCGGCGGGCGCGGGCGATGTGGCGCTGCGGAAGTGGTCGCTGCTCGCGGCGCACGCGCTGGGGGACGGACCGTTGGGGTTCAACGCCATCAAGCGCGCGCTGCCCGGCGTCACAGCGAGGGCGCTGGCGATCACGCTCAAGGACCTGGAGGCCGCAGGGCTCATCGAGCGTCGGGTGCTCGAGGGCTACCCGCCCCGGCCTTCGTACTCGCTCGCGGACGCGGCGCGCGGGATCCCGCGCGCGGTGTCTGGTTTGCTCGAAGCGGCGTAGCGGTCAGCGGCGGAGCGTGGCGGCGGTCGCCTCCAGCGGCTCACGCGCGTTCTGGAGAGAAGTGGTCGCCTCGCCGATGTGCCCGTCCGCGGCGGTGGACCAGGCGCGGTTGAGCATGCGCTCGCCGTACGAAAACAGCCCCATCATCTCGGCGTACCCGCCCAGACCCATGCGGGCGATCAGGCGCGGCTTGGCCTCGACGAAGGCGGGCAGGTGCGTGACCTGCAGCTCGCCGATGCGCTGCACGATCATCTGGCAGCGGGCGCGGTTGTCGGCGATGTCGGCCATGTCGCGCGCGAGGTCGTCCAGCGTGGAAATGGCGGCGGCGATGGCCCCCTCGGGCGACTCCTCCGCCGGCGCCGACTCGGCCTTGGCGTCGGCCTCGGCCAGCTCCTTCTTCGACAGCGACCGCATCATGAGCCCGCCGACGAGCAGGCCCAGCAGCGAGCCGAGGAACACCCAGCGACCCGTCCAGCGGGAGAAGGCGAACTCCTTGACGGAGACATACTCGGTCTTCTTCTCGTGGCCGTCGACGATGAAGGTGTTGGCGCGCAGGGCGGCGAGATTCTCCGCGGTGAGCATGGTCCCGCGCCTCAGCAGGGGCTCGTGCGAGCCGTCGGGCTTCTCGACGCGCCCGGCGTCGGCGTTGAGCACGAGCTCGGTGAGCTGTTCATCCGGCAGCGAGAGCGGCGCGAGGTACGCGGTGGAGGCCGCGAGGGCGCCGAGGGCCACCGAGATCGCCAGGAGCAGGTTCGCGATGAGTTTCATGGTGTGCTCCGGGGGGATCAGGAGATAAGCAGGACGGCGCCGTTGACCAGCAGATCGAGCAGGGCCTCGCCGACGACCAGGCCGGCGCAGAACGGCACGCCCCATTCCTCGGACCAGCTGCGGCCCTTGACGCGGGAGACGAGCATGTTGAGCAGGCAGCCGATGCCGTAGGTGAGGATGTACTCAAAGGGCAGGTACATCGACAGGCCCACGAGCACGCCCAGGCCGGCGAAGGCGCCGAACCCGAGCAGGACGCCCAGCGCCGCGCCGGCGCCGTAGAGCAGGTAGGGCATCTCCCCGCCCTGCACGCCGGTGATGACCGCCGCGAGCGCCTGGGCCTGCGGGGCGGTGGTGTCGGTGCCCGGGCCCATGGAGACGCCGAACTTCTCCATGTTGGCCGCGGCGATGATCAGGATGGTGACCATCGAGACGATGGGCCCCAGCCCCGTGAAGCTCAGCTCCAGCAGCTGCTGTTTGCGGGGCGTGGCGCCGATCAAGTGACCTGTCTTGAGGTCCTGCATCATGTCCGATGCGATGGTGATGGCCACGCATAAGGTCGCGCCTATCAGCACGCCGGCGAGGACATCGCCCGTGCCGCCGAGCATCAGCACAAGCACGACCGTCAGCAGCGCCATGCCGGAGATCGGCGACCAGTCCGTCATGCCGGTGCACTGGGCGATGATGATGCCCGCGAACCAGATCCACCCCACGCCCACGAGCGCGATGATCGCGGACTTGAGGTGCGGATTCAACCCCGACAGCCAGCCCGGCTTGGCGTTCTGCGACGCCATGTAGCCGTCTTTCTGGTCGTCGTCCCAGCTGTTCCAGGTGGCGAGGTTCTCCTCGCTGGCGAAGCCGATGGAGTAGCCCATGTGCTCGGCGGTCTCGACGCTCGAGACGATCGGCGCGCCGCTGACGGGGTCGAGCCGGTTGAACGCCTCTTTATGGACATAGTCGGCCGCGAAGAACACGACCACCATGGCGCCCAGCACCGCGATGGTGATGGTCTTGAGGCCCAGCTCCGAGGCGCCGCCGATGGACTTGCTGCCCCGGGCGATGCTCTTCAGCGCCGCGCGCATCGCCGGCAGCGCGGAGAGCACGCCCATCATGGCGCCGCCCAGCAGCAGGCCGATGCCCAGCGG
>CALKYH010000251.1 GCA_938003595.1 uncultured bacterium
GCGGTCGGCGTCGCCGTCGAAGCAGATGCCCAGGTCGGCCTTGTGCTCGAGCACGGCCTCGCGGACGCCGAGCAGCGCCGCGGGTAGCAGCGGGTTGGGCTCGTGCACGAACACGCCCTTGGCGTTCTCGAAGTTCATCTCGATGATCTCAAGCCCGGGAATGGCCGAGCCGTTGGCGCCGAAGACGCGCGGGACCATCGTGCCGGCCATGCCGTTGCTGGCGTCCACCACGACCTTGACCGTCTTGCCGCCCAGGTCGAGGAACGACCGCACATGCGCGATGTAGGCGTCCCACAGATCGCGCGTCTCGACGCGCCCGCCCGCGTGGTTCTTGACGCCCTGCACGGCCGGGTCGGCCATGGCGGCGAGTTTGCGGATCTCGCCCAGGCCGGTGCTCTCGCCGACGGGCTTGGCGCTGCGCTTGGAGATCTTGAAGCCGTTGTACTGCGGCGGGTTGTGCGAGGCGGTGGTCTGGATGCCGCCGGCGCAGTCCAGGTGATTCACCGCGAAGTAGATGAACGGGGTGTCCACCATCCCGACATCGATGACATGTCCGCCCTGGCAGTTGATCCCCTCGATGAGCTGGGCCGCGAGCGCCGGGCTGCTCTTGCGCATGTCGCGCCCGACGACGATGTGCTTCATCATCGGCGTGGTCTCGCCGGCCTTCGCGGCGTCGTCGAGCAGGAACGCCGAGGCGCCGTAGCCGATCTGCCACGCCATGCGCTCGTTCAACGGATCGGGATAGGTGCCCCGGATGTCGTACGCCTTGAAGACTTTGCCCAGCATGCGGTGGTCCTGTGCCCCTTCTGTGTGAGGTGTGTGGCCCTCAGGATACAGGGTCGGCCGACCACCGGGGCAGGGGTCAATCTTCGTCGGCGGGCATGGGCTCGACGCCCTCGGGCAGCGCCCGGAGGAACGCGCGCCCGTAGCCCTTGGTGGCGATCCGCGGGTCCAGCACGACGACGCGCCCGCGGTCGTCCGCCGAGCGGATCAGCCGACCGAAGGCCTGTTTGAACTTGATGACCGCGCGGGGGAGGGAGTCCTCGAAGAACGGGTCCCCGCCGCGCTCCTGGATGCGGTCCAGGCGCGCCTGGGTCAGCGGCCGGTCCGGGGGGTCGAACGGCAGCCGGGTGATGATCACATTGCGGAGCGCGTCGCCCCGGACATCCACCCCCTGCCAGAACGACGCGGCGCCGAAGAGCACGGCGTTCCCCGCGTCGCGGAACTTCTCCAGCAGCAGACCCCGGGGCCCGTCGCGCTCCTGGGTGAGCAGCGGCAGGCCCAGTTCGTCCAGACCCGGAGCGACGCGCTGGGCGGTGCGCCGCAGCGTGTCGAACGAGGTGAAGAGCACGAAGGCGCCGCCGCGCGTGGCGCCGGTGTGGCGAAGGATGCGTTCGGCGAGGGCGTCGATGTACGCCGGCGAGCGCGGATCCGGCATGGAGCGATCCACATACAGCCGCACCTGCGAGGCGTAGTCGAAGGGGCTGCCCAGCAGCAGCGTGGCCGCCGGCTCGTCATCGTCATCGGAGCGGGGCTTGTCGGCGCCGAAGCGGGCGAGCGCGTGCGCGAACGCCCCCGAGCCCCCGGAAGCCGATCCGCCCTGGTCGTCCTCGCGGGAGGTGGAGGCCAGCGTCGCCGAGGTGAGGACCACGCCCCGGCCCGGCGCGAACAGGTGCGTCGAGAGCAGCGGCGCCACCTCGATCGGCGAGCACGCCAGCGACACGCGCAGGCGGTGCGCCCGGGCGTCGTCGGCGCCCCCCCCGCCGCCGGCCGCGACTTCCACCCAGTACACCGCGCCTTCGATGGTCTGCTCGATGAGCGCACCTGCGTCGAGGGCGATCGCCAGCGCCCGCTCGGCGAAGGCGTTGATCTCGAACTTGTCGTCCTCGCGGGCCGCAACCTCCCGCAGCCGCTTGAGCCGCAGCGACAGGTCGCGGAACGCCGGGCTGATGAGGTCCTCCACCATGTTCGGGGCCCGGAGGCGGAAGCTGTCGTTCACGACGCCGCCGGTGAGCGAGAGCAGGCGGTCGAAGAACGCCGCGGCCAGCTCCTCGGCGTTCAGCACGGCCCGCACCGCGTCGTCCAGGGCCTCGGTCTGCCCGCCCTGGAGGGTCAGGGTGGAGAGGAAGCCCTTGCCTGTCCTCGGGTGGTAGAGCAGGGTCAGCAGCCGGCGGATGCGCCCCTCGGTGAGGCTGGCGCCGAAGTGCTCGCTGGCGACATCCTCGACATTGTGCGCCTCGTCGAGGATGACATGGTCGTACTTGGGCAGCAGGCCCACGCCGCTGGCGCGGAGCGCCAGGTCGCTGAAGAACAGCGCGTGGTTGCAGATGAGCAGCTCGCCGCTTTCCATCTCGCGCCGGGCGCGCTGGTAGAAGCACTTCTCGTAGGTCGGGCAGCGCCGGCCCATGCAGTTGCCGACATCCGACTGCACGCGCTCCCACACCGCGGGCCGCTCGAGCATCGGCAGCGAGGCCAGCGTGCCGTCGGTCGTGCTGTAGGCCCAGTCCTCGATGGTGTGCAGGGTCTGGCGGGCGTAGGTGTCGGGGAACAACGAGTCCTGCCGCTCGGAGGCCAGCTGCAACCGGCGGATCGACAAGTAGTTCCCGCGCCCTTTCACCAAGACAGGCCGGAAGTCCGCCCCCATCGACTGCACCGCGGCCCTGACGATCGGCACATCCTTCTTGAGGAGCTGCTCCTGCAGCGCGATGGTGTTCGTGGCGATGACCACGCGCTCGCCCTGCTCGACGATGCGGAGCGCCGCGGGGACCAGGTACGCGAAGGACTTGCCCACGCCCGTGCCCGCCTCGACGAGCAGGCGCCCGCGCCGCTCGAGCGTGCGCGCCACGGCCTCGGCCATGCGCGTCTGCTGCGGTCGGGGCTCGAAGCCCTCGCCCAGCCCCGCGCTCTGGAACGCCATGTCCAGCGGGCCGCCGGGCGTCAGGAACGAGGCGATCTCCGCGGCGGTCGGCACCTCAATCGCCCCCGCCCGGGCCCTGCAGGGGCGTCGAGACGCCCAGCGGCGCGCGCTTGGGATCTCCGGCGCGGCGCGGATACGCGTGCGGCGTCGCACGCCGCTTCTCCAGCACAACGATCCGCCCCGTCGGCGTGTCCACGATCCCCGCGACCGAGACATGCAGCATGTGCAGCGCCTGGCGCGCCTCGGCGAGTTCCTCCTCGGTGCGCTGGCCCTTGGTCAGCGCGATGACCGCGCCGATCTTCGCGAACGGCACGGTCAGCTCCGCGATGACCGCGATCCGCCCCACGGCGCGGGCGAGGACGGCGTCGAACCCGGCGCGGAGTTCGGGGCGACGGGCCAGGTCTTCGGCTCGCTCGCTGAGGACCTCGACATTGGTCAGCCCCAGCGCCGCGGCGGTGTCGCGCAGGAACCGGGCCTTCTTGCCCGTCACCTCCACGAGCGTGAAGCGCAGGTGCGGCTGGGCGATGGCCAGGATCAGCCCCGGGGCCCCCCCGCCGCTGCCGATGTCGGCGACCTTCGCGCCCTCGGGCAATTCGGCCAGGACGGGGATGAGCGTCAGGGAGTCGAGGATGTGCCGGATCCAGGCCTCGTCACGGTCGCGTACGGCGGTGAGGTTGAAGGACTCGTTCGCCGTGTACAGCAGATCGAGGTAGGCGCCCAGACGATCGAGGTCCCCGGGCTCGAACTCGAGCCCGTACTCGGCGGCCTGGTCGGTGAAGGTCTGGGGGGGAGGAGCGGTCATGGGTGGTCGGGTACGGTATCCGGGAAGGAGAACCGGCATGAGCAATCACTGGAAACTGGCGGTCGGGATCGCGGCGGTCGGCGGGGCTCTGGCCATGGTCGGCCTCGGGGGCCCGGGGTCGCCCCGAGACAACCTCGCCGCGATCGATCTCACGCTCGACGCGATGCACGAGTTCGCGGCCAAGGCCGACGAGGACCGCTACTTCGACCTCTACACCCCCGACGCGATCTTCCTGGGCACCGACGCGACGGAGCGCTGGACGATCGAGCAGTTCAAGGAGTACGCGATGCCCATCTTCACCCAGCGCGAGGTGGGCTGGGTGTACACGCCGACCTCGCGCCACATCATCCTCGGCGCTGGCGGCGACACGGCGTGGTTCGACGAGACGCTGGTGAACGCCAAGTACGGCGCGTGCCGCGGCAGCGGCGTGCTGGTGAAGACCGCCGGCGGCTGGAAGATCGCGCAGTACAACCTGACGGTGCCGATCCCCAACGACCTGCTCGAGCAGGTGGCGGGGATGATCCGCGAGCACGAGAACGCGGCGCCGTAGAGGTTCGGGGGAAGCGCTTCCCCTGTTCGCATGGCCCGCGCTCCGAGAACGGCGCGGGCGGGAGCGGCGCTGCGCCGCGTTATCCGGGACAGCGCTGATAACAACGGCCGGCGGACGAGCCGGATGCGATGTTGTCCCGTCCTGCTTGCGTCCCCTGCGGCGAATCGCATGGTTCATCCGCTGAGGAACCACCCCGCACAGAGTGTTCCAACAGGGGAGCAGACAGGACTTATGAACAAGCATTTCACCACCGTCGCCGCCGCCGCTTTCATCGCCGGTTCCGCCTCCGCGGACCTGATGTACGCCTCCGGCGTGGCGAACTTCTCGCAGGGCCTGACCAAGGGCGGCGCCGCCGTGGACGCCGACCGCACGATCACGAGCAAGGCGCTCGGCGCCCCGCAGATCAATGACACGATGAACTTCGTGTCCCTGGGCTTCGGCGGCTCGATCATCCTGACCTTTGATTCGACCTTCGGCGGCTCCCTGACCGTGTGGGAGACCACCTACGGCAGCCGCTCCAGCTACCGCGAGGCGGCGGAGGTCTTCGTCGGCTTCGGCGCCGACTGGAGTTCGGCGACCTACTACAGCGTCGGCCAGATCACCAACGCGACGGCGGGCGTGACCATGTCCCTCTCGCAGGTCGAGGAGGACTCGGGCCGCCAGGCGTTCAACTTCCTGAAGATCGTGGACGCCACGAACTCGGCGCTCCACAACAACTCCGGCGATGGCTTCGATGTCGACGGCGTCGGCGCCGAGCTGCGGACGGTGCCCGCCCCGGGCGGTGTCGCCCTCGCGGCGTTCCTCGGCCTGGGCGCGATGCGTCGCCGGCGCACGAACTGATTCGACACTCTTCGGACTCGGAGGGTGAGGGTTGGACGCCTCCGGACATCGTCCGGGGGCGTTCTTATTTTTTGGATAACGCGTCGAACGCTCAGTCGTCCTCGCCGCCGTACTCGAACGAGTGGCGGTACAACCGCTCCGGCGGGCGGATGGCGACATTCACCAGAAGCCCCGCGCCGATGAAGCACGAGAGCATGCTCGATCCGCCGTAGGACACGAACGGGAGCGTGATCCCCACAACCGGCGCCAGGCCCAGCACGACCGCGATGTTCACGATCGCCTGCGTCGCGATGAACGACACGACGCCCACGGCGACGAGGCGGCCGAAGGGGTCCTTGCAGCGGGCCGCGGCGAGCAGGCCGCCGGCGATGAAGGTCAGGTACAGCCCCAGCGTCGCGAGGCCCCCGAGGAAGCCGAAGCGGTTGCAGATGACCGCGAAGATCATGTCGTTGTGCTGCTCGGGCAGGTCGTTGAAGTCGATCACGGCGCGGGAATGCTCCGCGCCCAGCCCCGCCACGCCGCCGGCGCCCACGAGCGTGATGGCCTTGAGCGACTGGTACTGCGTGGTGTCGGCGCGGCTCGTGTCGCCCTGCACCTGGCGGACCATCGCGTTGATGCGCTCCTTCTGGTGAGGCAGCAGGAACGGATATGACAACGGCGCCATCGCCAGCCCCAGCGCCACGACCAGCGCAATGTGCTTGAGCTTCGCGCCGGCCGCCAGCAGCAGCGCGAACAGCGCGGGGATGAACAGCAGCGCCGAGCCCAGGTCCGGCTGCAGCACGATGAGCACCACCGGCACGAAGGTGATCAGCGCCGGCGGGATGAACCCCGTGAACCGCCGATAGTTCTTGCGGAACCGCAGGTACCGCGCCAGCACAAGGATGTAGGCGATCTTGGCAAACTCCGCCGGCTGCAGCGACACGGGGCCCAGGTCGATCCACGCCCGGGCGCCGTTGCGCGGCGTCACGATCGACCTCGGCACGAACGGGACCAGCAGGAACACCAGCAGCGCCAGCGACGCGATCATCGCCGGCCAGGCCAGCGGCCCGAACCGGCGGTAGTGCGGCAGCGCCGCGCACGCCATCGCCGCCACGCCGACCGACATGTAGGCGATCTGCCGCAGCGCCAGCCCGGCGAACGGCGCCGCGCCGGGGCCCGACGCGAGGTTGATGCAGTAGATGCCCAGGCCCGCCAGCGCGAAGGTGGAGACCAGCACCATCCACAGCTCAGGGCGGGAGAACCGGATGCTCGGCACCGCCCCGGCGCGGAGCGTGCTGCGCAGCTCGCGGGGCGCCACCGCGCCGACCAGCGTCGGCTGGCGCGCCGGGGGCATGACGGCGTGCGTCATCGCACCGCCTCCGAGCCGGCCCGCGGCGCGCCGACGCGGGGCAGGTAGCCCTCGTCCACCAGCGCCTGCACAATCTGATTCACCACCGGGCCGGACACGCGCCCGCCCGAGCCGGCGTACTCGAGCACGCAGGCGATCGCGTATCGCGGCGGCTGGCCCTTGGGCCCCGCGAGCGCCACATACCACGAGTGATCGCCCTCGCGCAACAGTTCACCCTCGAAGCGGATGTCCGGGGCGTCCGCGGTGCCCGTCTTGCCGATGACCTCAATCCCCGGCACATTGAAGATGGGCTCGCGGAAACCGTCCCAGGAGATGTCGAACCCCGTGCCATGGCTCTCGTTCGCCGCCATGCGCAGGCCCTCGAGCGCCTGGCGCACAGCCTCCTCGTTCAAACCCAGATCGGTCGCCTGCGCCGTCGCGTCGCGCTCCAGGCGCGGCACGATCCGCAGCCCGCCCCGAGCGATCGTGGCGTAGACATCCGCCGCCTGCAGGGGCGTCCACGCGATCGGCCCCTGGCCGATGCCCATCTGCACCGCGTCGCTCGGGCTGATCGCCTTGTCGCCCAGCGGCCCGACAAACCCCGGATGCTCCGGCCCGGCGTGCAGACTCGCGGTCGAGCCAAGCCCGAACCGGTGCGCCCAGTCGGCGACGCCGTCGGGCCCCAGGCGCTGGCCGACGGTGAAGAAGTAGATGTTGCACGACACCTCCAGCGCCTCGGGCGCGCTCAGCGCGTGCCCCAGCTGCGCGGTGTGCGTCGTCGTGTACTGCTTGTAGATCCAGCAGCGCAGGATGTCCTTGTTCCCGGGGAGCAGGTGACCGGTGCACTCGATCGGCGTGTGCAGGTTGAGCTTGCCGGAGGTCGCCGCCGCGACGAGCATCATCGGCTTGATGATCGATCCCGGCGGGTACGGGACATTGCAGGCGCGGTTGGCCCAGGGGTTGTTCAGGGGGTCGCGGAAGACGAGGTCCGGATCGTGCTCGATGTCCGCGCGCGTGAACGAGGGCGTCGAGACCATCGCCAGGACCTCGCCGCTGGCGACATCGATCACCACCGCGGCGCCGTTGAGCGGCGTGCCCTCCGGCAGGGTGGACTTGCCAGCGTGCCACGGCTGCACCGCCGCCAGGCCCAGCTCCGGCGACATGATCGCCTGGATCCGCGCCTGCAGCGCGATGTCGATCGTCAGGTGCACCGGCGCGCCCGGCTCGGCGGGCGTGTCCTCGATCACGCCGGTGTCCAGGTGGTGCACGGTCTGCCCCCGCAGCCCGCGCAGGCGCGACTCGAGGTCTCGCTCCACGCCCGCCTGGCCGACGGTGTCGCCCGGCTGGTAGCCGCCCCGATCGACCTGCCCGGTCGAGGGGTTGATGAGCGGGCGCCGCGCGATGTCCTCGGCGAACACGCGGTTCCGCATCCACCCGAGGATGTGCGACCCGACGCCGGTGACATTCAGCGTCGCGGGCTCATCGGTCTTCAGCCAGTGCGGGAAGCGGGAGCGATCGATGGTGACGCTGATGGTCTCGTTGGGGTACTCGCGCTGGCCCGCGTCGTTGACATGCAGCCCGGGCACGGTCATGGCCAGGCGACGGAACTCGAAGGCGACCGAGTCGTTCACGCCGCGCAGGATCACATGGGGCTGGCGCTGCTCGCGGATGGGCCTCGCGACATCGGACAGCGTGACCAGCGCATCCTCGCCGGAGCGCTTGCTCAGGTCGCGCTCGCGGCTCTTGAGGGCCCGGTCCCAGACGATCGCCGCGGTCTTCTGCACCTCGGAGAGGATCCTGGCCTTGCGCTCATCGATGTCCTCCTCCGACACGCCGGCCGTCTGCGCGAAGGTCGTCCAGAACGAATCCAGCCGCCTCTGGTACTGGGGCAGCCGCTCGGCCGTCAGCCGCTCGCGCCCCTCCGCGTCGAGCGCCAGCCACTGCTCGCGGTTGGCGTTCCGCGCGTCGGACGCCGCCTCCTGCACCGCCCAGTCGCCGGTGATCAGGTCGTAGTCCACCGCGATGTCGAACGCCGGTCGGTCGATCGCGAGCACGCGCCCCTTGCGGTCCAGGATCGGCCCCCGCACCGTCGGCGTCCACTTGCGTCGGACCAGCGCCCGCTCGGCCGCCGCCCGGTGCTCGTCGCCCTTGACCACCGTCAGCCTGAACAGCTGCCCCGCGAGCGGCGCGACGCCGAGCGCGACCAGCGTCATGAGCAGCGCCATGCGCCGCTGGAACATGCTCGGGATGAGGGGGGAACGGTCCATGGGCCCGGCGGATCGATGGAGGCGGCGCGGAACGATAGCGACGACGGTCGCTTCATTATCGAAGCGCCGACTCCGATGGGGGGACTTTTTTCGGGGAGCGCCCCGGGCGCGGCCGGGTCAGCGGGCCGCGTCCGTCCGCTTGTCGCGAGACAGCTGGGCGTAGGCGTTGTGGTTGTGGATGGACTCGAAGTTCTCGCTGTTGATCGTGTACTGCGAGATCCGGTCGTCCCCGTCCAGCGTCACCGCCAGGTCGCGGACGATGTCCTCCACGAACTTGGGGTTGTCGAACGCCGCCTCGGTCACGAACTTCTCGTCCGGGCGCTTGAGCACCGCGTAGACCTCCGCGGAAGCGGCCTTCTCGATCAGCTCGATCAGGTCCTCGATCCACAGCATCCCGTCGAACCGCACCCGGGCCTCGATCTCGCAGCGCTGGTTGTGCGCCCCGTACCGGGAGATCTCCTTGGAGCACGGGCACAGCGACGCCGCGGGGGCCTTGACGCCCATCACGAAGTCCTCGTGGGCGTTCGACGAGCACTCGAAAGTCACCCGGTAGTCCATCAGCCCCGCGGCCCCCGTCACCGGCGCGTGCTTCTGCACGAAGTAGGTGAAGGTGATCTCGAGGTGGGCCTCCTCGGCCTCCAGCCGCTCCCGGATCGCCTTCGTGATGACCGGGATCCGCTCCGGGTTGATCGGCTCGGAGTTCTGCTCGTTGAGCACCTCCAGGAACCGGCTCATGTGCGTGCCCTTCTGGTAATGGGGCAGCG
>CALKYH010000252.1 GCA_938003595.1 uncultured bacterium
TTGGGCTCGGGGAGTTGGGCGCTGGCGTCGGCGTAGGCGAGGAGGGCCTCGCCGTCGGTCTTGCGGCGTCCGACGACATAGCCAAGTCGTCGGAGGGCGACCTGCATGTTCCCCTCGGCGTACGCCGCCATGCCCTCGGCCCTGGCCTCGTTGAGGAGGCGGTCGCGGCGTGCGTTGACAAGCACGCTGGCGCCGAGCCCGAGCAGCGGCAGGGCGATCGCCACGACAACGACGACCGCGAGTCGTTTCTTGGTTCGACGCTTCATCGGAATGAGCCCCTTCAGTGACCGATGATCCGGAGGACGGTCTGCATGATGATCCAGATATCCAGCCTCAACGAGCTGCGCTGCACATACTCCAGATCGTACCGGATCCACTCCTGGAAGTCCGTCTCCGGCAACCGAGTCCGCCGCACCTGCCAGAGTCCTGTGATGCCGGGTCGGACGCTGAGCCGGGCCTCTCGCCAGGCGGGGCAGAACTGGTTCTCCTTGTCCGGGCTGGGCCTCGGGCCCACGACGCTCATGTGCCCCAGCAGCACATTGATGAACTGGGGCAGCTCGTCGATCTGCAGCCGACGGAGCCACTTCCCGATGCGCAGCAATCGCGGGTCGTTGGTGATGAAGAACTGCGGGCCGTCGGCCTGGTTCGCGGCGGCGAGCTGCTCCTTGAGGTGATCCGCGTTGCGCTGCATGGTGCGGAACTTCAGGCACCCGAACTCGCGGCCCCGGAGGGTCTGCCGCTTGTGCACGAAGAAGATCGGCCGGCCGTCCTCGATCAGGATCGCGAGGGCGACCAGCGGGTAGAGCGGCGCCGTGGCGATCAGGACGGCCACCGAGAAGATGATGTCGAAGGTCCGCTTGGCGATCCGCCGGCGGAGCAGGCCCTTCTGCCATGTGGTGGGCCAGCGCGGGAGGTAGACCTCGCTCCAGCGGACATCGGCGGGAGACGCGGACGGCAGGGGGGTGCGGTCGTCCATGACGCCGGGGCCGATCACGGCGCCGCCCTTGGGCAGCGACTGGCCAGACCCGATCCAGAGGGGCGGCACGAGGCGCACATCGCCCTCGACCCTCACGGACTCATGCATGAAGACCCCGGGGCCGAACTCGTAGATATCGGGCGCGACGATCTCGGGGCGCGTCCAGGTGCGCTGCAGCTCTCCGATCAGGCGCGGGGCATCCTCGGGGCGGTCGGCGGAGAAGATCAGCCCGGTCACCTGGCAAGATGCGGTGCGGCCGTCGGTGGCGTTCGGCGAAAGGGACCGCCATCGGTCCCGGTCTGTCCCGGCCGCCTGCCACTGTGCGGCCACGGAGGCGATCGAGGTCAGCCCGGCCCGCATCGAGCCCGTCCGGTCGGCGCGATAGGTGCGCCGGATTCCAAGGAAGGCCGAGTCGTCGCCGTGCAGCACACGCTCGCTGTAGGCGTCGGGGCGAACCTCGACGACGCGGAGGCGGAGGGCCCGTGGCTTGAGCCAGTTCAGGTGGGCGACGGCGGCGTCGAGCGGGAACAGCGCCATGTCGGGGTCGCGGAGGAGCAAGTAAAGCTCCGGTCCCGACGCTCTCGGCGGTGGTCCGCCGGGGCGCACCACCTGCACGCCGTGCGAGGCCCAGAACATGTCGTGCAGCCGCAGGATGTCCAGGCCCCACACTCTGGCAGGGCCAGCGGGGGCGGCGGGTGGCATCGGGCTTGGCTCGATCGCGGCGTTTCGCACGGCTTGTTCGCACCGCTGGTTGATGCGGATCGTCTCAGGCGGCGGGCTGGATGTCGTCGTCGGCCGTGCCGCGGTGGCGCTGACTCTGCAGGGCGGTGGCCAGATCGTCCGCGGTGACGAACCCCTGGCTGATCAGCACCTCGCCAAGCGGGGCGCCGGTCTCTTCCTGGATGCGGAGCGCGTTGGCGAGTTGCTCCTCGGTCAGTCGGCCCATCCGGCACAGGAGGCGCCCCAGCCGCATGTTGGACAGCAGGGCGTTCATCAGGTCGGACTGGTCCTGCCGGGTCGTTCTCTGCGCGGGCAGGGCCGCTCTGGAGGTGGAGAAGTTGCTGCTGCTGCGCCGGAAATCCGACGCGGAAGCGCGATTGAACACATAGCCGGCGCAGGGGCGACGCACCTCGCGCAGCCGGCGGAAGCACTCCTGCGCCGCGCTGTAGCTCTGACCTCGCGCTACGACGAGGACCGTGGAATCGCTCGCCGCGGCGGCCAGATCGGCCTCGATGCTGCCGAGCAGCGGGCCGGTGTCGATCAGGATGGTGTCGAATCGGCTCCGGAGCTGATTGATCAGGCGCGTGAACTTGGACGGCGACATGTGCTCCGGGGCGAAGTCGGAGGTCGAGCCTGAGGGGATGGCGTGCAGGCCGGGGAAGCAGGAGGAGAGCGTGTCCTCGAGCGAGCGACGCTGCTCGAGGAGGTCCCGCAGGCCGGGCCTGTTCGTCAGAGACAGCGTGCGGGTCAGGCCCCGGCCGACCAGGTCCGCGTCGATCACGAGGGTGCGGTCGCCGCCGGAAGCGAAGGACAAGCCGAGCGCCATCACGAGGCTGGTCTTGCCGTCGCCGGGCATGGCGCTGGTGATGCAGAGGACACGACCGCCGTCCTTCGCCCGCACCGTGCTTGCGAGGAGGTTTCGGATCTGATGCACGCCCACACGCGCCTGCTCCTGCTGCTCCTCCTCGGTGGAGGACAGCTCCGGCAGCACGCCCAGGCGTGTGGGGCCGACATCGCGACCGAGCACATCGTCGCTGTAGCGGAAGCGACGGTCCAGAGCGCCGATGAGCAGGAACGCGCCGACCCCTGCGCCGACGCCCGCCGCCGCGCCGGCGAGCGCGAGCGGGATGCGGCGGTCAGTCGACGGGGCGAGCGGCATGTCGCCGTATTGGGCGACGGAGATGCGGCCGTCCCCGGCGCTCTCCTTCTCGACCTGGACTGTCTCGAGAGCGACGCTGGTCTCGTCGAGCAGGCGGCGGATCTCGGTTTCCTGGTCGCGGGCCTTGGCGATCTCCTGTCGCTTGGCGCTGAGGGCCTCGGCGTCGGCGGCGATGCGGGCGCGGACCTGGTTGTACTGCTCGAGCATGCTCGTGAGCTGGGCGGGCGGGAGGTCGGCAAGGTTGCCGGTGGCCGCGAGCGCGGCCGGGTCGGCGCCGGACTCCTCAAGCGTGCGGATCCGCGCCGCGATTTGCTGGTCGATGATCTGCAGGTCGGACCTGCGGCGGACGATGTCGCGGTGAGCGGGACCGAAGGTGGCGCTGAGGCGCTCGATATCCAGGTTGGCCAGCTCCCGCTCCTGCAGCAGGTTGGCCAGCGGCGGATCAATGCGGGCCAGCTCTCGGGCGCGGCGATCTTCGCTGGCGTCCTGGACGCTCTCAGCCTCCGATTCGCCCTTCGTCGATGCGCGTGACTGCGACTGAATCAGAGCGGTCTCGACGGCCATCCGTTCACTGTCGATGCGCTGCAGCTCGTCGATACGGGCGGAATGCAGGCGATCGATCGTGTCGGGACCTTGCTTCTCCGTGATATTCCAGATCTTCTCGACGACGATCTTCAGGTCCCGATCGAGGCGCTGCTTGCGGTCCTGCAGGATGCGCTCCCGCTGGGTCGTGGCGATCTCGCCCGCTTCGCCGTAGAGCGTTTCGTACGCGGCCAGGACGGCGTTCACCGCGTTTTGGGCCATGGCGGGCTGCGGGTCTGCGACGCTGACGGTGATGAGCTGGGAGCCGCGCCGTAGGTCAACGCTCAGCCGCCGGAGCAGCCGAACCTTGCCTTCGGGCCCGGTCGGCCAACCGGCTTCGATCAGGCTGCGATCGCCGAGCTGCGCGACCTTGAAGGACGGATCGAGCGCGCGATCGATGACGCGAGCGCTCTGGAGGTAGGTGGCCTGCGCCGCGACATACGAATCGAACAGCGGCGGGAGCTTGTTGTCCTCGCTCTCGTAGAGCAGACGAGGCAGGGTGGGGGCCACACGCACAATGCCGGAGCTCTTGAACTCGGGCCTGGTCGCGAGCCATCCCGCGGCGGCCAGGATCGGCGCCAGCGCGGCGGAGGCAAGGATCGCCCAGAGGTAGCGCCCGCGCAGGCGCTGGTGCGCCTCGAGAATCAGGTTGCGATGGGGCGCCGCGCCATCGACGCCGCCGGGCAGCGCGAGGTCGTCGGTCCCATAATGGCGTGCGTAGTCACTCTGCAATGGGGCGTTCCTGTGTGACCGCGCGGATCACCGGTTCGAGCGCGGCCACGAACTCATCGACGATTTCCGCACGCTCCTTCTCCGAGAGGCTCGGTGGGGTGACAATCTGCACCTGGGCCGCGCCCAGCGTTGACATGGCCAGGCTCTGCGACGCCGCGTTGAGCGCGCCGATGTCCGGGGCGGTCCGCTGGGTGGATCCCGGGAGGATAAAGAAATTTGAGACCACCATGTCCGTTTCCGTGTCCCCAAGAGTTCTCTTGAAACGGTACTCCGTCGCCGGGCTTGGGGTTCCGATAACTCGGATTTCTGTGGGGGTGGTCCGCTGCTGGACCCAGCCGTGGGCCGGATAGCAGACCGGGGGGAAGTGCCCGAGCATGTCCCGGGTGTCGCCGCA
>CALKYH010000253.1 GCA_938003595.1 uncultured bacterium
TCCTCAGGCCCCGGCGGTCAGCACCGCAACAAGGTCGAGACGCAGGTCAAGCTCCACCACCGCCCCACCGGCGCCCACGCCCAGGCCGGCGAGCGGCGCAGCCAGAACGAGAACAAGAAGGTCGCCGTCCGCCGCCTTCGCCTGATCCTCGCCGTCGAACACCGCGAGCCCATCCCGCGCGGCGACTCCCGCACCGCACTCTGGCGCTCTCGCGCCCGCAACGGGCGCATCGCCTGCAACCCCTCGCACCACGACTACCCCGCCCTGCTCGCCGAGGCGCTGGACCACATCGCCGAGTCCGGTTGGGAGTTGCACGACCCCGCCGTGCGCCTCGAGGTCACCGCCAGCCAGCTGCTCAAGCTGCTGAAGGATCATCCACCCGCCGTCGTGAAGCTCAACGCGGAGCGGAAGGCCCTGGGCCTGCATCCGTTGAAGTAGCGCCGCCGATCAGCAGACGCATCGCGATGACCAGAACCCCGCGCTGGCCCTCGCGTCCGAAGTTGTCGTCGCTGACCAGCACGAGCAGCCGCCCGCCGATCTCGTCGTCGATCGCCGGCCCGATCGCCACGCCCTCGACATTGCCGGGCCCCAGCGTGTTCAGCCCGCGCCGCTCGAAGATCGTCGTCGTCGGCAGCGGAACGAGCGACGCATCGTCCGCCAGGTCTGCCATCCCCGTCACATCCGTCTCGGCGCCCGTCGGCGACAACACGCGCAACGCGATCCCGTAGCCGCCGATCAGTTCCAGCGAGCGCTCCAGCGCCAACACACGCCCATCATCGAGCGCCGCGAAACTCACCAGCGAGTTGAACACAGGCCCCACCAGCCCCACCGGCGCCGGCAGCGTTCGATAGGCGTTCTGCCGCAGCGCCGCCCCGGTCTGGGCGTCCATCACCAGCACGCGGCACAGCGCGCCCTCTTGCGAACTCGCCTCCGGCCCGTCGATCGTCAGCGCCGTCTCGATCCCCACCCACAGCTCGCGTCGATGGTCCGTGCCCTCACGCACCGCCAGCGCTTCCAGCTGCCGATTGGCCCGCATCGAGCCCGCGACCTCCGCCGGCAGCGCGGGCCTGCCCAGCAGATGTCCCTTCTCATCAAGAAACGCCAGCGCCCCCGGCGACTCGAATCCCGCCGCGAACCGCCCGTTCCCCAGCCACACCACCGATTCCCCGTCCCCCGCGCCCGCGTCGATCGCGCTCCAGCCGACGATGCCCGCCTCCACGCGCCCCGCCGCGGCGTCCACCTCCACCTGCAGCTCCACGAGCCGCGGCTCGCGCGGATGATCGGTGATCGCGAACCACCGACCATCGCCGCAGGTCAGGTCGCTGAGCCCGCCCAATCGATCATCCTCACCAAGCGGGATCACCGTGTGCCCGATCCATTCGACGCGCACATCCGGCTCGTTTGTCGCGCCCACCTCCGGCGCCGCCGCGCATCCGAGCGCGGACAGCGCCGCGAACACCATGCCGATCAGTCCGCGACGCGCCACGGGAAATCCTCCGGGATGATCTCCGGCCGATCGTGCAGCCAGCCGACCAGCCACTCGTACGCATCGACCAGGCGCGGCCCCGGTCGATTGAACATCTGGTTCCCGTCCACCAGCGCCACCCGCCCCCCACGCACCGCCGGCAGCCGGCGCCACCAGGCCTGCTCGCGCAGCGTGAGGTAGTCCTCCTCGGTGCGCTCCAGCGAATAGCCGCACGGCGCGATCACCACCGCCTGGGGCGCCATGGCCTCGATCGCCTCCGGCGTCGTCCGCCTCGAAGGCCCGGCCACCCGGAACGCCATCTGCCCACCCTCCCCCGCGCCGGCGCCGGCCATCGGCTCGGTCGGGTTCAGCGGGTGGCTCGCCCCGGCGCGCTCGATCAGCTGCGGCGTCCAGTGCCCCCCGACGAACGGCGGGTCGGTCCACTCCAGCAGCAGCGCCCGGGGTCCTTCGACATAGGGCGTCACCAGCTCCGACGCCCTGAAGAACCGCTCGCGCAGCCCGACCACAACCTCCATCGCCCGGTCCGGGAGCCCCACCGCCGCCCCGACCCGCAGCACATCGTCCAGGACTTCTTCGAAGGAACCGGGGTTGAGGCTCAGGATGGCCGGCTGCGGCCGGAGTTCCGCCGCGAGTCTCCGGACGGAGGCCAGGTCGATCGAGCACACCGAGCAGAGGTCCTGGGTCAGGATCAGGTCCGGCCTCAGGTCCCGCAGCAGCGCGCCATCCACCTCATAGAGGGACCGGCCCTCGCTCAGGGAACTGGATACGGCCTTGTCGATCTCCGATGAAGAGAGGTCCGCGAATGCGTGGGCTGCCCGCGTCAGAACGGGCCGATCAGCGAAATCGGCCGGGAAATCACACTCGTGCGATCGACCCACCAGTTCAACACCCGAACGCCCGCCGGAACCGATAATCCGGGCAAGCGTCTCAGTGGCCGAGGGCAGAAGGCTGACGACTCGCATCGCCGCGATGCTACTCGTCCTGACCGCCGGCCCGGCGCCGATCGATCGCGTCTTTGCGGCCGGGGCTCCGCCTTGCGATGATCCGGCCCCCCGACCCCCAACGGGCCCCCGCGCCGACGCCCATGAGGATGCACGAGTGACAGACCTTCCGACTACCGCCCTCCTCCGCCGCCCGCTCGAACCGGCCCTGCGCGCCGCCGCCGTCGCCCTCGCCGCCGGCCTGGCGATGACATGCGCAACATTTGCGCAGGACGCCCAGCCCGCTCAGGGCGAGGAGCAGCCCGGCTACGAGGACCGCGGGCGCGACATGGCCGGCGAGAAGCCCGAGCAGCCCCCGGCGTCATCCCCTGATTCGGCGGGCCCCGGCGACGCCGGCGCCGCCAACAGCCCGATCCGGCGCGCCTGGAGTCAGATCCGTGGCGGCCAGACCGAAGAACCCGCCGCCCCCGCCGGCGGCGCCCAGCCCCGCCGATTGGAGATTCCCGCCGACCAGGCCGCGGCGCCCGCGCCCGAGGAGCTGACGCCGCCCCAGCCCGAGGATGTCTTCACCATCGAGACCGTCGGCGAGCCGGTGCAGATCGGCTCCCTGGTGGACTGGGTCAGCAAGCGCCTGAACATCAACATCTTCTCCGACCCCGGCGTCGCCGACCGGACCGTGACCTTCAACGGCCCCATGCACATCAAGGCGGCCGAGCTGCTGGACTTCCTCTCGCTCCTGGTCGAGCAACAGGGCTTCGCCCTCACCCGCGAGCGCGAGGGCTGGTATGTCATCCGCCCCGCCGGGCAGGTGCCCTTCAACCTCGGCGCCGGCGACCTGGCCACCACCCGCATCATCCCCACGCCGCTGCTGCGCCCCAGCGCGCTCAAGGTCGCGGTGGACGCGGCGCTCTCCTCTCGCGGCGGCGGGGACGCCTCCGCGAGCAACCGCATCGCCTACCTCGACGAGCTCGGCATCATCATCATCACCGACACGCCGCGCGGCCTGCGCTCGGTCGAAGAGATCGTCAAGGCCGTCATCGGCGAGGCCCGCGCCCAGACCTTCCACCGCATCGATGTCGTGCACATCAACGCCGACCTCGCCCGCAGCAAGGTCATCGAGCTCAACGGCGCCTCCTCCACATCGAACCGCTCGGCGCAGCGCGGCAACAACCAGCCCATCGGCCAGCCCGCCGTCGCCACGACCTCCTCCACGCTCACCAACCTGCCCGACCGCATCTTCCTCGACTCCGAGAGCAACGCCCTGATCTTCCGCGGCTCGGCCGCCGAGGCGATCGAGCTGACCGCCCTGGTCAACGCCATCGACACGCCCAGCAAGCTCATCCCCAAGCGCTACCCGGCGGGCCCCGCGTCCCCGGCGATCTGCGCCTACGGCGAGCGGCGCGGGCTCGGCGCCGTGACCACCGGCCCGGCCACCGGCGGCTCGCAGTTCGGCGGGGCCAGTTCGTTCAACAACCGCGCCTCGCTCGGGGGCCAGCAGGGCCAGTTCGGCACCGGCACCGGCAGCGGCTTCGTGCTCGAGAACAGCCAGGAGGCGTTCGTCTACTTCGGCACGGCCGAGCAGCACGAGCAGGTCGAGGCGCTGGTGGAGTCCTTCGCCGATCAGGCGCGCCTCGCGCGCGTCGTCGTCGAGTTCTACCCCCTCAAGCACGCCGACGCCGAAGAGGTCGCCGAGCTGCTCAACGCCATCGTGCAGGACACCACCCAGCAGTTCGGCGACTCGCCGTTCCTGCCCCAGACCGCCGCGGCGCGCCGCTTCACGCCCGACAACCCGGGCGATGAGTCCGGCGAGTCCACCACGACCACCATCGGCGGCGACGGCGTCGGCGTCTCGCTGACGCCCAGCGAGAATGTCTCCATCCAGCCCGACGCGGCCCGCAACCAGGTGGTCATCAAGGCCCCCATCCGCCAGCAGGCGGAGTTCGCCTCCATCGTCGCGCAGCTGGACATCCGCCAGCCCCAGGTCTTCATCGAGGCCAAGGTCGTCTCGGTCATCACCGACGACAACTTCGAGTTTGGCGTGGACTGGGCCACCACCATAGATGTCGCCAACGGCACGCTCGATTTGTTCTCGAACTTCGGGCTCCAGCGCGTCGTCGGCGCCGCGGCCGGCGCGCCCACCGCGATCGGCGTGTACGACGGCGACGATGTGGATGTCGTGCTCAACGCGCTGTCCACCGTCGGCGAGACCCGCATCCTTTCGACGCCGCGCATCCTCGTCCGCGACAACGGCGAGGCCGAGCTCAACAGCACGCAGGAGCGGCCGTACGCGTCCACGACGCAGAACGCCGGCACCGCCGTGACCTCCCAGGGCGGCACGGTCGAGGCGGGCACCAAGCTCACCGTCAGCCCGCAGATCTCCTCCGGCGGGCTCGTGAACCTTGAGCTGACCGTCGAGCTGTCCGACTTCATCGGTGAGGGCGAGGACGGCCTGCAGCCGCCCAAGCAGAAGGAGATCTACACCACCACGGTCTCCCTGCCCTCGGACTCCACGCTCATCATCGGCGGCCTGACCTTCGACCGGAAGAACGACACGGTGGACAAGGTCCCGCTGCTGGGCGATATCCCGATCATCGGGCAGGCGTTCCGCAACACCTCCACCATCACCCGCAAGACCACGGTCTTCGTCTTCATCCGACCCGTCATCCTGCGCGACGAGTCCATGACCGATCTGCGCCTGCTCACCAAGGGCCCGCTCAAGGACACCGGGCTGGACAACGACACGCCCGAGCTGCAGCCCGAGCGCATCCCCATCCGCTCCGGCAGCCTGGGCTCGTCGTTCGATCGCCCGCTGCGGCTGCGCCCCGACACCAACGACCCTTCGTGACCGATCCTCAGCCCAACACGCCCGAGCCCGCCAAGCCAGCGACCCCCGCCGCCGCGACCGCGCAGCCTCCCCGCGCCAAGGGCGCGCCCGCGCCGACCGCCGCGTCGCTCGAGGTCGTCCGTGCCTTCGGCGCCGTCCCCGTCCGCGCCGACCACATGGCCGAGTTCGCCAACCTCCCCGGCGCCGACGAGGAGCCCTGGGATGTCCTGCTCTCTTCGCTGGGCATGGAGGAGCACGCCGCGCTGGCTCGCCTCGCCGAGCGCTGCGGCCTGCGCTTCGACCCTGAGCCGGTCGCCCATGTCTCCGCCGAGACCTTCTACGAGCGCGTCCCCGCCAATGTCGCCCGCCGCCACCAGGTCGCCGGGCTGAGCGTCGAGGACGGCGTCATGGCCGTCGCCGCGGGCCAGCCCATGCAGCCGACCGTCTTCCAGGCGCTGGAGCGCATGGTCGGCATGCCGCTGCGCGTGGCGCTTTCCCCGAGGGCGCAGGTCGGCAACCTCATCAACCGCGGCTACGAGCAGAAACAGGACCTGGTCGCCGAGATCGTCGAAGACATGCCGCTGGACGACCGCGCGATCCAGTCCGCCGCGGGCTCGGTCTCGCAGGCGACGGACCTGCTGCAGCTCGCGCGCCAGACGCCGGTCATCCGGCTGGTGAACATGATCCTGTTCGAGGCGCTGCGCCGGCGCGCGTCGGACATCCACATCCACCCGCTCGACGGGCGCCTGACCATCCGCTTCCGCGTGGACGGCATGCTGGTGGACGCCTTCAGCCCGCCGCCCAGCCTCGGCGCCGCGATCTCCTCGCGCCTCAAGGTCATGGCCGAGTTGGACATCGCCAACCGGCACAGCCCCCAGGACGGCCAGACGACGGTTCGCGTGGGCTCGCGGAAGATCGACATCCGCATCTCGTGCATCCCCACGATCTTCGGCGAGCGCATCGTGCTGCGACTGCTCGATCAGTCCCAGACCCAGCTCACCCTCGACGCCGTGGGCATGTCCCAGGCCATGCAGAAGGAGTTCCTCGACCTGGTCGAGCGGCCCAACGGCATGATCCTGGTGACCGGCCCCACCGGCAGCGGCAAGACGACCTCGCTCTACGCCGCGCTCGGACGCGTGGACCGCACCTCGCGCAATGTCATGACCATCGAGGACCCCGTCGAGTACCACCTCGACAACATCTCGCAGATGCAGGTGAATCCCAAGCGCGGCGTGACCTTCGCCACCGGGCTGCGCTCCCTGCTGCGTCAGGACCCCGATGTCATCCTGGTGGGCGAGATCCGCGACGCCGAGACCGCGAACCTCGCGATCCAGGCGTCCCTCACGGGCCACCTGGTGCTCGCCACCCTCCACACCAACGACGCCCCCAGCGCCATCTCGCGCCTCGTGGACATCGGCCTGGAGGACTACCTGATCAACTCCTCGCTGCAGGCCGTGCTCGCCCAGCGCCTGATGCGCCGCGTCTGCGCCGCGTGCGGCGGCAAGGCCGTCGTGCCCGCGCCCAACGCACGAGGCGGCGGCATGATCCGCTGCGAGAAATGCTTCGGCACGGGCTACCACGGGCGCGTCGCCGTGTACGAGCTGATGGTCATGACCGACGACCTGCGCCGCATGGTCGCCAAATCCGCCGACGCCGTCGCCATCCGCGAAGCCGCGCTGTCGCAGGGCATGCGCGCCATGGCCGACGACGCCCGCGACAAGGTCGCCGCGGGCCTCACGACCGAAGAAGAGGTCCGGCGCGTGCTGCACTGATCCAGAGAGAGCGAGCAGAACCGGTGAGCGCCGCAACCAACAACCCGACGCCCTTCCTGTTCGTGGCGGTGAGCCCCACGGGCGGCAAGAAGCTCGGCGTGCGCGCCGCCGTCACCGAGGCCGCGCTGCAGGAGGCGCTCCGTCGCGACCGCCTGCTGCTGCTCCGCGCGTGGAAGGCCCCCCAGTGGGCCACCCCCGCCGAGGTCGGCGCCCTGCCCCTCAAGGATCAAACGGCGCTGAACGAGCAGCTGTCGAACCTCCTCAAGCGGGGCGTGCCCCTGGTCGACGCGCTGCAGGTCGCCTCCTCCGTCGTCTCGCCCAAGGCCCGCGTCAAGGCCGCGCGCCTGCGCGATCTGGTCTCCGCCGGCGCCTCGTTCTCGACCGCCTGCGAGCAGGTCGGCGGGTTCGACACCGTCTCGATCGCCGTGTACCGCGCCGCCGAGCGCACAGGCGACCTCGGCGACGCCGCGGCCCGACTGGCCGCCGCCACGCGCCGACGCCTGGCCATCGGGCAGAAGGCCGTCACCCTCCTGATCTACCCCGCCGTGGTGCTGACGATCAGCATCATCGTCTCGGCCCTCATGCTCATCCTCGTGGTGCCCATGATCGGCAAGGCCCTCGAGCAGGCCGAGGTCGATCTGCCGTGGTACTCCCAGATCGTCATCGGCGCCGGTCAGGCGATGCGCGCCAATCTGCCGATCGTCGGCGGCGTGGCGCTGGCGCTGATCGTCGGCCTGATCCTCGGGCGCAGGATCATCGTCGGCGCCGTGCTGGCGCTGTCCCGCAAGCTCCCCGCCATCGCGCGGCTCCAGACCTCCGTCGAAGCGGCGCGCTTCTTCGCCATCATGGGCGCGCTCGTCCGCACCGGCGTGCCCGTGGCCGACGCCCTCGCCGTCGCCGGTCAGACCGTCACCGCCCCCACGCTCCGCCGCCAGCTGGACACCATGCGCAAGCGCCTGGTCGAAGGCGGCCTGTTCCGCAACCTGGTCGAGGAAGTGGACGAACTGCCCCTGGCCACGCGCCGGCTGCTCGTCGCCGCGGAGCGCTCGGGCGATCTCGAGACCGCGTTCGACTCCATGGCCCAGGACATGAGCGACGAGGTCGAGCGCCGCTCCGACCGGCTGATGGCCCTGCTCGAACCGCTGCTGATCGTGCTGATGTTCTCGGTCATCGGCACGCTGCTGATCTCCATCATGCTGCCGATGATGTCCACGATGCGGGGGGTGAAATGAGCCCCGCCGTGCCCATTCCGACAGCATCCCCGCCCGGCGCCCGGTCCCTCGGGAACCACCCGGACGGGGCCCGCGTCCACCCTTAGGATGCCGACGGGATTCCGGGGCTACGGGGCCCCGAGCGAACACGCCCGCCCCTCGCAACGCACAACACACGACCAACCCCCCGACCAACCCAATGTCGCACAGGACCACGCCCATGACCGCCAAGACCGCCCACGCCCGCCGCCGCGCCTCCCGCAGCGCCTTCACGCTCCTCGAGATGATGCTCGTGCTGGTCATCATCGGGGTGCTGGCCTCGGTCGCGGCGCTGAACCTCGTCGGCGGCGCCGACAGCGCCCGCGTGAAGGCCACCGAAACGACGATCAAGACCGTGGAAGCCGCGCTCAAGCAGTACTACTTCGACAAGGGCGCCTACCCCACCACCGAGCAGGGCCTGGCCGTGCTGGTGCCCAAGTACCTCGAGAAGCCGCCGATGGACGGCTGGAAGCGCGAGCTGTTCTACTACAGCCCCGGCGTCAACGGCCACGACTACGAGATCGTCTCGGTCGGCAAGGACGCCCTGCCCGACAGCGAGGACGATGTCGTCTCCTGGCGACTGGAGTGACGCCATGCGGTCCGCGCGGGGCATTACCTTCCTCGAGGTTGTTTTCTCCTCGGCCATGCTCGCCGTCGTCGCCGCCACCATCACCAGCGGCTTCGCGATGATCGACCGGCTGAGCGTCATCGGCGAGCGCAAGCTCGCGGCCTACGAGGTCGCGCACCGCCTGGTCCTGCAGTTCCTCGACAACCCGACCGACATGCCCCCCGACACCCTGCCCCTCCCGGGCGAGGTCACCGGGCGCGTCGAGAAATTCTGGTACCTGCTCAACGACTCCGAGCTCACCCCCGAGGAAAACGGCGAGAGCGGCGTCACCACGCGAGGACAGATCAACACCCAGCAGCTCTCCGTCGAGGAACGCATCAGCGCCCGCATGAGCATGGTGACGGTCGAGGTCTACGAGGACGAGAACGGCCGCCGATCCGCCGAGCCCATCGCCACCATCAACCGCGTCTACGACCCCTTCGCCGGCGCCGAGGACGACCCCGCCACCTTCATGAAGCACCTGCAGAAGAAGTTCGAGGGCCAGCCCGAGGTCCAGGCGCTGCTGCAGTCGCTCATGGCCCAGATGATCCAGGAGCAGCAGCAGAAG
>CALKYH010000254.1 GCA_938003595.1 uncultured bacterium
GACGGACGCGATCATCGAGAACATCGTCGCCACACTGCCGGTGCAGGCGCCGGCGAGCTGAGCGATTCGAACGCGAATCACGCGAAGTCGAAGACCCGCCGTGGCGGGGCCTCGAAAGAGATCAGAGAACGCAGAGGCCGCGAAGGGCGCGGAGATCGCGGAGGGGGAGCGATGCGTCGGTGCTTTCCGGAACCGCGGAGCGGCGGCAGTGAGTAGCCCAGGCCGTGAGGCCTGGGTCTCGCCGTCACATGTCCTTGAGCCCCGGAGGGGCGACACCCACGGCTGATTCAGCGCCGCCGACGCGCGAGGAGCGCGGACACAACCACAAGCGCGGGCCCCGTGCCCGGGCCTGGGATGATCGAGGCGAGGCGAACGCCATGGAGCGCGTTCGAGGAGTCGTTGAAGACCCGGCCCAGCAGATCGAAGTACGCCGGGTCCTGGATCGGCGAGTAGATCGAGCTGCCGGCAGCCTGTCGGCCTCCCGGGAGCGCGGGATGATCGATGTTCTCCATCCATTCCATCGCGCCGCCCGAGACATCCAGCAAGCCCCAGGGACTCTGCACATCCGGGAAGGAGCCGACATCCAGCGGCCTGACCTGCCCCGGCGGGAAGGGGCCGCCGTTGGTCTCGCCGCCCTGATCCGGCGCGCCCGAAACCGGCGCCGTGTCGCTGGTCGTCGGGTAATCCCAATAGCCGCCCTGACCCTCTCCGTAACGGTTCGGGTCCCAGTGGCCGGCCTTGGTCCACTCGTCGAATGTGGGCAGGAAGTACCGGGCACCCTCGGAGCGGGCCTGCTGGTCGGTGATGAGGTTGATCCCCATCTTGTTCTGCGTGGTTCCGAAGGTGCTGGTGTCGTAGGCGCCGGTCTCGAACGCCCACGCCGCGTCGGCCTTGTCGTTGCCGAGCCAGTTTGCGAATCGCGCCGCGAAGCGCCAGCCCGCTGGCATCGGCAGGTTCGCATTGGCTTCCACCAGACCGTACTGAGGAATCCCGCCCGCGAATCCATGGAACTGAATCAGGTTGTTCTCGCCGGTCAGACCAGGCGCGGCGGCTTGATTCGTCGCGACATAGGGCGCGTAGGCCTGTACAAACTCGAACCACTCGCCCACCGTGACCTCGCGGGTCATGATCCGGTACCTGTAGTTCGTGCGCCCGATGCGCCGGTCGGTCTGCCACGGGAACTGCGCGGGGATCACATGCGCCGGGTTGCCGGGGTCGCCGATCGTGGACCACCGGAACCCGTGGTCCTGCACGGTCGGGTCGCGGAACGCCTTCCACTCGCCGCCCGCGTGCGCGCACGACGCAACGCTCAGCGCGGCGGCGAGGATTCGCAACGGATGGATCGGCATGGTTGTGTTCCCGGACCTGGGGGGGACTCGGCTGTGCGAGTGCATTGTGACGCGGGGAGGGGGGGATGCAAGGGAAATACGGTGGCCTGAGCGGAGTCGGCGCTGACGACCCCTCTCCCCGGCCCTCTCCCCCAGGGGGAGAGGGGGCGGAGGGGCGCCCGCTGCGGCCCGCTCCCTGACGGTCGCGGCTCCAATGGCGCGGAGGGGGCGAATGCCGCGACCGTGCAGGGCCACGGTCACGGGCACGGATTGGCGGAGGATGCGCGGCTCCGCGTTGGCTGGAAGTCGGCGGCTCTGTCGATGCGAGGGAGGGGCGTGGCCTGGCCGGGGCGGCTGGACCGGGCCACAACACAGCACGCCCGGTCGTGCGACCGGGCGTGCTGGTGAATCTCAGATTGTGCGAGGCGGGCCGTTATCAGCGGCGGCGGCGGAGGCCCGCGAGGCCGGCGAGGGCTAGGAGGGCCGTCGCGCCGGGGGTCGGGACGATCCAGATGCCGCGCGGGTTCACATTGTTCGCGAGCACCTGGTAGCCGGTGCCGTCGAGGTTGATCTGCGCGAGGGTGTCGGGGAGGACCTGTCCGAAGACCAGGGTGTTGTTGTAGCGGTTGTACTGGATCTCGCCGGGGTCCACGACATTGGCGACGAGGTCCATGCCGGCGAAGTCGCCGTTGGCGTCGAGGTCGACGCGGTAGATCGCGTCGGCGAAGGAGTCGGTGATGTAGAGGTCGACGAAGCCGTCGGAGCCGACGGCCGAGGTGATGCCGCGGACGAAGGTGAGGGTCGGCATGGTGACGGTGAAATCGACGACCTGGGTGAGCACGCCGGAGCCGTCGTTGCTCATGTCGAGGCGATAGATCTGGCTGGGGCGATCGGTGTCGCCGCCGCCGCCGGGGCCGGTGTCGCCGGCGCCGCCGTTGACGGAGGTCACATAGAAGCGGTCGCCGTCGAAGGGATCCTTGGTGATGCGGTTGCCGGCCTTGTAGCGGGGGCTGCTGGGATCGCTGATGTCCTCGTCGTAGATGAAGCCCGCGCTGGAGCCGTCACGCGCCACGCCGATGATGCCCTCGAACTCGGGGCTGACCGAGCCGGCCTGGGGGATGTTGTTGATCGCGATGAGCGTGTCGGAGCCGCGGTGGTAGTCGAGGCCGACGGGGCGCTGCAGCGGATTGCCCTGGAAGACGGTGGTCGCGCTGGCGGCGCCGAAGAGGTTGTCCACGCGGAAGATCGCCGCGACCGAGGGGTTGGCGATGGGCAGGTTGTCGGAGTTGACATACCACGAGCCATCGACGCGCCGGATCTGCGAGAGATTGATCTCGTTGTTGGGGTCGGCGAAGGTGTACTCCACGAACGATCCGCCGGGGCCGAATCGGTAGGAGTTCACGGTGTCCGCGAGGACATCGACATACACGATGTCGCCGAGCCCGACGGCGCCGGCGGAGGCGGCGGTCACGAGGGCCGCGCTGGCGGCGAGGATGGACTTGGTGGCGATGTGTTTCATCTCTTTGGATTCCTCTGTGAAGGTCTGACTTGCGGTTCCCTGGCCCCGCGTCCGGCTTCTGCGGCCGGGCGGAGTCCTCGGAGCGGTCGAACGCTCATCCAGGGGGAAGTTTCAAATACAGTTGGGCCAACGCCAATGCTTTTCTGGGACCCGTGCACGACGACCTGTGCAGCCCGGCCCGGGGGCCCTGCGAATCTCTCGCCGTCCTCGTCTTGAAGCCGACCGGCGCGACCGGCCCCCTCGGGGCCCACAACGCATCGCCGATCTCGCTGTCCTCCGCTCTCCTGACCGTGCGTCCGTAGTATACACCGGGATAAGGGATACGCATTATCGGATCCATAAGGAGCTCATCCCGGCCGCGGATCATTCCCGGAAGGCTTTCCGGGAGGCTGATTTCGTGGTTTTGCCCCTGCTCGTTCGCGGTTCTGTCGATGCTGCCTGGCTGTTCTCAGCCGCCCCGGACCTCGAACCCGACTCCCCGCGTAACGGACCGCTCCCTGGCCCCGCTTTTCGGCGTCGAGTACGCGGAGCCGGGAGACCGGACTGCGATCCTGCTGGCGGCGACGAGGCCATGGGGACCGGACGATCAGGTCGAGGTCGCGGCGGATGGCGAGCCGATCACTTCCAAACTCCAGCGACTCCGACTCGTGCCGCGGGCCGGCGGCGCCTCGTGGACGGCGGACCCGGGGGATTGGGCGCTCGAGCCGATCCCAACCGAGGGAGTCGCGGCGGGTGAGTCGTTGGTGGCGATCACCGACCCGCTGCCGCGCGGCGCCGAGTCGATCGACCTGAACGGCGCGGCGATCGTTGTCCGCCCCCCTACTGACAAGGGCTGGCCCATCGGCAAGTCAGAGCTCCGGCCGAAGGCGCCGACGGCTGAACTGGTCGGCGCGATGGCGAACGACCCGTTCCGCGCCTGGCGAGTCCAGCTTGCGTCGGCGCTCGCGGGCGCCAAGGCCCCTGCGGGGGTGCGCGGAGACCTGGGCCTGCTCATGGAGCAGGGCAGCGCGCGCTGGAGGGCGGCCCTGGCGCGGGTGACTGAGGAGGATGCCTCGCTGGCGGCGCGGCTCGCGGGCGGTCTGGCTCGAGTAGTCGCGTTGCCCGGCGGCCGCGGGGCGCCGGCGTGGAGCGAGGACCTCGCGCGGCTCCATCGGCTGCTGGAGACGCTCGGCGATGAAGGCGCTCCGCCCGCGGATATCCGCGCCGCGGCGGAAACCTGGCTCGTCGATGAACCGACTGCGGTCGCCTGGGTGATCGACGATGGCGACGCGCAGCGGCCGGCGCAGTTTGGCGTGGCGAACCTGACGACGACCCCGACGACGGCCTCGGTGGAGGCGGGCGGGCGCGTGGAACTGGCGCCGGCGCCGGCGCTGTCGGCGCTGACGCTCACGCTGGCGATGCCGATCGGCGCGCCGTCGCAGCGTGTGACAGCGCTGGTCGGCAAGACGCGATTCGACCTGGACGTCGTCACGGCGCCGATCCCCTGCTCACCGCCCGGCGTGCGAATGGGTCCGTTTCTGCCGGACTGGTCGATGGCGGAGTGGATCGGTGAGAGCGCCCCGGGCCTCGACCCTCGGTGGGCGACAGCGGCGCTGCTGGCGCCGGCGTCGAACGGGGACGGCTGGGAGATCTATCTGGATTGCCGCGCCGCCGCGGACGGCGCGGACCTGGTGCGATTCGTCGCCGGCGACCCCGGCGCGCCGGACGGCGAACTGACGGCGTCGCGCGACGGGACGATCGAGGGCAAGGGCTCGCTGCGCGGTTCGACGGGGCGCATCACGGGAGAGGCCGACCGATGGACAGCGATCGTTCGCCTGCCGGCGGGCTCGCTCGCGGGGCCGGTCACGGCGCTGGGGATCGAGAGGATCGACGCCCGCGGTGTGCGTTCACGCTGGCCTCGGCGGGCGACGCCCTGGCAGGAGGCGATGTCGGCTGCGGCGGTGGACCTGTCGGCCTGGGGCGGCGCGAGGTCGGAGTCGCGCGAGGCGCCCTAGCGGGCGTGGCTCAGGCGGCCTCGTCGTCGGAGGCGCCGACCTGCTCCTGCAGGATGATGACCTCGCCGTCGGGAGTGCTCGAGGCGACGCCCATGTCGTGCAGGGCCAAGAGCGCGGCCTGCTGCTCGGCCTGCTTCTTGCTCTGTCCCCAGCACCCGGGGTAGCGCCGGCCGGAGACCTCCACGCAGACATGGAAGGACTTGGCGTGGTCGGGGCCCTGCTCCTCGAGCACGACATACATGGGGCTGGCGGACCAGGTCTGCTGGGCGTGCTGCTGCAGCACCGACTTGAAGTTGTGCTGGTGCCCGCTGTCGGCGGCGTGGGCGATCATGGGGTCCAGGTGGGGCATGATGAAGGCCTTGACCGCGTCGACGCCGGCCTCGAGATAGATCGCGCCGATGACGGATTCGAAGACCGCCGCGAGCAGGGACGACGGCAGCTTGTCGCGCCCCTGCATGCCCTTGCCGAGTTTGAGCAGGTCGCCGAGGCCGAGTCGGCCGGCGATCAGCGCGCAGGTGCGGCGAGAGACGACGGCGGACTTGATCTTGGTCATGTCGCCTTCGAGCAGGCCGGGGTAGCGACGGAAGATGGCGTCGCAGACGATCATGCCGAGCACGGCGTCGCCGAGGAATTCGAGCCGCTCGTTGGAGCAGACGCGGGACTCGGCGATGGAGGCGTGGGTGAGGGCTTCGACCAGGAGATCGGTGTTCTCGAACTGGTAGCCGATGATCGACTGGGCCTGATCGAGAATGAGCTTGTCCATGCTCCACGCCTCGCGTTGCTGCGCGGGCCGCGCCGCGTCGGGTCCGGGGGGTGGCCGGGCCCGCGCGGCACGACGCCGCTCGCGGGGCGGACGCACTCGCCCCGCGTCGGGTCATGCTTCTGCGTACGCGTGGGCTGACAGGCCGTTGGTCGTCCGGGACAAGATCGTCCGAACGCCGACGGCCCATGAGTCCTCGCGGCCGCTCTGCCGCGTCACACGACGCGGCGAACTGCAATCAGCATACCGTACGAATCCCTCGACGCCAGCCCGATTTCGGCAGATTCGGGCGGATCTGGAGCGTTCCTGGGAAGTCCCCGGGGCCGCGTCGCCGCCCCACGGATCAGTGTTTTCTCGGGCGAGAGCGCGGCAAGCGGCTCTGGTACAACGGGTCTCTCTCGGTCGAGGTTGGACCAGCCAAAGTCGGAAGGAGCTCCGAGCATGCAGCAGGCCGCCCATGACGGGCCGTACACGCGGAACGACGAATCGAATCCGCTCGGCATCGCGGGGTTCGTTGTCTCGCTTGTGGGACTGGTCGCCTCGTGCGGTCTGCTCTCGCCGATCGGCGCTGTGCTCTCGCTCGTGGCGATGTCCAAGCGCCCCAAGGGGCTGGCGATCGCCGGGTTTGTGCTCGGTTTGATTGGCTCGCTCTGGATCGTGGCGCTGATCGTGGGCGTCGTCATCCTGGGCGTCGGAGGCGTCGCGGCGATGATCGGGCTCGGACCGGTCTTCGAGGCGGCCTTCGATCAAGTCGAGATCCGCAACGCCATGCGGGACTACCGAGCCGAGCACGGCGGGCTGCCTGCCTCCCTGGACGACCTGACGGGGTTGGACCCGGAAGTTCTCACCGACCACTGGGGCTCGGCCTACCGGCTGGAATACACGGATAATGGCGAGACGCCCGTGATCATCAGCGATGGTCCGGATAAGCAGACGGGCACCGATGACGACATTCGGATTCAATTCGGGCCGCTCTAGGCGACCCGGATGAACAGAATCACCCGCCGGGCGTCGATGTCCTCCTGTCGAGCCACTGGCGGTTGCGGCGATTCGCCGGCCGGCGGTGGGCGTCTAGACTCCTGCCCAACAGCATCCTCCGAACAAGCCACCCCGGTCGCCCCGGGGCGTCGAAGGGAGACTTGCCTCGATGATCTCTACTGATGGCCGTCTGCGTCGCTTCCTTCTCCTGGTCGCCCCCCTGGCGCTGGTCCTTGCCGCGTGGAGCACGCCCGCGCGGGCCCAGGGCTCCGAGAGCGAATCCTTCGACCTGTCCGCCAAGTTCACGGTCGGCGACGAGCAGTCGTACACCTTCCGCACGGACTCCAAGCAGTCGATGATCCTCGGCGCCAATCCGCCGCAGATGTCGGGCTCCGAGGTGGAGTCGCTCATGCGGACGCGGGTGCGCGAGGTGAGCGCCGAGGGCGTGGCGACGGTGCAGTTCGTGTACGAGCGGATGAAGGTGAAGGTGGGTTCGCCCAACGGCAACTTCGAGTTCGACTCGGAGTGGCCGATCGCCCGGGACGCCGGGAACCCGATCGCCCCCGCGGTCCGGCAGCTGGTAGGCAAGACGATCATCGCCAAGGTGGCGCCCAACGGCTCACTGGTGGAGCTGCAGTCGATCGACACCACCGGCATGGACCCCAACACGGCGCGGACCATGACGGAGCTGGTGAACCCTGATTCGTTCACGCAGCTGCTGCAGCTGCTGTATGGGCTCAAGACCGATCCTTCCACCGCCGCCATCGGCGAGATGTGGGTGAAGGAGTCCTCCCTGCCGTCGGGGATGGGCTCCATGAAGGTGACGCGCGAGTTCACGCTGGAGTCGTCCATTGCGAACAAGGCGTATGTGAACATCGGCGGGGACATCGCACTTGTGATCGATCCGTCGCTTCCCAAGAAGCCGGGCGCCGAGTTCCTCGAATGGAAGAGCGGGACGGTTGAGGGCCGCGTGGTCTGGGACTCTCAGAACGGGCGGCTGGAGAAGGCCGAGGTCGGCACCGAGATCAACGCGACCGACTCCAACCCGGAGTACCAGGGCAACATCCTGACGGTCATCATCACCTCGAAGTCGTCGCTGACGCGTCGGATTTAGCGCCATGAGCAAGCCAACCAGCGCCGCCGAATATGTGCTGGGGGTCAACGCCGCCGAGCTGGAGCGACTGGGTTTCCAGCACCAGCTGTGGTCGTCGTACGCGCACGAGCTCTGGGAACGCGCGGGGCTGACCAGGGGCATGACCGTGCTCGACGCGGGCGCGGGCCCGGGGTTCGCGGCCACCGAGCTGGCGCAGCTGGTCGGCCCCGAGGGCTCGGTGCGGGCGGTGGACGAGGCGCCCTTCTATGTGGAATACCTGCGCGAACGGGCCATGATCCTCGGGCTGAAGAACCTGCACTGCCAGCTGGGCGATGTGCAGCGGCTCGCGGAGACGGACATCGCGCCGGGGTCGATCGACTTCGCGTACATGCGGTGGGTGCTGTGCTTCGTGCCGGACCCGGACGCGACGATCGCGGGCGTGGCCCGACTGCTCAAGCCCGGCGGGGTCTTCGCCCTGCAGGACTACTTCAACTACCGCATGCTCGCGCTGGCGCCGCGGTCGGTCATCCTGGAGCGCGTGGTCGCGGCGGTTGAATCGCTCTGGCGCAAGCGGGGCGGCGACCCGGACATCGTCGGTCGGCTGCCGCAGCTGTTCCGCAAGCACGGTCTGGAGCTGCGCGAAGTCACGCCGGCGCAGCGTGTGGCGAGGCCGCATGAGCAGCTCTGGCACTGGCCCACGACCTTCTTCCGGAACTTCCTTCCGGAGCTGGTCAAGCACGGAGAGCTGAGCGCGGAGGACCGGCGGAAGTTCGAGGCCGAGTGGGCCGAGCGCACCGCCGACCCGGACGCGGTCTTCGTGGCGCCCACGGTGTTCAGCGTCGTCGGCGTGAAGCGCTGAACCGATTCCAAAAAGAACAAGGGCTCCGCGATGCGGAGCCCTCGTGAGATTCTCTTTGTTCGGCCGCGAACGAATCAGTGCGCCGCGGCGGCCTTCTGCTGGCGGGTGTACCCGTACTTGCGCTTCAGCGGCTTGACGACCAGACCCTGCTTGATGGCCTTCGCGCAGACCAGGATGGTCGTGTCGCGGCCGTCGACCAGGGCGCGGACCTTGCGGAGGTTCGGCTTGAAGGTGCGGGCCGTGATGCCGGTGGGCTTCAGACCGAAGCCGCCCTTCACGATCTTCTGGCCGCGGTAGGTCCGCGTCTTGCCGAAAGTCGTCTTCTTGCCAGTCAGAGCGCAAACGCGGGGCATGGGGGAGGTCTCCCGTTGGGGGTCTTTGGGGGAGGGAAGGATAGCGGTCGGGCGGCGTTTGGCAAGCCGGGGTTGGCGGGCGGGGGCGGCCGGGGCCTCCCAGGGAGCCAAGGGGCTGGCCCGGAGCGGCCGGAATCGAGGGGGCGCTTGGCGGGGCGGGCCGGAGACGCTATTGTTCCCGCCCCACTCGCCCCGGACCGGGCGAGCGATCCAACGGACGGAGCTTTGGCCATGCATTACCCCCACAAGACCTCGCGGACCAAGCGGAAGCGCTCGATCGGCTTCCGGGCCCGCATGAAGACCAAGAACGGCCGCAAGATGATCAACCGCAAGCGGGCGATGGGTCGCTCGCTGAATGTGGCCGACGAGAAGATCTGACGGCGCGGAGCGCTTGCGTCCCGCTCGTTTCGTGTGCAGTTTGCGTCGCGCCCGGGCCTCACGGCTCGGGCGTTGTCGTTGGGGATTCGGCCCGACTCCCCCACCACTGATCCACTCACCCTCGATTCAACGGATATCTTTGCAGCCATGAAGATCCACGAGCATCAGGCGCGCCAGATTCTGGCCGACGCGGGCATCCCTGTTCCTCCCGGCGAGGTCGTGACCTCGGCCGATCAGGCGGGTCCGGCGTACGAGCGGATCGCCAAGGCGTCGGGCACGGCGCTCGCCGTGGTCAAGGCGCAAGTGCACGCGGGCGGTCGCGGCAAGGCGGGGTTCGTGAAACTCGTCAAGAGCGCCGCGGAGGCGACCGAGGCCGCGAAGTTCATGCTCTCCAACCGCATGAAGAGCCCGCAGACGCCGCCGGAGGGTCTGGAGGTCACGAAAGTCCTGATCGCGGCGGGGGTGGACATCGCGAAGGAGTACTACCTGGCGATCACGACGGACCGCGCGTCGCGCCGGAATGTGCTCATCGCTTCGAGCGAGGGCGGCGTGGACATCGAGGAGGTCGCGCACAAGAACCCCAAGGCCATCCTGAAGAAGCGGCTGCACCCGGCGCACGGGCTGCAGGCCCACGAGGCGCGGAGCCTCGCGTTCGATCTGGGCTTCAAGGGCAAGCAGGTCGGTCAGGCCGCGGCGATCATGATGAAGCTCGCGCAGGTGTACGCCGACCTCGACTGCGCCCTGGCCGAGATCAACCCGCTCATCGTCACGCCGCCGGACGAGAAGAACCCCGACGGACGCGTGCTGGCGATCGACGCGAAGTTCAACTTCGACGACAACGCGCTGTTCCGCCAGAAGCAGATCCAGGCGATGTTCGACCCTGCGGAGGAAGACGCCGGCGAGATGCGCGCGGCGGAGGCGGGTCTGAACTACATCGCGCTCGACGGCGACATCGGCTGCCTGGTGAACGGCGCCGGGCTGGCGATGGCGACGATGGACACCATCAAGCACTTCGGAGGCGAGCCGGCGAACTTCCTCGATGTCGGCGGCGGCGCCACCGAGGAGGCGGTGACCGAGGCGTTCCGCATCATCCTGTCCGACGGGAATGTGAAGGGCGTGCTCGTCAACATCTTCGGCGGGATCATGCGCTGCGACGTCATCGCGCAGGCGATCGTGAACGCGGCGAAGGAAGTGGGCTTCAAGGTGCCGCTGGTCGTGCGCCTCGAGGGCACGAATGTGAAGGAGGGCCGGGCCATCCTGGAGGCGGCCCGGGCGCAGATCCCGACCATGCAGGCGGCGACCGACCTGGGCGACGGGGCGAGGAAGGTCGTCAGCGCCGTGAAGGCGGCGTGACAGACTGCGGCGTCGTGCCGGAGAGCAGGCGCGACAGTTCGATCAGCCAGGCCGCTGGAATCTCCTCGCAGAGCTCCGGCTCCAGCGGGATCGTCGAGCCGATCAGCGACGGCGTCCTGCGGAGCGGGTTCTCGTACCACACCACGCCGAGCGCCGCGAAGAGCCCGTTGTCGCCCTCCTCGGTCGTGATCAGGTCGAGGTCGCCGTCGCCGTCGACATCCAGCGCGGTGAGCACATCGAACTTGGTCCCCTCGGGCCCGGAGACATCGACCAGGCGCCAGCCGCCGGAGGCCTCTTGCATGAAGACAAAGACGCCGGAGAGCTCCTTGTATGCCTGCTCGCATGAGAGCGCGATATCGAGAAGGCCGTCGTCGTTGAAATCATCCAGCTTGACGCTCTTGGGCGCGGGGAAGGGCGCCGGCAGGGGGACCTGCGACTCAGACCAGCCGGCGGCGCCGCCCATCAGGATGACCAATCCCGGGGGCACATTGTTCACGCCCTGGTAGGCCGCGACGAAATCGATGGACCCATCATTGTCCAGGTCTGTGGCGGCGGCGGCTACGACCCGGCGGTTTGTCAGTCCGATGGTGTGCGCGACCCAGGGTCCCTTGGAGACGGCCGGGTGCGGGTTCTCCAGCCAACGCAGCCCCCGAGTCGCGCCGTAACGATCCGCGATGACCAGGTCGTCGTCCCCGTCGTCGTCCATATCGAGCGCGAGGATCGCCATGGGCCAGCCGACCGGAGCGATGGGCTGAGAGGTCCACTGATCGATCGCGGTGGGCTCTGGTCCCGGTTTGAGCCAGGCGAGTTGCCCCTGATCGCCATCTACGAATCGCCCGCCCGTGACGACATCCACCCTGCCGTCGTGATCGAGATCGACTGGCTCGGCGATCATCCATTTGTAGGGATCGAGCGGGACAACATGCTCCTGGAACCCCTCGGCCGTGCTCTCGAAGAACGAAACTCGGCGCACCGACCCTTCCATGCAGACGACCACATCGCGGTCGCCGTCGCCGTCGAGATCGATGGCGAACGCGTCCTCCGCGGCGGGGGTCGCGCCGACAACGATATGGGGCCACTCGCAGGCGACGAGCGCGGGCTCCGGCCAGGACAGGAGCGTGGTGATGCCGCTCTGCTCCCAGACCGCGGCCAGATCCGGCCGGGCATGGAACTCGCCGAACTCGGGGCGGGCTCCATCGGCGCCGAAGTAGGAGTTGTCGATGGTGTGGCGACGCCAGGGTCCGGCGGCTGCGGGCCAAGCCGTGCCCACTGCGGCCGCGACGACTGCCAGTCGCGACAGCCAGCGATACGAATAACTCCCGGCCATCGAACCTCCGTCCTGAATTTACATCGGGTCGGCAATCCGGGAAACGGCGGATCAGAATCAATTCCGATCGGACAACTCAGATCGGGGGGGTGAATGGGGCGGGGGTGGAAAGATGGGCAGTTAGTCCAGCGCCTCGTCGGAGGGCGGCGAGGCCGCGGCGCCGGCGTAGACCACCGCCGTCCGGGCGGCGAGGTCCCGGACCCGCTCGGCCAACTCGGCCGGGGCGATAACCCGGCAGTGCGGGCCCATGGACAGGACCCACCAGGTGATCTCGTCGAGACCAGAGACCGTGCATCGGAAGGTCGCGGAGCCGTCGTCGTGCCAGTCAAAGCTCTGCGTGCGGTGCCAGAGCGTGTCGCTGACGGTGTGCGCGAACGAGGCGTCGAACTCGATCTCGACCTCGATGTCGCGATCCCCCTTGATCATGCGCC
>CALKYH010000255.1 GCA_938003595.1 uncultured bacterium
GACCTGTGCCTGTCGTGCAAGGCGTGCAAGACGGAGTGCCCGAGCAATGTGGACATCGCGCGGCTGAAGGCGGAGTACCAGGCGCAGCGGTTCCGTAGCGGGTCGATGCCCACGCTCAAGGACCGGCTGATGGCGGAGGTGCGGACGCTGAACCGGCTGGGCTCGATGCTGCCCGAGATGGCGAACGCGGCGCAGGGCTCGAGGCTGGGCCGTGGGCTCATCGGGCGTGTGATGGGGCTGCACCCGGAGCGGTCGCTGCCGGGGTTTGCGCCGTCGCTGTTCGGATGGAAGAAGCGGCGCGAGAGGCGAGCGCCCAAGGGCGGGAAGGCGCGGCCTCGGGTCGTCCTGTTCGCGGACTGCTTCACGACCTACAACGAGCCGCACATCGGCGGCGCGGCGGCGCTGGCGCTGGAGGCGTTCGGCTACGAGGTCGTGCTGCCTCGTTCGGGCTGCTGCGGGCGCCCGGCGATGTCGATGGGGCTGCTGCCGCGAGCGATCGAGCAGGCGTCGCGGACGCTGGATGACCTGGCGCCGTACATCGAGGACGAGGGCGTCGTGGCGATCCTGGTGTGCGAGCCGTCGTGCCTGTCGGAGTTCAAGGACGACTGGCTGTCGCTGAAGATGCCGGGGGACCGGGGCCTGCGCGAGCGGCTGGCGGGCAAGGCGATGCTGGTGGAGGAGTTCCTCGACGCGCGGTGGGAGTCGCACCCGCGCCGGCCGCAGCTGGCCGGCGAGCGGACCGTGCTGCTGCACGCGCACTGTCATCAGAAAGCGCTGTGGGGCGCGGAGACCTCGGCCCGGCTGCTGCGCCGGGTGTTCGGCGATCGGCTGAAGGTCCTGGACACCGGGTGCTGCGGCATGGCGGGGTCGTTCGGGTACGCGGCGCATCGGTACGACCTGAGCATGCGCATCGGGGAGCTGACGCTGTTCCCGGCGGTTCGCGCGGCGGGCGACGGGGCGGAGGTCGCGGCGCCGGGGACTTCCTGCAGACACCAGCTCAAGGACGGCGTGGGCATCCGGGCGAAGCACCCCATCGAACTCATCGCCGAGGCGCTGCCGCCGTCTGCGTAGGATGGCGGTACAAGGGGACCATGACCATGATCGAACCCAAGCCGACCATTCTCGCCGGCGTCCCGGCGCACAACCCGTGGCTCTTCCGCGCCGTGCCGTTCGCGGTGGGCGACCCCGCGGCGTTTATCACCATCCCGGGGCGCGGGACCTACTTCATCCTGCGCGACATCGAGATGGACCGCGCGAAGAAGGCGGGCGTGGCGGACTTCGTGCACGGGCCGCGGGACTTCGTGCCGGCGGGCGGGCTCTCGGCGGATCGGGAGACGGCGACGGCCCAGGCCGCGGCCGAGTGCCTGCGCCGCGAGGGTGTGCGCGAGGTGTGGACGGACCGCTCGCTGCCGATGATCTTCGCCCACGCGCTGCAGAACGCGGCGGTCAAGGTGAACTGCGATCCGGAGATGGGCGTGCTGGAGCGGCGGGCCAAGACCGCGCGGGAGGTCGAGGCGCTGCGCAAGGCCCAGAAGACCACCGAGGACGCGGTGCGCTTCGCGTGCGAGACCATCGGACGCGCCAAGGCGGGGGCCGACGGCGTCCTGCAGCACGAGGGCAAGCCGCTGACCAGCGAGCGGGTGCGGTCGATGATCGACATCTTCCTGCTGGAGCGCGGATTCTCGACGAGCGACTCCATCGTCGCGGGCGGCAGGCAGGGCGGCGACTGCCACGAGCGCGGCAAGGGCCCGCTGCGGACCGGCGAGACGGTGATCGTGGATGTGTTCCCGATGGACCCGGCCAGCCGCTACTACGGCGACTGCACGCGCACCGTGGTGCACGGGGCGATCCCCAAGCAGGTGGCGGAGATGCACGCGGCGGTGGTCGCGGCGAAGAAGGCCGCGATCGGCGCCACGCGCGCGGGGGCGACGGGCGAGGCCGTGCACCGGGCGGCGTGCGATGTGTTCACGGCGCGGGGCTTCGGAGTGGGCCTGCCCGAGGCGGGGTCGGCGGACATCTCGTACCCGCACGGCACGGGGCACGGCGTGGGTCTGGATGTGCACGAGCCGCCGCTGCTGGACAACGGCGGCCCGGCGCTGGTGGTGGGGGACTGCCTGACAATCGAACCGGGGCTGTACAGCCACGCGATCGGCGGCGTGCGCGTGGAAGACATGGTCATCGTGACCGAGGCCGGCTGCGACAACCTGAACACTCTCCCCGAGGGGCTGACATGGGCCTGATCCCCACGCTCGTTTGCATCGCCGTCGTCGGACAGGCCGCCTCGCGCGGCGCCGATGTGCCGGCGTTCGATGTCCGGCCCGGCTACCGCGTGACGCTCGCGGCGAAGGTGGACAACGCCCGCTTCATGGAGTTCGGCCCCGACGGGACGCTGTATGTGAGCATCCCGACCTCCGGCGAGGTGCTGGCGCTGCGCGACGAGGATGGCGACGGCGCCTTCGAGAAGCAATCGGTGTTCGTGAAGGGCTACGCCGGCGTGCACGGGCTGTGCTGGAGCGGCGAGGAGCTGTGGTTCGCCCAGTCCGGCGCGATCCACAAGGCGCGCGACACGAACGGCGACGGCGTGGCCGACGGCGTGGAGACCGTCATCGCCGAGGGCAAGCTGCCCTCCGGCGGCGGGCACTGGTGGAGGTCGCTGCTGGTGACGGACGAGGCGATCTACACCTCCATCGGCGACAGCGGCAACATCACCGACGAGACCTCCACGGAGCGGCAGAAGCTGTTCCGCTTCGCCCGGAATGGATCAGGGAAGAAACTGGTGTGCTCGGGCATCCGCAACACCGAGAAGCTGCGCCTCCGCCCGGGCACCGACGAGGTCTGGGGCGTGGATCACGGGTCCGACTGGTTCGGGCGCGAGTACGGCGAGCGGCGGAACAACCAGCCCATCACCGATGTCATGCCGCCGGACGAGCTGAACCACTACACGCAGGACGGGTTCTACGGGCATCCGTTCATCGTGGGGGTCGGCGTGCCGCGTCTGGAGTTCAAGGACAAGCGCGACATCGTGGACCTGGCCGACCAGACCACGGCGCCCGCGTGGCTGTTCGGGGCGCACTGGGCGGCGAACGGCTGGACCTTCCTGGAGAGCGACGGCCTGGGCCCCGACCACCGGGGCGACGCGATCGTCGCGCTGCACGGCTCGTGGAATTCCACCGATCGAGTGGGCTACGGCGTGGAGCGGGTGCTGTTCGACGAGCACACCGGCCGGCCTTACGGCGCGCTGCGACTGGTGACGACGCTCGATCCGAATGGGCGCGTGCTGGCCCGGCCGGTCGATTGCGCGGAGGCGCCCGACGGAACCGTGCTGTTCTCGTGCGACGCGACGGGCAGGATTTATCGGATCAGCCCGGACCCGGCCCCGCGCCAGGGGCGCTGATCGGCCGGGGGGCCGATGTGGTGTTCGGGAAGAAGGGCGACCGAGGGGACTCGAACCCCCGACCCCCTGGACCACAACCAGGTGCTCTAACCAACTGAGCTACGGCCGCCATCGAATTGGGCCGCGACTGTACGCCGGGAGCCCGCCCGGCGTCAATGGAACGGGGTCCTGGAGGCCCCGGCGTCGGGTGGCCGGGCGTCCGGAGGGGCCGGTGGGGTACACAACCGCATCGGAGGCGGCTATCGTGATCGATTCCCCCCTCGCTGGAGGGCCCGGCAACCAGGCCGCGCAGGGGGTTCGCACCGTCCAACCCAGGCAAATCCTCGTCATGAAGCTCGATCTGTCGTCGTCGAAAGTCAGCCGCAACCTGTCGGTTCCTCAGCTGGTGGAGGCGGGTCTGGCCCGCGGCGAGGGCAAGCTCGCGTCCAACGGCGCGTTCCTGGTGACGACGGGCGACCGGACGGGGCGGAGCCCGAAGGACAAGTACCTCGAGGATGTGCCGCAGATCCACGACAAGATCTGGTGGGGCAATGTGAACATGCCGGTGACGCCGGCGCAGTTCGACGAGGCGGAGCGGATCGCAACGGAGTACCTGGACAGCCGCGAGCGTCTGTTCGTGGCGGACGGCTATGTCGGGGCGGACCCCAAGCATCGCCTGGGCGTGCGCACCGTGTCGGAGCTGGCGTACCACGCGCTGTTCGTCAAGACGCTGTTCCTGCGGCCCTCGGCCAAGGAGCTGGCGGAGTTCTCGCCGGACTGGACCATCCTGAACGCGGGCAAGCGCAAGCTCACCCCCGCGGAGGCGGAGAGGCTGGGCGTCGGCAAGAGCGGCGTGCTCATCGTGCAGTCGCTCACGCGGAAGCGCGTGGTGATCCTGGGCTCGGAGTACGCGGGCGAGATGAAGAAGTCGATCTTCTACGCCATGAACTTCGACATGCCCGAGGTCGGCGTGTTCCCCATGCACTGCTCGGCGAATGTGGACGCGAAGAACCCCCAGGATGTGGCCCTGTTCTTCGGCCTGTCCGGCACGGGCAAGACGACGCTGTCGGCGGACCCGGAGCGAGGCCTCATCGGCGACGACGAGCACGGCTGGTCGGACACGGGCGTCTTCAACTTCGAGGGCGGCTGCTACGCCAAGTGCATCAAGCTCACCCGCGAGGGCGAGCCGATGATCTGGGACGCGATCCGCTTCGGCTCGGTGCTCGAGAATGTGGTGATGGACCCCGAGACGCGGGTCCCGGACTACGACTCGACCAAGCTCACCGAGAACACCCGCGCGACCTACCCCGTCGAGCACATCCCCAACGCCGTCATCCCCTCGATGGCCGGGCACCCGAAGAATGTCATCTTCCTCACGGCCGACGCGTTCGGCGTGCTGCCGCCGGTGTCGAAGCTGTCGCGCGAGCAGGCGATGTACTACTTCATCAACGGCTACACCTCGAAGCTCGCCGGCACCGAGGCCGGCGTGACCGAGCCGGTGCCGAACTTCTCGCCGTGCTTCGGCGGGCCGTTCCTGCCCCGCCAGCCCCGCGCCTACGCCGACATGCTGGCCAAGAAGATCGAGCAGCACAACGCGAATGTGTGGCTGCTGAACACCGGCTGGTCCGGCGGGCCCTACGGCGTGGGGTCGCGGTTCAAGCTGGCCTACACCCGCGCCATGGTGCACGGCATCCTCAGCGGCTCGCTGGCGAAGGCCAAGTTCGAGGCGGACCCGATCTTCGGGCTCATGATTCCCACGGCGGTGCAGGGCGTGCCCGGCGAGGTGCTCTCGCCCCGCATCACCTGGAAGGACAAGGCCGCGTACGACGCGAAGGCGAAGGACCTGGCCAAGCGCTTCCGTGA
>CALKYH010000256.1 GCA_938003595.1 uncultured bacterium
GCGTTGGCGCAGCCCTCGCGCAGGCCCTTCTCGAGGAACTTGGGGTTGGTGACGAACAGATCGTCGCCGACGAGCTGGGTCGTGCGGCCCATGCGGTCGGTGAGTTTCTTCCAGCCGGCCCAGTCGTTCTCGGCCAGGCCGTCCTCGATGGAGCGGATGGGATAGTTCTTCCGCCAGCGGTCCCAGTGGTCCACGACCTCGTCGCTGGTCATGACGCGCTCGGGGTTGGACTTGAACAGGCAGTAGCCCTCGCGCTTCTTCTTCTGACCCTCGTTCCAGAGCTCGCTCATCGCGGGGTCGAGGGCGACGAAGATCTGCTCGCCCCACTTGTAGCCGGCCTTCTTGGTGGCCTCCTCGAGCAGCCGGAGCGCGTCCTCGTTGTCCTTGAGGTCCGGGGCGAAGCCGCCCTCGTCCCCCACCGCCGTCGAGAGATGCTTTTCGTGCAGGACCTTGCCGAGGGTGTGGTAGATCTCCACGCCGGCGCGGAGGCCCTCCTCGAAGTCGTCGAAGCCCCAGGGCTGGATCATGAACTCCTGGAAGTCCACGGTGTTGCTCGCGTGCTTGCCGCCGTTGAGGACATTGAGCATGGGCACCGGCAGGGTGCAGGCGCCGGCGCCGCCGATGTAGCGGTACAGCGGCAGGCCGCTGGCCTCGGCCGCGGCCTTGGCGACCGCGAGCGACACGCCCAGGACAGCGTTGGCGCCGAGGTTGCCCTTGTTCGGCGAACCGTCGAGGTCGATCATGGCCTGATCGACCGCACGCTGGTCGCGCGCGTCCATGCCCAGGATCTCCGGGGCGATGCGCTCGCGGACATTCAGCACGGCCCGGGAGACGCCCTTGCCCATCCAGCGCGACTTGTCGCCGTCTCGCAGCTCCACGGCCTCGTGTTCGCCGGTGCTGGCGCCGCTGGGGACCGCGGCCCGGCCCAGTCCGCCGCCGGCGAGGGCGACCTCGACCTCAACGGTCGGGTTGCCGCGGGAGTCGAGGATCTGGCGAGCGAGGACGGACTCGATGGTGAAGGGCATGCGCTGGCGCTCCGACAGGGGACCATGGACGGGGGCGACGATGATACCGCGCCCGGGCGCGGCCCCGGCGCTGATTCCGGCGCTCGGGCGTGAGGGCCGCACGGTCGCTACGCTTGGACGAGCGAGACACCCATGCCCACCAGCCCCGAAGGATTCGAGAAGAAGATTCAGCGCCTGCGGGCCGACCTGGCCGGTCAGGGCGAGCGGGTGCAGGCGCTGCTGGAGCGCGCGGTCGAGGCGGCGTTCGATCAGGACGAGGCCCGGGCCCTGGGGGTGGTCGCGGACGACGACGCGATCGACCGGGTGGATGTGCAGATCGAGAAGGCCGCGGTGGCCCTGCTGACGGAGGCGACCCGCGACGGCGCCGCGCTCGCGGAGCGCCAGCTCCGCCTGGTGCTGACGATCGTCAAGGTGAACAACGAGCTGGAGCGGATCGCGGACTCGGGCGTGAACATCGCCGAGCAGTCGCGAACCTTCGCCCGGCTGGGCGCCACGCCTCCGGAGACCTTCCGGGTGATGGCCAACAGCGTGATCGGGATCCTCGAGAATGTGAACCGTGCGCTGTCGGACTCGGACGCCAAGGCGGCGGAGAAGGCCCTGGCCTGCGACGACGCGACGCTGGCGTTCAAGACGGCGTTGCTGCGGGACATCGAGGAGGGCGTGGCCAGCGGGAACAAGTCGGTGGACATCGGCTTCGCCCTGCAGCTGATGGCCGCGGAGCTGGACCGGGTCTCGGACCACTGCACCAACATCGCCGAGCAGGTGATCTATGTGGAGACCGGGGCGATCGTGCGGCACTCCGGCGGGAAGTGGACAACGCCCACCCAGCCCGGCTAGGTTCAGCCCATGAGCAGCCTCGACGACGCCCGCACGCGGCTCCGGAAAATCGGTCAGGAGCATGTCCTGCACTTCGCCGACGAACTGTCGGACGCGCAGCATCACGCCCTTGAGGCCCAGCTCGCGGCGCTGGACCTGGAGTCCGTCCCGAGTTGGGTCGAGACCTATGTCAGGAAGCGCCCGGCCTCCGGCGCCCCGGCGGACCTGCGGCCCGTGCGGGCCTATCCCTTAAATCCGACGGACCCGTCGCGTCCGTGGGACCGGGCCGCCGCGATGCGCGCCGGCGAGGACATGCTGCGCGCGGGGAAGGTCGCCGTCTTCACCGTCGCGGGCGGGCAGGGCAGCCGGCTGGGGTTCGATGGGCCCAAGGGCGTGTTCCCCGGCGGCGCCGTGACGGGCAAGCCGCTGTTCGTCTGCATCGCGGAGTGGATCGTCGCGGCCCGGCGGCGCTACGGGGCGCCGATCCCCTGGTGCGTCATGACCAGCCCGCTGAATCACAAGGAGACTGTGTCGTTCTTCGAGGCCCACAGCCACTGCGGCGTGCCGAAGGACGATGTGATCTTCTTCCAGCAGGGCGTGATGCCCAGCTTCGACGCCGCGACCGGGCGGCTGCTGCTGGCGAACAAGGGCGAGCTGGCCACCAACCCCGACGGGCACGGCGGCTCGCTGCGGGCGATGCATACTTCGGGCGCGCTGGCGCAGCTCAAGCGGCGCGGCGTGGAGCACATCTCGTACACGCAGATCGACAACCCGCT
>CALKYH010000257.1 GCA_938003595.1 uncultured bacterium
CGCGTCCACGCGCCCGCCCGCGTACCCCGCGATCATCCCGTACGCCGTGCCGATCACCACGCTGATCGCCGCCGCCGCGAGCCCGATGCCCAGCGACACCGCCCCGCCCAGCGCCAGCCGCGACAGGACATCCCGTCCCAGCTGATCGGTCCCGAGCGCGTGCCGCGCCTGGGCGTGCTCCGATCGCTCTCTCTCATCCGGGCGGTGGGGGGCCCAGGCGGGCGGCAGCCGCGCCGCGTCCAGTTCGCTCCAGGCGTACCGCGCCGTCCGCGTGCCCTCGGCCTCGCCCAGCGTCCAGGGCAGACTGCCGAAGCACGCGAGCGCCATCAGCGCCAGCAGGACCGCGCCGCCCAGCGCCGCCGGACTCTCCACGAGCGCGCGCAGCGCCGATCGCGGCCCCTGCCGCCCGCCGCCATCCGTGGCGCCGCTCGTGGCGTTCATCCCTCCAGCATACCCGCGGCCCCCAAAAACGACCGCGGCGGAGGGTGTGATCCTCCGCCGCGGGCAATCGACCCGGTCGTCCTGTCGGTCGCAGGTCAGTCCTGCATGCGCTCGCGGCGCTTGTCCATCTCACGCCGGCGCTGGCCCTCGGCGCCGGGCTCGCCCGGGGTTCCGGGGGCGGGAGCGTTCTCGAGCCGCGTCAGCAGCTCGTCGATCCGCTTGGCGATCATCTCCTGAGGGTCCTGGCGCGCCGCGGCCAGTTCCGCAGCCATGGTCTCGACCCGCTGCCGCAGACCCGCCAGCTCTCGCTCACGCTCCTCGAGCGTCACCGCGACGCGGTCCGCGACCAGCGCCTCGATCGCCGCCCGCGCGTCGGCCTGCTTCGCCTCGTCGCCGTCGCGCCGGGCCATCACGAAGTCCATCGCCGCCTGGCGGAGCTCCATGTCCGTCCGCAGGCCGCGCAGCCGCATGTCGAGCGCCGCAGGGTCCTTCTCGGCCACGCGGCGCATCTCGGCGACGCGCTCGCGCATCCCCGCCAGCATTCGCTCCGCCACCTCGGGGCGCTCGGCCTCCAGCTCCTTGAACCGCTCCGCGACCCGCGGCGTGTTCGTCTCCAGGAACTGCACGATCCGCTCGCGCTCCTCGGGCGACATCGGGCCCATCGGCTCGCGCCGCATCATCTCGCCGCGCTGCGCGGCCATGCGCTCGTGCATCTCGCGAGCGTGCATCTCGTCCATGGGCCCGCGATCGTCCGGCCCGCCGGGGCCGCGCATCCCCTCCGGTCCAGGTCCGGGGCCGCGCCGCTCCATCGTCTGGGGCCGCATGCCCTCCATTACCTGCGCCGGGGACTGACCGCCCTCCAGCTTCGCGATCGCCTCCCTCATCCGGACGGTTTCCTGCTCCAACTCCGCCAGCCGCCGGCTCAGCCGCTCCACGAGCATCGCCGAGTCCATCGCCGGCGCCTCGCCGGCGGGCTGCGCACGACGCGCCATAGCGCGCTGCTCCGCAGCGGCCTTCTCCGCCTGCGCCGTCGCGACGCCCGCACTCAGCACGAGGCCCGCGGCCGCGGCGATCCAGAGCGTCGTTCGATTGGTCTTCTTCACAGTGCGTCTCCTTCCGAGATCAGCAGGTTCTCGTTCAGCCAGTCGCCAGCAGAACGAGGGTCAAACTCCACGATTGCAAAGGAAAGGTCGTCCAGCGTCGCCTCGTGCTCGCCGAGCGGGCTGCCCTCCAGCCACGCGTCCACGGCGTCCAGCGCCAGCGACGCCGGATCCTCGTTCGCCGGCGCGGTCTGAGGCCGATTCGACAGCATCGCCGCCGTGAGCGCCGTCACACCGACGATCGCGATCGCCGCCGCCGCTCGCGCCCGGCTCCAGCCGATCCGTGCGATCACCTGCGGCGCCTCGCCCTCGCTCAGCGTCGCCCGTGTCGCCGCGAACACCCGGTCCTCCAGCCCCGGCGCCCCCGCGCCGTCGGCTTCGGCCAGGCGATCCAGCGCCGACTCGACCTCCGCGAACTCATGCGCATGCTCGGTCACGATCCACGCTCCTTTCCCAGCGGCCCCGCGGGCGAACCCGCGCCCTCGCCGCAATCGATCTGCTCCATCAGGTCCTTCAGCTTCTTCAGCGCCCGGTGATGCCGCGCGAGCACGGTGCCCAGCGGCTGATCCAGCAGCGCCGCGATCTCCTTGAATCCCATCCCGCCGTGGTGCCGAAGCTCCACGACCTCCCGGTCCGCGTCCCCCAGCCCGTCCATCGCCGCCCGCAGCGAACGCAAGGACGCGCCGTCCGGGCCGCTCTCCGTCTGCGCCGCCGCGGCGCGCCCGTTCAGTCCCGGCGAGCCCATGTCCCCCGCACGCCGCCGCTCCTTGCGGATGAAGTCCCGCACGCGGTTCATCGCCACACGGAACAGCCACGCCTCGAAGCGCCCACGCTCCGTGTACTCGCCCGACCGGATGTGCTGCGCCGCGGTCACGAACACCGACTGCGTCACCTCCTCGGCGTGCTCGGGCGACAACCGCCGCGACCGCGCCAACGCGAACACCCGTCGCGCATACAGATCGACCAGCGCCCGCCACGCCCCCTCGTCTCCCGCCGCCGCCAGGCGAAGCGTTTCGCCCAGCTCGGCGCTCTGCGGCCCTCCAGCGGGTTCACCGCCCGCGCCCGGGCCCACGCCCGCCAGCGCCGCGCGACGCCCCGCCGCAGCCGCGGCCCCGGCCGAACCGAAGGGTCTCGTCGAATCCGTCACGATCGGCATGCCTCCAGACCAACGCCCCGCACACCACCCTATTGCCCCAGCCCCCGGTGCGCCGCCAGTCCATGGCCCGTCCCGGCGCCTCCCCCGTCCTCCCAGCCGTCACGACCCGCCCCGCGCCGACCCAGCGCCCCCGGCGCCCCCCGCCGGCCAACCCCTTCCGAACCCAACAATCCCCCTCACACGCTTGCCCGCCCGCTCCGCCCCTGCTACTTTTCCTCCCCGCCGCGGCCAGCCCGCGGCCAGTCGGGCAGTTAGCTCAGTTGGTAGAGCACGGCACTGAAAATGCCGGTGTCCCCGGTTCAAGTCCGGGACTGCCCATTCCCGACCCTCCGGACGCCACGCACAACCGATCCCCACGAGACGCGACCGTCAGGGAGCGTGCGGTCCCT
>CALKYH010000258.1 GCA_938003595.1 uncultured bacterium
ACCTTCATGAACTTGCCGACCTCCTCGATGCCGGGGAGGTTGGGCGTGTGGACCTTCTGCAGGTCGCCCGAGGGCGCGCCGTCGAGGGTCGAGGGGCGCTCGCCGGTCTCGCACTTCTCGACATTCGCGGCGTAGCCGGTGGCGGGGCAGACGAGGATCGTGTCCTCGCCGGAGCTGGCGTTGACCATGAACTCATGACTCGCGGAGCCGCCGATCGGGCCCGACTCGGCCTCGACGATGGTGAAGTCCAGGCCGCAGCGCCGGAAGATGTTCGTGTACGCGCGGTGCATCGCGTCGTACGCCTCGTCCAGGCCGCCGGGGCCGGCCAGGTGCATGTGGAAGGAGTATGCGTCCTTCATGATGAACTCACGGCAGCGGAGCAGTCCGGAACGCGGACGGAACTCGTCGCGAAACTTGGTCTGGATCTGGTAGAGACCCAGTGGCAGCTGCTTGTAGGAGACGACGCCGGCCTTCATGGCGTCGGTGATGATCTCCTCGTGGGTCGGCGCGAGCGCCGCCGTGCGGCCGTGCCGGTCGGTGAGGCGGAAGAGGTTGTCGCCATAGTCGATGTCGCGCTTGGTGCCCTCGAACATCTCGAGGGGTTCGAGGGCGGGCATGAGCATCTCGATCGAGCCGGCGCCCTCCATCTCCTCGCGGACGATCGCGGAGATGCGCTGCAGCACGCGCCAAGCCAGCGGGAGATAGTCGTAGATGCCCGCGCCGACGCGGCGGATGTAGCCCGCGCGCGACAGGAGCCGGTGGCTGACGGCCTCGGCGTCGGCGGGCGCCTCCTTTGTGGTCGGGATGTAGGTCCGGGACCAGCGGTGCAGGTCGCCGGCGCTGGCTGCGCGAAGGGTGTTGGTGGAGCTCATGGGGGCGGGAGTGTATTGCGGGAGAGACGGGTCGACGCCGATCGGGCGGCCCTGTTCGGGTTCTAGCTGCAGAACACCTTACAACCGGGCGGCCGATCGGTGTGTTCGTGCGTGCCAGCCCGCAAAAAACGGGGACTTTGCCCTTGCGGATCGAATCGGACCTTGTCATACTGCTCGCAGTGGAGAAGGTCCGTCTGGCTTGACCGACGGACTCGTTGGAAGAAACCCGTCACCGGGCCCTTTCGTGTGTGCGTTGGATCGTGTGGGGCCCTGCAGGTCGCGCGGACATTTCGTTGTCCTGCCCGCCCTCCCATAGAAGGTGACACAACAAACCTCGGTTTTCAAGGCCGGCCATGTGGCCCGCCTGTATGTCTGTTGCGCCTTTACATTGGGAAGGAAAGGGAAAGAACATGTCTAAGATGCTCGTTACTGTCGCTGGCCTCGCGATCGCTGCTGCGGCCTCTGCCAGCAACCCCGGTTCGGTCTCCGGTCAGGGTGGCTCGATTCCGGACAACGGCGGCGGCTCCGGCAACCTCTTCAGCTCCAGCGTCTCCGCTGGCGCCAACATCGTCATCACCGGCGTCTCGTTCCAGGGCCTGAGCCACACCTGGGTCGGCGACCTGTCGATGACCCTCACGGGCCCCGGCGCTGGCAACAGCTTCAACTTCTTCTATCGCCCCGGCCAGACCTCCGCCACGGGCTTCGGCCAGAGCGGCGACTTCTCCGCCGCGAACGCCTACTCGTTCTCTGACGGTGGCGCCGCGTGGAACACCACGACTGCCACCGTCCCCTCGGGCAACTACGCCCCCATCCGCTCGGCCTTCGCCCCCGCGCAGGCCATCAACTCGTTCGCCGGCCTGAACGGCTCGGCCGCCGGCACCTGGACCCTGACGATCGGCGACAACGCCGCCGCTGACACGGGCTCCCTCACCGGCTGGACGCTGAACTACAAGGTCGTCCCCACCCCCGGCGCCGCGGCCCTCATGGGCGTCGCTGGCCTCGCCGGCCTGCGTCGTCGTCGGTGATCCGGTTCTGACCCTTCTGCCTATTCTCTCGAGATAAGCGAGCGGCCCCGGCTACAAGGGCCGGGGCCGCTCGACTTTTTCGGACCCGCGGTGCCAGTCGCCGGCCCACGGGTTGACGGATCGGAGCGCGTGGCCAGGACCATCGGGGGCGTCCGGCAGGCCGCGAGTCGATGGGGTTCTACGCCAAATTGGCGCGTTTTGTCCCTACCTGGATCAGGGATTTGCCTCCTCCCCCGAATTCTGGCAGGTTTGCTATTGCGGCCGGACGGGGATTGTGGCATACTCCGCGTTCAGAGATGGCGGGCCCCTGCGCCGCCGACGGAAGGAAGAACGCGTCACCGGGCTTTTTCCAAGAGCCCTGCAAGTCGGTTGGGTCCCCACGCGGGACCGGCCGCACCCTCAAGAAGGTGACCAAACAAGGGAACTCCGCTGGGCTGTGTGAGCCTGGCTCGTCTTATTTGCCTTCTCTCGAGAGGAAGGAAAGGGAAAGAACATGTCTAAGATGCTCGTTACTGTCGCTGGCCTCGCGATCGCTGCTGCGGCCTCTGCCAGCAACCCCGGTTCGGTCTCCGGTCAGGGTGGCTCGATTCCGGACAACGGCGGCGGCTCCGGCAACCTCTTCAGCTCCAGCGTCTCCGCTGGCGCCAACATCGTCATCACCGGCGTCTCGTTCCAGGGCCTGAGCCACACCTGGGTCGGCGACCTGTCGATGACCCTCACGGGCCCCGGCGCTGGCAACAGCTTCAACTTCTTCTATCGCCCCGGCCAGACCTCCGCCACGGGCTTCGGCCAGAGCGGCGACTTCTCCGCCGCGAACGCCTACTCGTTCTCTGACGGTGGCGCCGCGTGGAACACCACGACTGCCACCGTCCCCTCGGGCAACTACGCCCCCATCCGCTCGGCCTTCGCCCCCGCGCAGGCCATCAACTCGTTCGCCGGCCTGAACGGCTCGGCCGCCGGCACCTGGACCCTGACGATCGGCGACAACGCCGCCGCTGACACGGGCTCCCTCACCGGCTGGACGCTGAACTACAAGGTCGTCCCCACCCCCGGCGCCGCGGCCCTCATGGGCGTCGCTGGCCTCGCCGGCCTGCGTCGTCGTCGCTAATCCCGACGATTCTCGCAGCCTGATCGTTCCTGAATGATCACTCGCGGCCCCGGCACACGCCGGGGCCGCGTTGTTTTTGTCGGCCAATTCAGCCAGTTCCAGGCTGAGTCTCTCCGGGCCCCTTGCCACCCTCCCCCCGCCGGTTAGACTGGCCGCCCCCGTCAGGGGCGCGGCGCATCCGTCCAGCCAAAGAGGGAAGGTCCATGGCGACAAACAACGGCGAGCAAACGGCTTACGATGTCGCCATCGTGGGCGGCGGTCCGGGCGGCTCGTCCACGGCGTCCCTGCTCAAGAAGTACGCGCCTGACCTGCGGATCCTCATCCTCGAGAAGGAGCGCTTCCCGCGCGAGCATGTGGGCGAGAGCCAGCTGCCGCCCATCAGCGCCGTGCTGCACGAGATGGGGTGCTGGGACAAGGTCGAGGCCGCGAACTTCCCGATCAAGATCGGCGCCACCTACACCTGGGGCAAGACGATCGATCCCTGGGACTTCGAGTTCCTACCACTGACCGACATCAAGCCCGACGAGCCCAGGCCCGGCAAGTTCGACGGCTGGCGGGTGCAGACCGCGTTCCAGGTGGAGCGCGCCCTCTACGACAAGATCCTGCTCGACCACGCGGCGTCGATGGGCTGCGAGGTGCGCGAGGAGACGATGGTCCGCGAGGTCCTGCGCGACGGCGACCGGGTGACGGGGCTCAAGCTCGAGAACGGCGAGGTCGTGACGGCCCGCTACTACATCGACGCCTCCGGCAACCCCGCGGTCATCCGGCGCGCGATGGGCGTGCAGGTCGAGGTCCCCTCAAAGCTGAAGAATGTCGCGTTCTGGGATTACTGGAACAACGACGAATGGGCCAAGGACATCGGCGTTGGCGCGACGCGCGTGCACATCCGCAGCCTCGCGTACGGCTGGCTGTGGTTCATCCCGCTGGGCCCGACGCGCACGAGCATCGGCCTGGTGTGCCCGGCCGACTACTACAAGAAATCCGGCAAGCGGCCGGAGCAGATCTACCTCGACGCCGTCGCCGACGAGAAATTCGTCGCGATGCACACCAAGAACGCGACGCGAGACGGCGAGGTCCGCTCGACGACCGACTGGTCGTATGTCGTGGAGCGCACGGTGGGCGAGAACTGGTTCCTGGTGGGCGAGTCTTCAGGGTTCGCCGACCCGATCCTGGCCGCGGGCCTGATGCTGACGCAGACCGGCGCGCGCGAGCTGGCCTACACCATCCTCGAGTTGGAGCGGGGCGAGCACGACCGGGCGTGGCTGCTGGAGCGGTACGACGAGGTGCAGCGCAAGCGCGTCACTCAGCACATCCGCTTCGCCGACTACTGGTACACGGCCAACGGCTACTTCGATGTCATCCGGGAGCATTGCTCGGAGATCGCCAAGGCCGCGGGCCTGAAGCTCGACGCCGCGGCGGCGTTCCGCTGGCTCTCGCTCGGCGGCCTCGGGCACGACGCCCCGGGGCAGGTGGGCGTCGGCGGGCAGGATGTCGCCGGCATCAAGCAGATCATGTCGCGCTTCTCCGGCGAGACGGCCGACTGGAAGATCAGCGGGAAGAATGTCTTCAAGTTGAACCTGGCCAACGCGGAGGAGCGCAGCGTGGCCCGCCTCGAGAATGGGCGGATCCACAAGGCCAGGTGCTATGTCCGGGGCGGCAGCCAGCTGCAGCTGGTCGGCATCCAGGCGACCATCGTGGACGCGCTGCGCCAGACCTCCGACCTGAGCGAGTTCCTGGACCTGCTGCGAGGGAGCCTGGCGCTGCAGATGCCGCCGGAGCATGTGCCCGTGGGCGTGCACCACGCGATGCAGACGCTCGAGGTCATGGCGAATGACTACTGGGTGGTCTGTTCTCATAAGAAGGGCCGCCCAGCCCTGGACCTGAGCACGCCCGTCGAGGGCACGAACATCCATACCCACGATCCCAGCGGGGTCATGTCCCGCAAGAGCACGGCCTGAGGCCGTGCGCCGGGGGATCGGGCCGATCGGTCGAGGAAGGGTTCTCGGCCCCGGCGAGGAGAGCAGAGAGCGTCCCTAGAACAGGCTTGGAATTGCGGCGCCGCGTGTCAACGCGCTCCGCAAGAAAGTGGTCGCTATCGAACGGGCTGCGACGCCCTTTCCGTGCACGGCGGCGACCCGGGTGAGCCCTTGTCGCTCCCGCTTGTGGCCCAGGCTCAACACGACGATGAGATGTCGATTCGCCGCAACTCCGCGGCTTGTTTCGACACGGAGGTAGGTCATGTTCCAGTTCAGCAGGCATGACAACCGAAGACCAGACCTCTCCGTTCGCCTGGCGGCCGTCCTCCTGCTCGGCGCCGCGTGCGCCCCGGCCTTCGCCAGGCCTCCCTCGGGCAACAATGGCAGCGGCAATCCCCGCCGTCAGCAGCCTATGCCCACCCAGCCAGCCGACCTGAACGCCGACGGCGTGGTGAATGCGCTGGACCGCGACCTGTTCATGGACGCCTGGGCCGCGGCCTCGTCCGGCGCTGCGCCGGGGCAGGCCGACCTGGACTCGGACGGCGTCATCACGCTCACGGATCTGAACATCCTGGAGGCCGCCGCCGGCCTGCCGCTCACGACCCCGCCCGCGGACGACCCCTCGGGCAGCTCGTCGTTCGATTGGCGAGCGGATCTGAACGGCAACGGCGTGGTAGACTTCGCCGATCTGCAGATGTTCCTGTTGGCGTGGTCGGCCGCGACCTCGGGCGCGGACCCCGGTCAGGCCGATATCAACATGGACGGTTCCTTGAACTTCACCGACCTGGCCATCCTGATCTCGCTCTTCGGGGCCTCGGTCTCGCCCCCCTCGACGGGCATGACGATCCTGCAGCCGGGCGACGGCTTCACCGCCCCCACTCCCCAGCCCGCGGCGATCGGCGTCCCGGGCTCGCCCGGCTACGACGCGAAGGCCATCGCCCGCTGGGATGTGGTGCCGTACCAGGAATTCGACGGCGAGTTCAATGTGGGCGTGGTGGCGTTTCAC
>CALKYH010000259.1 GCA_938003595.1 uncultured bacterium
CGGCGGCGCAGCTGTCGATCGGCATCGCCAAGGCGCTGTTCCACACCTTCCTGGGCCTGACGCTGGCGATCCCGAGCCTGCTGGCGTACGGCCTGTTCCGCGAGCGGATGGACCGGCTGTGCGTGGAGGGCGCGATGCAGGCGACGGACGCGGTGAACGCGATCGTCGCGGCGGGCGCGGCGCCCGCGCCGGCGGCGGCCCCGCAGCGCGCTGCGCAGCCCACGGCATGAGCAGACGCCGTCGATCCCGACGCGGCTCCGGCGAGACAGGCGCCGAGGCGATCAATGTCACGCCGCTCATCGACATCGTGATGGTGCTCATCATCTTCTACCTGATGGTGGGCTCGTTCATCTCGTCGGACTACGCCGATGTGCCGCTGCCGCTGGCGATGTACGGCGAGCCCGCGGCGGCGGCGGAGGTGTTCACGATCAATGTCCTGACCGAGGACCAGCCCCGGCCCGGCCTGCGGGCGCGGACGCGGATCATGGTGCAGGGCGTGGACACCGACGAGGACGGCGTGGCCCGGGCCCTGCGAGAGGTCTTCAAGAAGCACCCCGACACCGTGGTGCAGCTGCGCGCGGCGCGGGACCTGCCCTACCGGGCGGTCGAGCCGATCGTGCTCGCGGCGGCGCGGGCGGGCGCCTCAACCATCCGGCTCGTGACGGAGTCGGCCCAGTGATCGGGGGCCGCTCCAAGCGGCTGCGCTCGCGACGGCGCGCCCACCACGGGCCGAACATGACGCCCATGGTGGATGTCGTGCTGGTCATCCTGATCTTCTTCATGGCGGCGACCGGGCTGGCGGTGAGCGAGCGGTTCCTGCGGACGGGGCTGCCCCACGAGCAGGGCGAGAGCCGCGCGGGCAACACGCCCTCCCCCACCGCCGACGCCGCGAAGCTGCCCCCCTCGCGGGCGCTGCTGCGCCTGCAGCGCGACGGGCGGCGCACGATCGTGACGGGGCTGGGGATGGAGCGCGTGGGTCTGGGCGAGGTGAGCCAGCGCCTGCAGGCGTTCGCCGACGCGGGCGCCGCGGACACGATCATCGTGGTGGTCTCGCCGGACGGCGATGTGCCCTACCAGGATGTGGTGATCGTGCACGACGCCTGCGCCAAGGCGGGCGTGCCGAATGTCCGTCTGGGCGTGGTCGGCGGCTGAACGAGCGCGGTCAGACGCAGGACTCGCCGTAGTTGCCGAGCAGCAGGTTCAGGTCCGCGAAGTCCGTGTCGCCGTCGCCGTCGACATCGCCGGTCGCGCTGGGCTGGCCGTAGACGCCGAGCAGCAGGTTCAGGTCCGCGAAGCCGACATTGTTGTCGCCGTTGAGGTCGCCGGTGAGTTCGGGGCCGTCGATGGTGAACGAAGAGAACACGCCCGTGGCGACATTGCCGGCCCAGTCGGTGGCGACGACGCGGTAGGCGACGAGCCCGCCGCAGCCCTGACCGGGGATGGCGGCGCGGTAGATCTGCCCGCCGCTGTGGGGCATGTCGATGGTCTGGACGGCGCCGCCGTTGACGGTGTAGTCGAGGCGGATGGAGCGGGCGAAGAAGTTGCGGTCGCTGCTCATGCCGTCGAGGACGGCGGCGCGGACGACATAGGGGCCGGCGAGGTCGGCGGTGTCGGCGTGCTGCTCGAGGGCGATGATGCGGGGGGCGATGGTGTCGGCGGGGCCGATGGTGTTCATGTAGATGCGATTGCGGAACGAGCCCGACTCGCCCTGGGCGGTGACGATGTCCAGGTCGCCGTCGTTGTCGAGGTCGGCGACCATGATGTCCAGCGAGGAGTCCGAGACGCTGGTGATCATGCCGTCGGACTGGGCGAAGGAGCCGCCGTTGTTGCGGTAGATGCGCTCGGCGGTTCCGCCCAGGCGGGCGACGATGAGGTCCAGGTCGCCGTCGTTGTCGAAGTCGAAGAACTTGGAGTCGTTGTCGTCCACGGCGGGGTTGGGCTGGATGACGCCGCTGAGGTCGGCGAAGACGCCGGCGCCGTCGTTGATGAGCAACAGCTCGCCGTTCGTGCTGACGGGGCTGGCGTTGGCGCCGATGAGGTCGAGGTCGCCGTCGCCCTCGACATCGCCGAAGTCGTACGAGTAGCAGTTCCGGTCGGTGATGGCGCCGGGGATCATGGCGAGGAAGCCGGTCCCGTCGTTGCGGTAGAGGCGGCTCTGGATCGCGCCGGTGGAGCCGACGCAGAGGTCCAGATCGAAGTCGCCGTCGATGTCGGCGAAGATGGCGTCCATGGGCTCGGCGATGACGGCGGCGGTGATGTTCGTGGCGGTGGCGTCGGAGAAGAAGCCGGCGCCGTTGTTGAGGTAGACCTGGCCCTGGGCGGCGCCGAAGCGGTTGCCGCCGCCGTTGGTCAGGTAGAGGTCCAGGTCGCCGTCGTTGTCGAGGTCGGCGAACTGGCCGCGCGTGCTGCCGAGGGTGTTCTGCGGGAGCTGCGTCGCGGTGACATCGGTGAAGACGCCGGCGCCGTTGTTGACGAGCAAGGCGGGCAGCCGGTTGAAGTCGCTGGCGAGGATCATGTCGAGGTCGCCGTCGCGATCGATGTCGCCGAGCTCGACGCCGCGGAAGACGCCGCTGGCGGCGCCGCGGGCGAGGGACTCGTCGGTGAAGACGCCGGAGCCGTTGTTGATGAAGATGCGGGCGAGCTGGTTGGGCCCGGGGGAGGAGTAGTTGCCGCCGTTGGCCCAGACGATGTCGAGGTCGCCGTCGTTGTCGAGGTCGCCGATGGTGAGCTGGTTGGAGTACTCCAGCGGGTCGGGCTGGGGGAAGCGCGTGGTGGACTGCTCGACGAACTGCTGCGCGTGGGCGAGCGGGGCGCACAGGGCGACGACGACGGCAGTCAGGCCGCGGGGATCTCTCATCTCAGAACTCCGAATGGGGCCCGATGGCCGGAAAGGGTCGATCGCCCACCTTACTGGCCCCCCACCCCCGGGACAAGGACTTTTCCGCGAGCGGACCCGACGCGCGATATCGGACGCGTTCCGGCTACCATCCGGCCCGTGTACCAGGCCCTCCTCACCCGGCGCTATCTGACCAGCAAGATCATGCCGCTGCTCGCGGCGGTGGCGGTCATGCTGTGCACGGCGATGGTGCTCATCACCTGGTCGGTCATGGGAGGGTTCCTGAACATGCTGCTGGCGTCCGGACGGACGCTGATGGGCGACGCCCTGATCTCCTGGCCGGTGATGGGGTTCGCCCACTATGAGGAGCTGATCGAGGACCTGGAGAACGACCCCCTCATCGCCGCGGCGACGCCGACACTGGAGACGCCCGCGCTGCTGGCCGTGCCGACGGGCGACACGCTGATGGTGCAGGCGATCGGCATCGAGGCCGAGTCCTACAGCCGGGTGACGGGGTATGAGGACACGATCTGGTGGGCGCCGATCCAGACGCCCCTCCCGAAGGACAAGGACGGGCGCGACCTGCGCCTGCAGATGCCCAACGACCGTCTGAGGAAGGCCGCGATGTCGATGTCGCTGCCGGCGCCGGGGGAGGGCCCGGACGGGCAGCAGGTTCCCGCGGCGGTGCTGGGGATCGAGGCCGGCGGGCTGAACCGGCGCGACCCTGGGGGCTGGTACGACCCGGTGATGCTCATGCTGGGCCACGACACGGTGACGCTGAGCGTGCTGCCGCTGAGCCGCGCGGGCGTGGTGGTCGATGTGCAAAAGCGCACCTTCCCGGTGGCGAACCAGTTCCGGACGGGGCTGTACGAGGTGGACGCCAAGACCGTGCTCGTGCCGCTGGAGGTGCTTCAGGAGATGCTGGGGATGGACGAGGCGGTGCGCGTGGAGGACCGCGGCGCCGGGCTGAATGTCGTG
>CALKYH010000260.1 GCA_938003595.1 uncultured bacterium
TCCGACGACCGCGCGTGGCTGGCCGTGCCGCCGGCGCGACGGGCCGAGGTCCTGCTCGTCACCTCCGGCGCCGACTATCTGCAGACGGCGCTGGAGGGGCTCAACCTCGCGGCGCTGCGCATCGCCACGCCGGCGCAGGCCCCGTCGCTGCTCCGCGCCGACGCGGGCGGGCCGGCGTTCGATGTCGTCGTGCTCGACGGCTGGGTCCCCGAGGGGCCGCTGCCGCCGGGGCGGTACCTCGTGCTCGGCGCGACGCCCCGGGTTGGAGGTCTGGCGCCCGGCGGGGGCGACGCGTCATCGACCGGCGTGGTGGACTTCGACCGGAGTCATCCGGCGCTGCGCCGCGTGCGCCTGGACTCGCTGCTGGTCGGTCGATCGAGGCCGATGTCGGCGGGCGAGGGGACGCGCGTGCTCGCGCGCGGCGAACAGGGGCCGCTCATGGTCGAGGTCTTCGACGGCCCGGTGCATGTGCTGTCCACGAGCTTCGACCCGGCGGACTCCAACTGGCCGTTCGACGCCTCCATGATCGTGTTCCTGGCCGACGCCGTCGCGCACCTGGCGCGGGACCCCTCGCTGGACGACGCGAGTTCGCTGCGGCCCGGCCTGCCGATCGTCGCCACGCTGCCCGCGGGGGCGCGCGATGTGGAGATCGTGGACCCGCAGGGCGAGACGCACCGTCTGGACCCTGCGCCGGACGGGCGCATCGTCTTCGGGCCGGCGCCGCGCGCCGGCGTGTACTCGCTGCGATGGACGGGGCCCGCCGGGCCCACGGACGAGACAGTCTCCGGGCGCGTGCGCCGGGCGCTGGCCGTCAACCTGCTCGATCCGTCCGAGAGCGACATCCGCTCGCGCGAGGCCATCGACCTGCCGACCGGGGTGGTGGGCGCCAGCGGGCCGGACGCGGACGCCGGCGCGCAGCGGCTCTGGCCGTGGCTCCTGCTCGGGGCGCTCGGCGTGCTGCTGGTGGAATGGTGGATCTACAACCGACGCGTGCAGCTCTGAACGCGCCGGGGCGTCAGGGCTTGCCGGATTCCAGCGCCTCGAGGCGCGCCTTGTACGGCTGACCGCCGAGATTGGGATCGAGCACGCGCAGGCGCGCGATCTCGCGGGTCACCTGCTCCTGCTTGGCGCCGCCCTCCTGGGCCGCGAGGATCTGCAGCATGCGCGTCCAGGCCTGCCAGTAGCCCGGGCCGTGGTCCTGCGCGTGCTCCATGCGCTCGGCCGCCTCGCGGAACAGGTCGAACGCGCCGGTCGGGTCGTCGGACGCGAGCCGCGCCTCGCCGAGCGTCAGCACCAGGCGCATCTCGCGCCCGCGCCGGGTCATCAGGTCGTCCACCAGCTCCGCGGCGGCGGGGCCGTCGCCGCCCCTGGCCAGCGCCTCCGCTTCGGTCGCGCGGAGCTCGTCGACGAGAATCAGCTTGTTCACCGCGGCCCAGGACGCGGCGGCGGCGGCGGCGGGCGCCAGCGCCTCGCGCGACAGCCGGACGGCGCGCTCCTCGTCGCCGGCGGCGAGCGAGCGGTCCACCTCGGCCTGCAGACCGTCCACGAGCTCGGTGATCGCCGGGTCCGCGACGGGGGCGTAATCGCCGGCGAGCTCGTCGGCGAACTCCGCGGCCTCCTCGGCGCGCCCGAGCTTCACGAGCGCCCGGACCTTCGCCGCGGTCGCGGGCGCCTCGACGATGATCGTCTTCTCCTCGAGGCCCTGAGCCATGGCGATGGCGTCGTTGGCGGAGGCGATCGCCCCGGCGTAGTTGCCGGTCATCACCTGGGCCTTGGCGATGGTCATGCCCATCAGGGCGCCGTACTCCTGGATCACGCGAATGCGCTCCGGGTCGGCGGGCGGGTTGCGGATGAAGTCCACGATGACGCCGACGGACGGCGCCATGCGCTCGATGATCCGCTCGGCGTACTGACGCTGGTTGTCGACATCCGAGCTGGTCATCCAGTCGCCCAGGCCATTGATGGCGAGGAACGCCGCGTCGGGCGCGCGGTTGGAGGTCGGCGGCACGGAGTCGTACGCGGCGAGCGCCTCGTTGATGCGCCCCAGCTTCATGAGCAGCCGGCCCTTCTCGATGCGCCAGAGGTGCTGGGCGCGGTGGTTCGGGAAGTCGGCGATGGCGTCGTTGAGCGTCTTCTCGTAGAGGTCGCGGTAGGTCGGGTCCGGGTCGGCCATCATCTGCATGCGCTGGGCGTACATGACGGCGGCCTCCATCGCCTCGGTCGCGCGGGGGTAGTCGGGGTACTCCTTCGCCAGGCGGCGCAGGCTCTCCATGGCGCGGGTGTAGCGCACGAAGGTGTCGGCGTGCATCCCGTCGATGCTCGACAGCGCCGCGAGCTGCCAGAGCGCCTCCGGCGCCAGCGGTCCGAGCGACGCCAGGCGCGCGGGATCGCCCTCGACGATCTCGCGGAGCAGCTCGATCGCCGCGCCCTGCTGCCCTCGCTTGTCGGACATGGCGATGGCGCGCGCGAAGAGCGCCGCGGCGGGCAGATCGGCCGTGTCGACGGGCGCCTGGTCCGCGGCGGTGGCCATCTTGCCCAGCGCGATCCCGCGCCGGGTCGTCTCGTCCATGCCCAGGTCGGTGCGTTCGATCAGCGCCTGCAGCTCGGCGAAGGCCTTGGCCAGCGCGGCGCGGCGGCCCGGCCCGGGCGCGACCTGCATCGCGCGAGCGAACTCGGCGCGGAACCGCACATCGCCCGCGAGGATCTGGGCGGAGGGCTCGGGCTTGCCAGCGAGGACGAAGGGCGGCATCTTCGCCGCCTCGTTGATCGCCGCGAGCGCCGCGTCCGGGCCCTTGGCCTCCAGCAGCGCGAGCGCGCGACCGGCCTCGGCCTCCGCGCGAACGGCGTAGCTCGTGGCGCCGGCGGCGGCCTGGTCGAACAGCATCAGCGCCGCCTCGCCGTCGCCCTTGATCAGCTGCGCGGCGCCGACGGTCGCCTGACGGCGGCATTCCAGCACAGGGTCCGCCATGCGCAGGCGGGAGGCGCTCTCGATCACCTCATCCGCCAGCATCATGCGGAGGGCCTCGTCCGTCTCCAGGCCCGCGAGGACCGCGGCGCAGCGCGCCCGCAACACGGGCAGCTGCGCCTGCAGCAGCGCCTTGTCGGCGGTGAGCGTCGACTGGTCGCCCCGGCCCATCTCGGCCTCGACGACGCGGTTCTTGAGGATGTCCGTCGCGCGCCGGCAGGATTCCAGCGCGTCGCGCAGGCGCTCCTTCGCGGGCTCGCGCATCGCGGACAGCGGCACGCCGTAGAGCGCCGTGGTGTCCTGCGCGTCCCACGCCAGGCGCGTCAGCAGCATCGAGACATAGCCGACGACATCGGCCGGGTACGAGGCGCCGGGCTCGCCCTGGATCGCGGCGCGGCGGATCTCGAGGGCGCGGTCCATCGCCGCGAGCCGCTCGCCGGGGGTGCGCGAGGAGTCCGCCGCGATCTGCTCGCGCTGGGCCAGTTCGTCCGCGCCGCCGGAGGTCTGACCGATGGCCAGGCCCGCCGTCGCCATGAGCGCCCACGCCGCCGCGATGCCGAGTCGATTCGTCCGATTCATTCGAGTCCCAATTCCTTCCGCGTGATGAACGCAAACCCGTCGGTCCCGCCGTGCCGCTCGGCGATCGCCTGCAGCACCTCGCCGGGGTCGGCGTCGAAAAACTGGATGACATTGATCGTCGCCCGGCGACGACCCTCCGACCCCTTGCGGGGGTTCAACTGCTCGAGGCGCGCCAGGATGTCCTCCCGGGCCCGCCCCAGATCCTCTGACCCGCGAGCGCCGTCGAGGATCCCCTTCGACAGCAGGAACACCAGGTCCGGCTGGAACTCCAGCGCCCGCTCCAGCGCCGGCAGGGGGTCGCTGCGCCGCTGGGGCCGCACCGTCTCCAGCCAGCGGTACACCGCCCGCCGATTCTCGGGGGTCGCCCGGATGAGGGAGCCGTCCGCGACGCCCCACAGACCCTTGGGCGTTTCGATGGCCCCATCATTGAAGAGCACCACCTGGAACCACTGCCCGGACCCGAGCCCGTCGATGGACCGCTTCAGCTCGCGCACGACAGAGGCGAACGCGCTCACCATCGAGCCGGAGGCGTCCAGCACATAGACGATCTTCTTCGCCTCGCGCTCGCCCTTGGCCCCGAAGAACTCCGGCGGCGCCGCGGGCGCCAGCGCATCCTCGGCGGGCGCCTCGAGCGCGGCGATGTTGACCGGCGTCAGCAGCGTCTCGGTCTCCACGCCGGCGAGCGGCGTCAGCTCGGGCAGGGGCGCCGCAACGATCGGCGGCCGCTTCGGAGGCGCCGGCTTCTCGCCCTGCGGGTCGGAGGCCTCGGCGCGCTCGGCGTCGGGTCGGCGCTCGGCGCGGGCGGGCTCGTCGAAGTTCACGCTCAGCCCGGCCTGCGGCCCGGGGGCCGAGGGCCAGTCGATCGTCACGCCGAGCACGGCGACGACGATCAGAGCGTGCACCAGCGCCGAGGCGGCCCAGGGCAGACCGAGCGTGAACCACCGGCGCGCGGCGGACCCCCCGTGGGCGTGATGGCCCTCGGGCGTCGGCGCGCCGGCGTCCGGAACGGCATTCATGCTGTTCTTATCGACCCTCGGCACCGCTGACGATAGGTCCGGCGCCCCCGCAGAGGGCCGGGAAACCCCGTCATTCGTCGTCCCCGGCGTCGTCGTCACCGCCCCCACCGCCCCTGCGGCGGCCGAGCAGGAGCCCGTCGAAGCTGACCGACCCCGGCCCGCTGAAGAACACCGCCAGCGCGGCGCAGAACAAGCAGAGCTGGAGCGTGAAGGTGAACCAGGCCTCGGACTGGAAGTCGCCCAGCGCCGGCAGGAACCCCAGCAGCGCCTTGGGCGCACCCAGGCTCGGCCCAACGGTCGTGAGCCAGATCGCCATGCCCATCACCACAGCCAGACCCAGCGCCGTGAGGCGCGAGAGCAGGCCAATGAGGATCAGGATGCCGCCAACAAACTCCGTGATCGAGGCGCCGTAGGCCAGCGCCTTGCCCCAAGGCTTGTTGACCAGTCCAACCGGGAGCAACCGGCGCCCGCCATCGGCGGGATGCGCAGCGCCGTGCAGCGCCAGGCCAATGAAGTGCGTCCGGGAGAGCATCGCGGGCTTCTCGAAGTCGGCGGCTCGATAGGAAGGTGCGGGAGTCGCCGCGGGCGCGCCGTCCTGGCGCACGAGCGTCACGCGCCCGCCGTTCGGCAGCGCGCCGGAGCGCTCGGGCTCGGGCAGGGCCTCGCCGGGCACGGCCTTCTCAGGCGCGGCATTCTGGGGCGCGGCCTCGACCGGGCCGCTGCGCCCGATGGCGGCGTCCTTCGCGCCGCTGAAGCCCATGTTGGCCAGAACGGCCAGCTGCTCCGGCGCGAACTCGGACTCTTTGAACATCTTGCCCCAGCCCGTATAGATGAAGGTCACGCCCAGCGCGACGCGCAGGAGGAGGGGGGCCACATTCAGCGCCAGCGAGTGTCGAAAGCCCATCGGATCTCGTCTCCAGAGGAAGGCGACGCACGCCCTGTGCGCCAGCCCGGTATCGTTTGTTCGTCTTCCGACCGCCCCGGTTCAACCTTGGATATCGGTCAAACCCCCAACAACGACGGAGAATCAGCCGGGACCGGGCGGAAAGAGCGCAATTATCGCCGATCGCGGGCGTGGCGGAACTGGCAGACGCACGGGACTTAGGATCCCGTGGCCGCAAGGCCGTGCAGGTTCGATTCCTGTCGCCCGCATTCCTCAACAGCCGATCTACCCGAACCCCGCGCTGGACCCGGACCCCCGGCGCGGCTTAGGTTTCCCGCCATGCGCATCGACGGCCCCTCCAACCCGTACCACATCTCGCAGGCCTACGGCGTCTCGCCGCAGAGCCGCGTCGCGCGCCCGGCGCCGACGACGGCCGCCTCGCAGGTGCAGCGGGCGGACGCCGTCTCCCGCGCCGACACGGTCGCGACGATCGGGCGAGCCGCCGAGACGACGAAGGTCGCCCCGACCTCGAAGCTGGTCGCGGCGGTGGTGCCCGGCGGCGTGGACTTCACGGCGGCGACGCCGATGCCCTCCCGCGCGGCGCTGCAGATGTACCGCCACCCCGCCGACCGCAACTCCGCCGCGACCATGGTCGCGCTGGGCCGGTCGGTGGATGTGAACGGCTGACGATTGGGCCCGATCAGTGGCCCCCGCCGGCCAGCTGCAGACCCACAATCCCGATGAGAATGAGCCCGATGGACGCCAGCTTGATGGCGCTGGCTGACTCGTTGAACAGCCACATCCCCCCCACCGCGATCAGGGCCACGCCCGTGCCCGCCCAGAGCGCGTAGGCGACGCCGATCTCCATCTTCTTGGACGCCAGCGCGAGGAA
>CALKYH010000261.1 GCA_938003595.1 uncultured bacterium
AGCCCGGCGCCCTCGCGCCGCCGGCGGATGTGTACGCCCTCGGCGGCCTGCTCTATTGGCTGTTGACCGGCCGCCTCGCCGCGGGCTCAACGCGGGACGAGGTCGTCGAGGCGCATACCGCCACGCCGGCGCGGCCTGCGCCTTCTCCCAGGGCCGTGCGACCGGCCATCGAGCCCGACCTGGACGCCATCTGTCGTCGTGCGCTGAGCCCGACGCCGGCGGACCGCTTCGCCTCGCCCGGGGAGTTCGCCGACGACCTTGAGGCATGGCTCCGGCGCGAGCCCATCGCCTGGACCCGGCCGTCGGCGCTCCGCATCGCCCAACTCTGGGTTCGTCGCCGGCCCGCGCTTGCCGCGTCGGTCGCGGCGCTCGCACTGGTGACCGTGACGGCGGGTGTGTGGCTGCAGCGCCTGAGCGATCGTGCCAACGAGCGCCAGCAGGCGGCGGCAATGGCGGACCTCCGAGCCCGCACCACCGAGTCGCAACGCCTGGCGTTCAGCGACATGGTCCGTCGGCGGACCTCCCAGATCGCAGAGGGCCGTGTCACCGACACGCTCTGGTCGTTCCTGTGGCTGGAGGTCTTCATCGCCCCCGATCGTGTGGAGAGCCCTGATCTTGGGATCATGCTCGCCTCGGCCCGGATCGACTACGCCGAGCGGCGCTGGCGGCTGGCGCGAGATGCGGTTGGCGAGGATTCGCTCGAGGCGATGCTCTGGGGCACGCTCACCGCCTACTGGCTCGCCGCGGACCAGCGCAGCGACGAGGCGCTCGAGACGGTCTCTCAGCTGGCGCCGTCGGTGCGGGCGCGGCTCAATCCCGGCGATCCCGCCGTCGCGGCGCTGGAGGCGATCCGCGCCGCTGCGGAGGCGGATGGCTTCCTGAGCGCCGGCCCGTCCCGTCGCTCCAGCGCCGAGGCGGTGCGGCTCGCGCTCCGGCTCGAGACTCTTCGAGCCGACATGGCGCGGAGCGTCGACGAGTGGGCGATGGAGCGGTTGATCGATGAGCGCCTCGCGGAGCTGTACGGTCCCTGCGTCCTGGGCCTGCCGGCTCTGCAGGCAGCGGCCCGCGCCCGGCTCGCCGTAGCAGAGACCCAGAGCCGCTGAAGGCGGTCATCCCGCCCGGACGATGGTCTCGGACTCGCCGTCGACGCCCAGGACCCGGTTGGTTTCTTCGCGTGTGCGGAGGAACCGGGTGTCGCCGAACTCGATGCGCAGCGCGGGCTTCTTCTTATCGATCGAGCGCGTCACCCAGTACTGCTCGACAAGGACATCCATCGCCGAGATGAACATCGACATGTGCGCGTTGGCCCGGTCCTTGTGGATGCCCGTGGCCGCCGTGAGCGCCGTGAAGTTCGCGAAGATCTCCTTCGCGTCGCTGGTCTTCTCCAGGACCGCGACGATCTGGCCGTAGAAACCCGTCAGCGGCAGGGAGGACTCGCCGCGCACCCACGACTCCACCGGCTCGATCCGGCCGTTGTGCAGCCGGCCCATGAGCCCCTTCTTCGCGCCGCGGAGGTTGAGCTTGAACACGTTGTAGCCGTTGATCTGCGATCCGATCGCCTGCCCCCCGGTGGCGTCGAAGCGTTCGAGCACCTGCTTGGCGGAGGTGACATCGAACGAGCCCAGCGTGGGCAGGCCCAGCGCCTCGGAGATGAACCCGCCCTGGGCCAGCCAGGCCCAGGCCTTCTTGGGATCGAGCTTCAGGCCGGCCTCCTGCGCGATGCGGCTGCAGTGCTCCTGCAGATCGGTGAAGCAGCCGTTGGCCGAGTACCAGTACTGCCCGAAGCGGATGTGCTGCTCGATGTTGGTGCGATGGCGCTCGTCGTAACGGGCGCGCAGCCAGGTGGGATTGAGCTCCCCGCGCTCCAGTTCGATGATCGAATACGCCGCGTCCCGCGCGGAGGAATGAGTCAGCGACATGCCCGCGGCGAGGATCGGGTCGGCGAAGCCCGCGGCCTCGCCGACGAGGAACCAGTTCTCGCCCACCAGCCGCTCGGCCAGCTGCGACCAGTCCTTGGTCGCCTCGAGCTTCATCTCGCGCGTGGCCTGGGCCGTGAGCGACGCGATCTGCGCCTGGGCGGCGATGGATTCGAGGTAGAGCGCCTCGGGGGTCTTGCCAAGGGACTTGAAGTGCTCCGCGGGGCAGATCAGCCCGATGCTGGTGCGCGTCGGCCCCAGCGGGATGAACCACATCCAGCCGTACGGCAGCGATCGCACCTGCACGCGCGTGCCGCCGACGCCGATCTTGTCCGCCCACTCCGCGTTCTGCCAGTAGTCCCAGATGGCGATGTTCTTCAGCTCCTCCGTCACCGTCACCGGGATCTCCAGCGCCCGGCGGAGCAGACCGACGGTCCCGCTGGCGTCGATGAACCAGCGCCCACGGATGCGCTCCCCGCTGTCCAGCGTCACCGAGACGATCCGGTCCCCATCGACCTCCACATCCCGCACGAGCGTGCCTTCGCGGACCTCGGCGCCCAGCTCCGCGGCGTGATCCAGCAGCAGCTCGTCATAAATCGCGCGGTCCACCTGGAACGCGGTGGACTTCCGCTGGCCCTCGTACTTCGCGGGCCGCGGCTCGTCCCGCCACTTCTCCACGGGGAAGAAGTCGAAGTCCCACTGGTCCGCGTCCTTGCCCCAGGTGTACGAGGCGCCCAGCTTGATGGGGAATCCCGCAGCCTCGACCTTGTCCCACACGCCCATCTCATCGAGGATCGGGCTGATGGACGGGAGCTGGCTCTCGCCGATGTGATCGCGCGGGAAGACCTCCTTCTCCAAGACGAGCACGCGCAGATGGGGCGCGTACTTCCGGAGAAGCGTGGCCGCGGTCGATCCCCCGGGCCCGCCGCCGACAATGACGGCGTCGTACACCTGGTTGTCCAATCCCACTTCAGCCATCCCGTGCCTGCGGGCACGACATCACCGAACCAACCGACCAATGCCCCGAAGGGACCGAACGCCGGACCCTCCCGGGACACCGACGGTCCGAGGGTAGCCCGCTTGGCGTCAAAATCAAGGCTGGAGGCCGGAAGCGGCGCAGGATGCGAGACGGAATGGCCCCGGCTGGATTCGAACCAGCGACCGCTCCGATTATGAGTCGGGCGCTCTAACCGCTGAGCTACGGGGCCGCGCGATCCAGCGTACCAACTGCCGGCCTGTCGTCGCGATCACTTGACGAACAGCATCTCGCGATAGGTCGGCAGCGGCCACAGGTCGTCCGCGACGCACCGCTCCAGCTCGTCCACGACCTCGCGCAGCTCCGCCATCGCCGGTCGAACCTCGTCGCGCACCTGCTCGGCGTGCCGGCGCAGGTCGGAGCCGTGCTTGTCCACCACGCCCGAGAGCGCCGCGATGCAGCGCTGCAGCCGGTCCACGAGGTGCACGAACGACTCCAGCTCGGAGCGGGCGGCGACGCTCTCGACGCCCGCGGCGTCGCACGACGCCACCGCCTCGCCCAGCTCCTTCTGGTGGCGCAGCGCCGCGGGCAGGATCTGCCGGCGGGCCATGGAGATCATGACATTCGCCTCGATCGTCACCTGCTTGATGTAGCGCTCGAGGAAGATCGCCGAGCGGGCGTCCAGCTCCGTGCGGCTGAGCACGGCGTAGCGCTTGAAGACATCGACAGCCTTCTTCTGCTTCAGGGCCGCGAGCGCCTCGACGGTCTCGCGCGCGTGCGGCAGGCCGCGCTTCTCGGCCTCGGCGGCCCACTCCTCGGTGTAGCCGTCGCCGTCGAACAGCACGCGCCGGTGCTCCTTCACGATGCGCTTGAGGATGGTCCGGACCGCGCTCTGCAGCTTCGCCGGGCTGGCGTCCTCGCCGCCGACCGCCTCCAGCTCCGTCGCCAGCTCGTCGAGGCTCTCGGCCACGATGGTGTTCAGCACCGTGTTCGGCCAGGCGACCGACTGGGAGGCGCCGACGGCGCGGAACTCGAACTTGTTGCCGGTGAAGGCGAAGGTGCTCGTGCGGTTGCGGTCGCCGGAATGCCGGGGGATCTGGGGCAGCGTGCGGGCGCCCAGGTCCAGGCGGCCGCCCTTCTTCGTGCCGGTGTTGGCGCCTTGCTCCAGCTGGCCGATGATGTCGGTCAGCATCTCGCCCAGGTAGATGGACACGATCGCCGGCGGCGCCTCGTTCGCCCCCAGTCGGTGGTCGTTGCCCGCGCCGGCCACGCTGGCGCGGAGCAGGTCCGCGTGCCGGTCCACGGCGCGGATCACCGCGCACAGGAACACCAGGAACTGCATGTTCGTATGCGTCTCGTCGCGCGGGTCCAGCAGGTTGGCGCCGGTGTCCGTGGACATCGACCAGTTGTTGTGCTTGCCCGAGCCGTTCACCCCGGCGAAGGGCTTCTCGTGCATGATGCAGTGCAGCCCGAAGCGAGGCGCCACGCGGGAGAGCGTCTCCATGAGGACCATCTGGTGGTCCGCGGCGACATTGCTGTTCTCGAAGACCGGCGCAATCTCGAACTGCCCGGGGCTCACCTCGTTGTGGCGCGTCCGCACGGGCACGCCCAGGGCGTACAGCTCCCGCTCCGCCTCGGCCATGAAGGCCAGCACCCGCGCGGGGATGGCGCCGAAGTAGTGGTCCTCGAGCTGCTGGTCCTTGGCCGGCTTCGCGCCGAACAGCGAGCGGTCGCAGGTCAGCAGGTCGGGGCGGGCGAAGTAGAAGTTGCGGTCGATCAGGAAGTACTCCTGCTCGACGCCCACCGTCGGGACGACCCGCGTCACGCCCTCGGCCGTGCCGAAGACCCTCAGAATCCGCATGGCCTGGTGCGAAAGGGCCTCGATCGAGCGGAGCAGGGGGGTCTTGTAATCGAGGGATTCGCCCTTCCACGAGACGAACGCCGTGGGAATGCACAGCGTCACCGTGTTGGCGCCGCGCAGCAGGAACACCGGACTGGTCGCGTCCCAGGCGGTGTAGCCCCGCGCCTCGAAGGTCGCGCGCACGCCGCCGGAGGGGAAGGACGACGCGTCGGGCTCGCCCTGCACAAGCTGCTCGCCGCTGAACTCGACGATGGCGCCGCCCTGGCCGTCGGGCGAGATGAACGCGTCGTGCTTCTCGGCCGTCGTGCCGGTGAGCGGCTGGAACCAGTGCGAGTAATGCGTGGCGCCGTTCTCCAGCGCCCAGTCCTTCATCGCGTTGGCCACTGTGTCGGCGATCGACGGGTCCAGCGGCTCGCCGAGGCGCACCGTCCGCTGCACCGACTTGAACACCTCCTTCGGCAGCCGCTGGCGCATGACGCGCTCGGAGAACACATCGCGGCCGAAGAGCTCCTCGGCGCGCTGCGCGTTCTTCGCGAGACGATGATCCTCTTCGTTCCACGAGATGACAGCGGCGATCGCGTCGTGACGAGCGGTCGTACGGTTCATTGCGGCTCCGGGTGGTGCGGCGGGGTCGCGCCGTGGGTGCGGGTGAGCGCTCGCGTCGCGGCGCTCGCGAGCATTGTGCAGCGCGGCGCCGCGTTCGCAAGGGCCCGAGCGTGTTCTCCGCGAAAATCGCGTTGAAATTTTCGGCTAGTTTCGCAGCCCACACGAAATTGTGGACACAAAACTGTGTGCCTCGGCGACCGGGTCCCTGCCGCCGGCCAGGGCGTCCTCCATCCGGCGGACCAGGGCCGAGCCGACGATCGCCGCATCGGCCCCGTCGGGCTTCCCGGGCCGCACCACGGCCCGGACATGCTCCGCCGTCGAAATCCCGAAGCCGCAGGCGATCGGCAGGTCCGAGAACCCCCGGATCAGCCCTACACGCTGCACCACTTCCGGCGCCTCCGCGTGCTCCCCGGTCAGCCCCGCTCGGGCGATCAGGTAGATGAACCCCGAAGAGACCCGAGCGATCGCCCCCGCACGCTCCGGCGGCGTCGCCGGCGCCACCAGGAGCGACGCGCTGCACCCCGCGGCCCGCGCTGGCCCGACGAACGCTTCCGCTTCCTCCAGCGGCGCGTCGGGGAAGATGAAGCCATCGATCCCCGCGTCGGCCGCCCGCTTCACGAACGCCGCGGCGCCCGCCCGCTGCACCAGCGACACGCTCACCATCGCCACCAGCGCCAGATTCGTCTTGGGCCTCGCTCGCGCCACGGCCTCGAAGATCGCGCAAGGCGTCACGCCCTGCTCCAGCGCCCGGTGCATCGACGCCGCGATCACCGGCCCGTCCGCGATGGGGTCGCTGAAGGGGATCCCGATCTCAACAGCGCTCGCCCCCGCCGACTCGATCGACGACAGCAGCTCGGGCATGCGGTCCAGACCCGGGCGACCCGCCACGATGAACGGCATCAGCGCCTTGCGCGGCCCCTTGGGGTCGGACCGGAGCGACGCGAACATGGCTTCGACCCGGTTCAATCCTTCACCCCTTCGACCCCGCCCTTGTCGGTGTATTTCCGCAGCGCTGCTTCGAGGTCCACGCCGGCGATGTTCGCCAGCGTCGTCAGCCAGGCCAAGACATCGGCGAACTCCTCCGCCAGGTTCTCGCGCTGCGCGGCGGTGGGGGACTTGCCGGGCGCATTGTCCTGCAGCGCCGTGGAGAGCTCCCCGACCTCTTCGATGAACCACATGAAGGTCCCCGGAGCGCCCCGGGCCGCGTCGGTGGCGTAGTAACGCTCGCGGATCAACTCCTGGAACGCACGGACGGTCAGGTCTGTCTGGGCTGGGTTCGTAGCCATGAGCGGCGGAAGGGTACCACCCCCGGAATCCTCAGGCCTCGTCCCGGAGGCAGGGGTCCAGCGGGCGGAAGCTCGTCCGCCCGGTGCGCAGCATCGCCCGCACATAGGGCTCGCACAGGCCGCAGCCCTCGCCGCAGCCGGTCTCCCGTCGCAGCGCCTCGAACCCGCCGCCCATGCGCTCAGCGCGATCCTTCAGATCCGCGAAGCTCAACCCGGTGCACACGCAGCGGTTTACCTCGGACACGGCTGGCTCCTCAGCGATAGTCGAACAGTTCGTTCCCGAGCGTCTCATCGCCGAACCAGCCCAGCCCCAGCGGCGCCGGGTCGGTGGTGTACAGCTGGCTCCACGCGCTGAACGAGCGCCTCTCGCGGCTCACATGCCCGTCCAGCCACGCCACGCTCGCCGTGCCGTCGTGCCGGAAATGGATTGAAGGATCGGGCCTGGCGCCCGGATACTCCGGCCACTCCGCCGGCTCCGCGAACGAATACTCGACGAGCCCCCCATCCCCGGCGAACGCCGCGTCGGTGAAGGCGATCGTCGCGTCCGGCCTGCGGAACCGGCTGGACCTGGATCCCTCGCGGTTCGTCTCGAGCGTCCAGGCCTCGCCCGCGCCGCGTGTGCGGACCGCGCCGACGAAGGCATTGTTGTAGCCGTAGCCGCCAGCGCCGCGCTCGAAGCCGACCGTCGCCGCATGATCCTCCACCGCCGCGAAGGCGGCGCACTCGCGCAGCGCCTCGCTCGTCGCCGGGGCGCCCAGGTAAGCGGTCAGCGGCGCGCCTTGCGGCGTGAACGGCTCGCCCGGCGCCGTCCGCCGACCGTGCCAGCGCTCGAGATTCTGCCCCTCGATCTCCGGGGAGCCCGCCACGAAGCGCTCGTCCCGATCCGCCGCGTGCGCAAGGTTGGCCGCCTGCAGTTCTCTCGCCGCCGCGGCGCACGAGGTCGCTCGCGCCGTGTCCCGGGCCCGCGCCAGTCCGGGGATCATCAGCCCGATCAACAGCGCGATCACCGCCACGACCACGAGCGCCTCGATCAGTGTGAATGCCGCGCGCTGCTTCATGTCCCCACCCCCCAGTTGGACAGCACCGCGTTGAGGTCCGCGAAGTCCACCACGCCGTTGCAATCGAAGTCCGCGCTCAGGCCTTCGCCCGCGACATTGAACTGGCTCAGCACGGCGTTCAGGTCCGCGAAGTCCACGGCGCCGTCGAGGTCCACATCCCCCGGCCAGCGCTTCGCCGTCCGCACATCCGCCACGGCGCCGATCTCGGCCGACATCTCGCCGAGCGAGGGGTGCACGACATCGACGCCCGTGCGGATTCGGATGAAGTCGAAGCCGCCCAGGTCCGCAGGCGCGTCCGTGACAGGGTCCACCGCCCACTTGATGTCGAACGCGTCCCCGCCGCCGCTGCCGGGCGAGACGCCCACGGCGAGCGGATCGTCCGGCGTCGTGTAGAACTCGCCGGGGTCGATGCCGGGCATGTCCTCCGGATCGGTCAGCAGGTTCTCGCCCGAGCCGCCCTTGGCGCCGCTCATATCCCCCAGCAGCATCGTCGGGCTCACATCCGCGTAGCCGTAGTGCCCCTCAATCGTCGCGCCGGTCCCGTTCGGGTTCACCAGCACGCTCACCCGGAACGGCGCCGGCAGCTCGAACCCCGTCGTCGTGTACGCCCCCGGCCATCCCGGGAACGCCGGCGCCGACGGGTACCACGCCGTGTTCGCGGGCGGCGTGGGCGTGCCCGGATTGTTGTCCCATGCCTGCACCCTCCACACGCCTTGCGCCGGCGAGGGAAGGCTCGACCCACGGATCACGAACCACGCGTCGTCCGCGACGCCGTTTCTGTTTGAATCCGCGCTGATCTCGATGACGGCGCCCTCCGCCCAGCGGCGATTCGGGTTCTGGTTCACCCAGAAGGCATTGCCGAACACGATCGCGTCCAGCCCCATCGGGTTGCAGGGGCTGTCCTCCACGCGCGATGCGAACCCCAGCGTGATCGACCCGCCGAATCCGCCCAGCGTCACGATCTTGGTGTTGTCCGCCGCCTGCGTGCCGCCGCCCACCGGCGGACCGAGCGCCCGCGACGGATCGTTGAAGGCCGACGCATTGATGTTCTGCCCCGGCGCCGGGACATACTCCAGCACGACCGACGCGAAATCGCCGGCCCTTGCGGAGCCCGCGGCGATCATCGCCGCGAGCCCCGCTCCCAGGGCCGTCTCTCTCCGTCCAGCGGAGCG
>CALKYH010000262.1 GCA_938003595.1 uncultured bacterium
ACACGCTCGACCAGTTCCCCGTGGCCTCGATCTGGTCGAACATGAAGTCCCGCACCGGCGCCTTGGCCCTGTCCCACATCTCCAGCTGGCTGTTGATCTCGCCCCGCTCGTAGGGCAGGATCGCCTCCTGGTGCACCCGCTGGAAGGTCGGGCCCATCACGAAGAAGGTCATGAACAGCGACAGCCCCAGGATCACCTGCGACGGCGGCAGCGACTGCGTGCCCAGCGCCTGCTTGAGCAGCCCCAGCACGATGATGATGCGCACGAACGAGGTGCACATGATCATGATCGACGGCGCGATGCTCAGCACCGTCAGCAGCAGCACGACATTCAGCGCCACCGACAGCGCAGGCTTCTCTCCGTCCTTCCCGGCCGCGCCCGGCAGCGCGCCAGAGGCCGCGTCCAGCACGCTCAGCGGATTCGTCCCGATGAGCGACCCCTCGCCCGGGCGCGTCATCGCCTCCAGCATCGCCGCCGCGCCCGAGGGCGCCTGCGGGACAAACGGCGTGGTGGGCGGCCCATACAGCTGCGCCGCGGCGCCGCTCGACAACGCCGCCACCAGCGCCAGCATGACCCAACGCAGGAAGCCGGTCATGCCCCGCCCTCCCGCATCGCGCTCAGCCGGCGACGCAGCGAAGCCACCGAACCCGCACGCTCCGCCGGGGCGAAGTCCCGCTTGATCGCCCGCGCGAACCGAGCCCGCGGCGCCCCCACCTCGATCGTCTCGACTTCTTCCACCAGCGAAGGGTCCCGCTCCATTCCCTTGAGCAGTTTCTGGAACCGGTGCGTCATCGAGACGCCTTCGTCGTCCGCCGACTTCATCAGGATGGACGCGACATCCTCGGGGCTCGTCACCTCCGCCAGCGTGGTGAACCCGGCCGAACTCTGGCTCAGCAGCAGCACCCGGCGATCCAGTCGAACGAGCGAGAGCGTCTGCCCGCGACCCACCGGGTAGCGGCCGAGCACCTCGAGCAGCCCCGCCGGCGCCCGCCCGCCCGCGCCGAACTGGCCGATCAGCCCGCCGCCGCGCCGCGCGCCGCGCACGATCGCCCAGCGCAGGATGAAGATCAGCCCCAGCACAATGAGCAGCCCGCCCATCGTCCGCATCATCGCCGACGAACCACGCGCGGGCGCCGCTGGCTCATCGCCGTTGCTTGCCCGCACCGCCCGCGGCGCCGGCCCCAGGGGCAGCGACTCGCGACCCGTCGGCGCGGCCTTCACCGGAGTCGACTCCGGCGCCTTTGTTTCTGTCTGTAGAGGTTCGGCGACGACCGTCGGCGCGGCAGGCTGCGGGAGCTCCGGGCCGTACAGGCCCTGCCCCGGCGCCACGCCGCCGATCAGCAGCGCCGCCACCAGCGCCGCGCCCCGCAAGGGGCAGATCTGTTTCCCGTCCGACCGACCCATACACGCCGTCCTTGGCTTGGGCTCAGCGGGGCTCCGCCCGCTGTTCGATCTGTTGTTCTCCAGCCGCCGCTCAGTCGTCGGCGGGCTGGGTGATGATCTCCGAGATCCGCACGCAGAAGCTGTCGTTCACCACGAGCACCTCGCCCCGGGCGACATGCCGCTCGTTGACATAGACATCCACCGGGTCGCCGGCGAGCTTGTCCAGCTCCACCACCGACCCATCCGACAGGCGCAGCACATCCTCGACGAGCATCCGCGTGCGCCCCAGCTCGATCTTCACCTGCAGGTTCACATCCGCGAGCAGGTCCAGGTCGCCCGCCGGGGCGCCGTGCGCTCCGTTGCGGTCGAACGCCGGCAGCTTGACCGCCGCGGGCGCCTCGCCCCGGCTGGCCACATCGGGCTCGGCCGCCTTCGCCATCGCGATCGCTTCCTGCGCCGCCTTCAGCGCCGACGCGGCCCGCTCCTCGGACTTCGCCGGCGGAGGGGTGCCCGCGGACGCCCCCTTGAGCTGCTCCACGGAGTCCTTCGCGGCGTCCAGCGCCTCGGCGGCGTCGTGGGCCGGCGACGGAGAAGCCCCGGCCTCGGGGGACGCATCGCCCCCCGACGCCTGCGGCGTGCTTTGATTCAAAGGATTGTCGGCGCCGTCCGGCGCTCCAGGATCCTGCTCGGCCATCCTTAGCCTCGCTCGATCAGCTGCGCAAATGCTGCGCCTCGGGTTTTCCCACCTGTCGCTCGGCTGTCCCGGGCTCCGCCCTACTAGGGCCGGCGACCGGCGAGATCATCGGACGACCGACGCGGCCGCCGACAACATTTCAATCCACCGGACGCGCAATCTGGCTCAGCGGCGGGCGCAATCGGCGCCGATCCGGCCTCGCCCGACTCAATAGTCGGTCGGGAAGCCGACGCAGCGCGGGATCAGCACGCGCTCGATCGCCGCCTCGCCGGCGCCGTGGCTCCCGCCGTGGCTGTCGGCCGAGGGGCCGTCGTGCCCGCCCGCAGGCGCGCCATGCCCATCCGACGGCGGGGCGCCGTGCCCGCCCGCCGCGGCCGGGGCGGGCGCCGCGCCGCCCGCGAGCGCGAACTTGGCGGTGCCCTCGTCCATGATGTCGTCCAGCAGGCGCTTGACCTGCCTGGTCAGCGTCTCGAGGCTCGGCTCATTGAAGTAGTTGTGCTGGGCGGTGCGCCAGATCCGGGCCAGACCCGTCTTGATCTCGGCCGACCGGCTCGCGAGCACTTCCTGCACCTCGGCCATGTTCTTGGTCTTGACCTGGACCTGGATCTCCACATCCCACAGCCACGACCGACCCGTGCTGTTGTTGGGGAACTTGTCCTTCACCACGAGGATCTCGACGAGCTTGTCGCCCTCGCTCATGTGGGCTTCCTGCAGCTCGGCGCCGTGCGTCTCGGACGGCTTCGCGGCGCCGCCGACGATCATGAAGATCGCCACGCCCTCGATGATGAGCAGCGTCAGCACCCCCACGATCGGCACGATCGGGAGCTTCTTCTTCGCGGGCGCCGGCTCAGCGGGCGCAGGGGCGGGGGCGGGCTTCTCTTTGGCCATGGGACCGGGCTCCTCTGCGGGGTCGGCGCGCGGAGCGGCGCCGCGGTCCGATCATCGGCGCGCAGGGCGCCGGGATTCACCCCGGCCCGGCGCTTCCGGGCGAGCCCGGCGGCGTTATCGGCCCAGGGCGATGAGCTGCTGGAGGAGCTGGTCGGTGGTCGAGATGATCCGCGACGCGGCGGAGTACCCCGTGGAGGTCAGCACCAGGTCGATGAACTCCTGGCCCAGATCGACATTGGACTGCTCCAGCGCGCCGCCGATGATCCGGCCGGCGCCGAACTGGCCCGGCGTCGTGATGAGCGGCGTCCCCGAGTTGGCGCCGATGGTGAACAGCTGGTTGCCCGCGTCCACCAGGCCCTCGGGGTTCGTGAAGGTCGCCACCGTGATCTGCCCGATCGTCCGCGTCAGGCCGTTCGTGAACGCGCCCGTGATCGTCCCGTTCTCACCCACCGAGAACTGGCTCAGCACGCCCAGCGGCGAGCCGTCCTGGAACACCGCGGCCACCGTGGACACATCCGCCAGGTTCGTCAGCGCCGTCACCGAGTTGCCATCGGACGACAGGGCCAGCGACACCGTCAGCGGGTTCACGGCGCCCGTGCCCTCGCGCCCGATCTGCACGGCCAGCGGCGTCGTCGTGATGAGCCGGCCCGAGGTGTCGAACGCGATGGTGCCCGTCGCGATATTCAGGTTCGGGTTCGCCAGATCGATGTGGTCGGTCGAATCGACGAAGTAGCGCCACACCGTCCCGCTGTCGCTCGTCGAATCGAGCACCAGCGACAGGTCCACCTCCACCGGCGTGCCCAGCGAGTC
>CALKYH010000263.1 GCA_938003595.1 uncultured bacterium
GGCGGCATCACGCCCGGCAGCGCCTTGGCGATCATCGTCTTGCCGCTGCCGGGAGGGCCGATCATGAGCAGGTTGTGCCGCCCGGCCGCGGCGATCGTCACGGCGCGCTTCACCGCCTCCTGCCCGCGCACCTCCGCGAAGTCGATCTCCGCCTTCGCGTGCTTGATGAGCTGGCCGATGTCGATCGGCGGATGGGGCCGCGGCTGGATGGCGCCGTTGAGGATCCCCACCACCTCCGCCAGCGTGCGCACGCCCACCGCCTCGACGCCCGCGACCACCGCCGCCTCGCCCGCGTTCTCGGCCGGGAGCACGACGCCGTCGAACCCGTTGGCCTTCGCGAGCGCCGCCATGGCGATGGCGCCGCGGATCGGACGCAGGCGCCCGTCGAGCGCCAGCTCGCCGGCGAAGAGGTAGCGCCGGTGATCGAGCCCGTCGCGGTCGAGGCCCAGGCCCCGGTCGGCGTCGGGATCGTCGCTCTGCATCCGCGCCCGCGCGCCGGCGCCGGGCGGGCGGATGGCGCCGTCGGCGATGAGCATGCCCACGGCGATCGGCAGGTCGTAGACCGGCCCTTCTTTGCGCACATCCGCGGGCGCGAGGTTCACCACCGTGCGTCCTCGCGGGTGCCGGTATCCGCTGTTCTGAATCGCCGTGCGCACGCGCTCGGCGGATTCCTTCACCGCGGCGTCCGGCAGGCCCACCATGATGTCCTTGGCGATGTCCTCGCCGGCGACATCCACCTCGACCTCGCAGGCCGCGGCGTCGATGCCGGTCAGGATGAACGACTGCACCCTCGCGAGCATGGCGAGGAGGATAGCGACCCTATCAAGAGCCGCACATCGACTTATCCACATCCCCCCGCGCGGGGGGTATCCGGCGGTTCAGAGTACGGCCGGAGCCCGGAGGTCCTCGGCCAGCTCCCGGAGCCGCTCGTCGGTGAAGTCCAGGAAGGGCGTTTCGATCCGCAGGCGCCTGTTCCGGGCCGCCCCAGGGGTTTCGGCCACGATCAGGCCGCTGAGCATGCGGACGCGGTCATTGGCCCGGGAGAGCTTCTCCATGTCGTCGCCGGCGATGGCGGGCCAGATCAGCGTGCGGCAGCGGGCCGAAAGGGCGTCCCGGGCCGCAGAAAGCAGCAGCAGCGAGTGGTCCAGCGGCGTGGGATCCGGCCCCAGCACGGGCTCGGCGATCAGGAGCCCGGCAAGCCCGAAGGACTCGACCATGCGCTTGAGGCGCGCCGTCATCCGCCCGGCGTCGGTCCCGGAGGACGGAGCGGGAGCGGCGGCCCAGAGGATGGTCTCCTCGGGCTCGTCGAGGGTCAGGCAGGCGATGGTCGTGGCCATGCCGCCCACATCGATCAGCAGCGCGGACGCTTGGGTGTCGTCGGGCATTGGGGCAACAGATCGGCCGATCGAGCGGTCCGGCTGCAGAGACGAGCGAAGTGTTTGCACGCCAGCGACTTCAGAGCCCGCCGCCGGCCTCCACGGCCGCCGGGGCCGGCGCGGCGTCGAGCATCGCGTGCCCCTTGGTCTTGCCCAGGACGCGCGCCTGCAGGAGCAGGACGGCGGTCTCGAGCTGGGGGTCGATGCCCTCGGTCAGCAGGCGCGTCGGGCTCGGGGGGGCGTTGCCGTCGGCGTCGAGCTGGCCGGGGAGGATGTCCGCGGCGTCGCGCAGCTCGATGGCGTCCGACATCTGGCTCGGGAGCATCGCCACCTCGACATCGGGGTGGACGCCCCACTCGGTCGCGCCGGGCTTGCGATGGATCAGACGACCGTCGGGCAGGTGGTAGTAGCGCTCGGTCAGCTTGAGGATCGCAGTGCCGCGGGCCAGATCGTGCAGGTTCTGCACGCTGCCCTTGCCGTAGGAACGGGAGCCGACGAGGATCGCGTCCACCTCGCCGAGCTTGGCGTAGTCCTGCACGGCGCCGGCGACGATCTCGCTGGCGGAGGCGGAGCCCTCGTTGATGAGCAGCGCGACGGGGAGGTTGCGGAGCGAGGCCATGCCGGGGCGGGCCGACTCGGCGTCGGTCTGCACGCCGGTGGCGTCGTGCTGGCTGACGATGACGCCGGAGTTCACGAAGCGGTTCGAGATCGAGACCGCCTGGGTGAGCAGGCCGCCGGGGTTGTAGCGAAGGTCGAGGATCAGCGCGTTGAGGCCGGCCTGGCGCATCTGGTTGATGGCGCGGTCGAACTGCGCGGTGGAGTCCTCGGAGAACTGGGTCAGGCGGACATAGCCGATCTTGTTCTCGGGGTCGATGAACCAGTCCCAGTCGTCCTCGTGGACGCCGCTGCGGCTCCAGCCCTTGACGGAGTAGATCGGGATCTCGGCGCGGGTGAGGCGCAGGTCGAACCAGTCCTCGCGGCCCGGGCGCTCGATGGTGAGCGTGACGGGGGTGCCGGCGGCGCCGGTGATCTTGTCCACGGCCTGCAGCACGGTGATGCCGAGCGTCGGGTCGCCGTCGACCTTGCGGATGATGTCGCCCCGGCGCATGCCGGCGCGGGCGGCGGGGGTGTCGTCCAGCGGGGTCACGACGACGAGGTTGCCGCCCTCATCAACGCGGATCTGGACGCCGACGCCCTGGAACTTGCCCTGCGTGCTGCGCAGGAACTGGGGGACCATGTCGGGCCAGTAGATCTCGGAGAACTCGTCGAGCTGGCTGATGGCGCCGTCGCCGAAGGCCCGGAGGATCGCCTGGTCGGGGATCTTGACGGTCTGGGCGTTGGCTTCGAGAAGGGCGGTGATGACGCGGCTGAGGTCGAGCGTGTCGGCCTCGCGACCGCTGGTCTTCAGCGCCTGCATGCGGGCGTCGATCGCCTGCACCATGCGCTCGCGCTGGGACTTGTCGCCCAGGCCGGTGAAGGAGACGGCCAGGTCGGGGGTGGTGACCAGCGTGCGGACCATCGCGAGCCCGCCGTCGATGAGGTTGGTCAGGGACGCGCCGTCCACATGCGAGTGCTGGGCGCGGAGCAGGGCGCGCCGGACCATGAACTGGTCGATGCCGGCGAGCTTGTCCTGCCAGTTCTCGCCCAGGGCGTTGAAGGGCAGCGGCTCCTTGCCGTCGCGGACGCGGTACTCGTTGCGGATCTCGTGGAGCTTCTCGGGCGCGTACAGGCGCAGGAGGGACATCCGCTCGCTCAGGCGGCGGAGGTCCTCGCGGTACTGGCCGGACTGCTCGTACAGGAGGTTGAGCCGGTACACCAGGTCCTGGGCGAGGAACCAGTCGAACTTCGACTCGGCCTCGCGGAAGCGCCGATCGGCCTCGTTGACCAGCGCGACCACGCGCGGATCCTCCAGCACGGTCTGCTTGTCGGTGGCCAGCTCGGACAGCTCGACCGCCGAGACCAGCGCCTGCGACAGGTCGTCGTCGGCGATGTGCTTGTTGAGTTCCTGCTCGACCTCGGCCAGGCGCTCGACGCGCTTGCCCCGGGCCTCGCCCTGGTGCGCGGTCAGGCGATCCACCGCGGACCGCAGCTCGCGGACGGTCTCGTCGTCGTGGTTGCCCGGGAGGAGCAGCAGCGTGTCCTGCACCTGCTGCGAGTCGCCGTCTCCGGCGCTGGACCACACGCGGCTCGACCAGTCCGAGAGGGAGATGGACCCGGAGCCCTGAGTGGGCGAGGCGCTGGCCCCGAAGGGAACCGCCGTCAGCGCCAGGGCCGACGCCACGAGAGAGGACAGGACGAGCATCTTGGAGGTTCGTCCGACGCGTCGAGCATGGTCAAGCATCACGGGATGGTACTCCTCGGGCACAGGCCCGGTTCCCGGCGTGGGAGGCGGTCGAGATGGGATCGGGCGTCGGGGGCTGGATGATGAATATGTACCGCCCAACCACGCATTTGGTTGGTCAATTGGAAGGATGGGACCTTGGGGCCTCTGTGCGAGAGGCCCCGAGGGGTGAGCGGCTCGCCGAACCAGTCGGCGCCGCCCTCATAATCAGACGCCCGGGGCGGGGCCCGGGTTCGCCCCCTTATGCTTGGCGGTGATGGCTCCGAGCCCACATTTCCTCGCGGCGCTGGCTCAGGCGGCCCCTCCCAGGCCCGGCACGGCCGGCGGCGCCACCCTGCTGCTCGGCGCCGCCGTGGGCGCGGCGATTGTCCTGCTCTTCATCGTCGCCCGAATGGGCCGTCGCTGGGTGATGCACGACACGACCGTGCGGCGCCCCAACGCGGATCCGCGGAGCCGCGTCGATCCGTGGTTCGAGGCCGGCCGGCGCATGAACACCCCCACCGACGACGGAGAGCGATCGACATGAGCAGGGACCGGCCGCTCGCGCTGGTGACCGGCGGCGCTCGTCGCGTCGGCGCGGCGATTTGCCGCGAACTGGCCAGGGCGGGCTGCGAGGTCGAGTTCACCTACCGATCCAGCGCCAACGAGGCGGAGGCGCTGGCGCAGGAGATCGGCGCCGAGCCGCACCGGCTGGACCTCAACGACATCGAGGCGGCGCAGCGCTGGGCTCGGGATCGCGCCGCGTCATGGAAACGGCTGGATGTGCTCGTGCACAACGCCTCCATCTACACCCCCAGCCCGCTCGGCGACCTGCGGCCCGAAGACGCGCTGCGCCATTACCGCGTCAACGCGCTCGCGCCCCTGCTGCTGAGCGCGTCGTTCGCGCCCCTGCTGACCCGCACCGCGGCGCTGCCCGGCGCGGCGCCGTGCATCGTCGCCATGTGCGACATGCATGTGACCGGGCGGCCTCGCAAGGGCTTCGCCGCGTACTCCATGTCCAAGGCGGCGCTGGGGGAGATGGTCCGCACGCTCACCCGGGAACTGGCGCCGGCGGTGCGAGTGAACGGGGTGGCCCCGGGGGTCGTGGCGTTCCCGGAGTCGGGGTACGAGTCCGACCCCGAGATGCAGCGCCGCTACCTGAGCCGCGTGCCGCTGGGCCGCGAGGGGACCCCGGAGGACGCCGCGGGAGCGGTCCGCTGGCTGGCGCTCGACGCCCCGTATGTCACGGGCGAGATCGTCCGGGTGGACGGGGGTCGGTGGCTGGCCTGAGGTCGGAATCGGCCCGGGCGGGGTCGATTCGCAGTCCGGAGGCCGATGGGTATACTCTCGCCCCCCTGCCGGATGACCGATGGTCGGCTGCGGGGATTGACAGCGCAGCCCAGGTGGCGGAATTGGCAGACGCGCCAGCTTGAGGTGCTGGTTCCCCACAAGGGAATGGAGGTTCGAGTCCTCTCCTGGGCATTGGCAAGGCCCTCCCGTTCTCTTCAGGACGGGAGGGCCTGTTCTTTGGCCTCGGCGAGGATGGTTTCCTTCAGCACCCGGCGCATGACCTTGCCCGTTCCGTTGCGGGGCAGCGCCGGCAGGACGCGGATCTCGGCGGGGACCTTGTACGGCGCGATCCTGCCCCGGCAGAAGGCGCGCAGCTCGGCCTCGGTCGCGGTCATGCCCTCGCGGAACTCAACGAACGCCACCGGGATCTCGACGCGCACGGGGTCCGCCTTCCCCACGACGCCGGACGCGGCGACGGCGGGATGAGCGTCGAGGACCTCCTCGATCTCACGCGGGAAGACATTCTCCCCGGCGATGATGAGCATCTCCTTGATGCGACCGGTGATCGACAGGTGCCCGTCGTCGCTGAAGCGGCCCATGTCGCCGGTGCGCAGGTGGCCGCGCTCGTCGAAGGCCGCGGCGGATTCCTCCGGGAGATTGAAGTAGCCCTTCATCAGCTGCGGCCCGCCGATGCGGACCTCGCCATCCTGGTTGGGACCGAGCTCGCGCCCGGTGGCGGGATCGACGATGCGCTCGATCACGCGCGGGATCGGCTGGCCCACGGAGCCGGCGCGGTAATCCCACGGGCGGCACCAGTTGGTGACGGGCGCGGTCTCGGTCAGGCCGTAGCCCTCGCAGATGCGGACGCCGAAGCGCTCGTGGAAACGCTCCGCGACGGGCCTGGGCAGCGGCTCGCCGCCGGAGACGATGTAGCGGAGCGAGGCGAAATCCTCGGCTTCGGCGCTCTTGACGCTCAGCAGCGCGTTGTACATCGAGGGGATGGCGATGAACGCCGTCGGTCGGTGATGGCGCAGCAGACGGACGATGTTCTGCGGCACGAACTTGGCGGCGTACACCGCGCGGCAGCCAACCGTCAATGGGAGCATCGTCAGCACGGTGAAGCCGAAGGAATGGAACTGCGGCAGCACGCCGAGGATGACATCGCGATGGCCGAACTGCGCCCACTCCACGCACTGCTGGATGTTCGCGGTGATGTTCTGGTGCGAGAGCATCACGCCCTTGGGCTTGCCGCTGGTGCCCGAGGTGTAGAGCAGCACGGCCAGCTCGTCGCGCGAGCCGAAGCAGCCGGCGAACGAGGGCCAGCGCGGCTCGGGCAACGCGCGGAACTGGATGTCCTCGAGGCGCTGGATGCGCGGCCCCCTGGGCGGCTCTCCGAGGTAATCGAGCATGGGCTGCACGGCGATGATCGTGTCGCAGCCGCAGTCGTCCACGACATACTGGAGCTCGCCGGGCTTGAGGAGGTAGTTGAGAGGGACGACGACCTTGCCGGCCATCCAGGAGGCCAGAGCGGCGATGGGGAAGAACGCCCCGGTCGGGAGCAGGACCCCCACCGTCCGGGACCGGCTGGTCTCGGCGAGCCGGTCGGCCAGATGGCTGGCGGCGATCAGCAGCTCCACCCGGCGCCAGGGCCGGAGATCGTCGATCGCGGCGACCTCGGCCGGTCTGGTCAGCAGGCGGCGGAGGATCGGCCAATGGATGCTCATCGCGTCGGAACCTCGGAAAACAGCCGGAGATAGCCGCCGTCGGCGGCGTGTGCAGGCGATCGGCGCCCCGTGACGATAACCTACCGGACGGGTCGGGTTCGCGGTTGGATCCGCGGGTCCCGGCCGCCCTGTTTCGCCCCCATTCGCCGCCCCGGTACGGAGACCGTGACATGCTCAGCGTCCGCGCGTTCGTGACCAACCCCGTCCCCCTGTTCCGAGCCGCGGTCCTTGGCGCCGTGGTCGCCGTGGGAGGCGTCGGGCTGACCGGCTGCTCCAGCAGCGGCGGCAGCACCCAGGCGACGATCGCGGAGGATTACGACGCGGGGAACTACCAGTCCGCCTACGACCGGGCGGTGCAGGTGGCGAACCGTTCGAACGGTCGCGCGAAGGAAGAGGCCTCGCTGTACGCGGGCCTGAGCGCGCAGTCGATGGGGCAGGCCTCCGAGGCCGAGAAGTGGCTCTCGCCGCTGGTGAACTCGAGCGACCCGGCGATCGCCGGACGCGCCGGCTCGGCGCTGGGCGTGCTGGAGATGGACCGCGGGAATCACCAGAAGGCCGCGGCGCTGCTGACGCAGGCCTCCGGCAAGCTCAACGGCGACGACGCCGCGCGGGCGCTGTACTACGCCGGCCAGTGCTACGAGGCCATGGGCGACACGGGCAAGGCGACCGCCGAGTACCAGAAGGCGTCCTCGCTCGCCGTTGATCCGCGCCTGAAGTCCGAGATCGATTCGCGGATGAACGCCGGCGGCTACGCGGCCGGCGGCGGCGGCGGCTCGGGCGGGTACTCCATCCAGCTCGGCGCCTTCGGCTCCAAGGCCAACGCGGACAAGCTCGCGGCGCAGATGGCCGGCCAGGCCCAGTCGATGGGCTACGGCCCGCCGCGCGTGGCGCAGAAGCGCGACGGCTCCGGCCGCACCCTGTGGGTCGTCTATGTCGGCCGCTTCGAGTCGCTGCAGGAGGCCAGCAAGGCCAAGAAGCCCTTCGGCGGCGGCGCCTTCGCGGCGGCGGCGACGGACTGAGCCGGGACGAACCAATCTGAACACTCCTCAAGCGGGGGTCGGCGAGCGCCGGCCCCCGCTTTGCGTTGCAGGAATGGTCAGAATTCGAACCGGATGACGACTCCCCCCGAATAGGCAGAGTCGAATCGCCAAGGAGGCCGCATGAGCTTCGAGATCGGCGTCGCCATGATCGCGCTGGGAATTGGCGCGTTCTCGATCGGGGTCGTTGTCGGTCGTTGGCCGTCATGGACGCGGCGGCGGCGCGTCTCGTCAGTCGCGGTCTGCGTCGTGACGCTCTCGGTCGTAGGAGTCGTGTCTGCGTTCCTGGCGTCGATCGTCGTTCCGCCGTGGAGCTACACCCATCTGATCCTCTCCGCCGGCTCAGGCCTGTACCTGAAGGACAACGAGCATCCGGAGAGATACCAGAGCCGCGCCGAGGACGGCTGGGGTCGGCCATTCGTACAGCGACTGTCCGTTGAGCAGGCGCCATCGTCTGAATCGGACCAGGAGGAATCGAGAGACTTCCTCGCCTTCGAGGTTCGAAGTCTCGGGCCGAACGGGGTCTTGGATGACGACGATATTTGGGTGCAGTTTGAGGTCGTTCGTGAGGGTGGGCGCGTGAAGCTCATCGGCCGCAGGTGGGGCGGCATGAGTGAGAATCGACCAGATGCTTGGACCTTCCCGTACGAGGAGCGGGCTGATGTTCAAGAATGATCTATTCACCCTTGCCCCCACCCGCGAAACCATGAAGAATACTGGTATGGCCCGAAGCTGGCTTCTACTCGCAGCCTTCGCGCTCGGCGCTCCAACCCTCGCCGGCGGCGACGCTCCGACGCCGCTGGCGCAGGTCGAGGCCGCGAGCCGGGAGGATGCGCGCCGGCTGCGCGAGTTCGAGCGCACGCTCAACGGGATCCGGTTCCGCTACTTCGATGCGCCGCCGCTGCGGTCGCGGCGGGAGCTGGGCATGGCTCGGGTGGAGCAGGCGCTGCGTGCCGAGCCCGACCCGAGGAAGTACTCGATCGCGTGGGATGTCTTCTCGCGAGTGGAGGAGGCGAGCCGGGCGTCGCTGGTGGACGCCTTCGCCGCGGCGGATGAGGACGCCGGCTGGCTGATGCTCGGCTGGCTCGCGGTCTTCGAGGACAGCCCGCTCGGCGATCGCGCCACGGCGCTGCTGGAGGCGCGGGCCGAGCGAGTGCGGGGGCTCGACGGGCTGCGCGAGATCGCTGAAAGCGGGATCCTGAGCGTGCACCCTCTCTTCGCGCAGCGCGCCGGGATCATGGCCGTGGCGGTGCAGCTGCCGGGTGTCGTGCCGGCGATGATCGTGGGGCAGATCTGGCCGCCCGACGGGCGCAGCCAGGCCGGGGGCACGCCGGACCTGATCGTCGTCCGCCAGCCGCTCGCCCCGTACCTGACCTTCGACGACCTGCTCGCGCCCCGAGCCCTGCGCACGGGGTCGATCGAGGCCGAGATGGCCGGTTCGGGGATCATCGAGGTGGATCGACGCGTCTTCGGCGGCCAGTTCGGTCGACGCGGCGCGTACCTGCCCCGCGACTTCAGCGTGCCGCGCTACGACCGTCAGAAGTACTTCTACCGCGGCGGCACGCACGAATCGCTCGTGGCGCTGACGACCCAGCTCTGGGGCAAGCCGACGGACTACCTCGGCTGGGATGTCGAGCTGTGGAGGCGCTGGTACCTCGAGGAGTTCGAGCCCGAGATGCAGCGGCGCGCCAGTGTGGTGATCCCGGCGCCGCCGATCATCCCCACACCCTGAATCAGGCGCGCGCGTCGCCGCTGGGCGGCGCGGCCCGCTCGCCCAGATCCCGGAGCGCCTGCTGATCGGCGTCGCTCAGGTTCTTCGGGGGCACGATCTTGACCACCGCGTAGAAGTCGCCCTTGCGGCCGTCCTGCGTCTCGGCGCCGCGCCCGCGCAGGCGGAGGCGCGAACCGCTCGCGGTGCCCGCGGGGATCGAGACCTCCATCACGCCCCCGGGCGTGCGCACGGGAACCTTGGCGCCGAGCGAGGCCTCGGTGATCGAGATCGGCAGGTCGGCGACGATGTCCAGGCCCTGATCACCCTCGCGCCGGTAGAACGGGTGCGGCGCCACCTTGATCGTCAGCAGCAGGTCGCCTCGCTCGCCCATGGGCGAGGGCTGGCCCTTGCCGCGCAGGCGCAGGCGTGCGCCGTCGGCGACCGCCTTGGGGATGCGGACCTCGATGGTCTCGGCGTCTTCGTCGCCGAAGGACAGGCGCAGGGTGTACGCGCCGCCGCTGAGGGCCAGGTCGAAGGGGATGCTGATCTCGTGCTCGGCGTCGCGTCCCTTGCGCCGGGCCTTCTGGCGCCCGCCGGCGAAGGGGTCGCCCCCCCACTGGCCGCCGCGCGCCCGCCCGCCGCCGAAGACTTCTTCGAAGACCGAGCCGATGTCCTCGGCGTCGAATGGGTTGGCGCCGGCGTCGCCGC
>CALKYH010000264.1 GCA_938003595.1 uncultured bacterium
CTCAACCGGCGCGGCTTCGCGAACTACATCTGCTGCCCCGACAACCGCTGCGGCTGGGTCATGCTCTGCTCCGAGTGCGACGCCGCCATGGTCCTGCACCTGACCCGCACCAAGCTCGGCGGCGTCGTCCGCTGCCACCACTGCCTCGCCGAGCAGCGCCTGCCCAGTGAGTGCCCGCAGTGCGCCAAGCGCGTGAACACCTTCGGCCTGGGCACGCAGAGAGTCGAGGCCGAGCTCTCGCGCGTCTTCCCGCAATTGGTCGAGGGCTCCACCATGCTCCGCGTGGACAGCGACACCATGCGCACCGGCAAGGACTACTTCCGCGCGCTCGACGCCTTCGCGAAGGGCGAGGCCCGCGTCCTGCTCGGCACGCAGATGCTCGCCAAGGGCCACGATTTCCCGGGCGTGCGCCTCGTCGGCGTCGTCCACGCCGACACCGCCCTGCACATGCCGGACTTCCGCGCCGCCGAGCGCACCTTCCAGCTCGTCAGCCAGGTCGCCGGGCGCGCGGGCCGCCCCGGAGAGGGCGCATCCCAGGGCCGCGTCATCGTCCAGACCATGAACCCCGGCTCGCCCGCCATCCGCCTCGCGGCCTCGCACGACTACCACGCCTTCGCGAAGCAGGAACTCGACATCCGCCGCAACGCCGCGCTCCCGCCCTACGGGCGCATGGCCCGCATCGTCGTGCGCGACGCCGACGCCGGCGAGGCCATGGCCCACGGCCGCGCCGTCGCCGCCGCGCTCCGCAACGCCCTGCTCGCCGTCCAACCCCACGCCCCCGCCGACCCGCGCCAATCCATCCGCATCCGCGGCCCCATGCCCTGCGCCCTCTCGCGCGTCGCCGGCCAGCACCGCATCGCCGTCGAAGTCCTCGCCCCCAACGCCGGCGCCATCCAGACCCTCCTCACCGCCTGCCGCAACGAGGGCCTGATCAAAAGCGACGCCCACACCGCCGTCGACATCGACCCTGTCGCGATGCTGTAGCTCCCCTCTCCCGTTCGGCTCTGCGAACGGGAGAGGCCGGGTGAGGGCTACGGGCCTCGCTCCTCTCTCCTCCTCCATCTATTCCGAATCCCCTCCCGATCCTCCGCCGGGCGCCATGCTCCTGCTCCTCCTCCGCAAGGAACCCCGAGCGCAAGCGACGGGCCCCATTCCCCGCTTGCTCACTCGCGCTCGGCCTCCCCACAACGCACAAGGCCCGTCGCTCGCGCTCCGGGTTCTGAAGATCCAAAGGACGCCCACACCCGCCCCTCCCTTGGAACCGCGCCCGTCAGGAAGCGGGCCACCACCAACGCCCATCACTCCCCCTCGCCTCCTCTCCCGCCGCGCCCGCCCCTCCCCGCCCGCCGCGGGCGCACGACCGTTGCCAGGGGTGAAGGTCGGTCGCCTGTGGAGACCGACCGGAACCCCTGGACCCCTCGCCCCCTCAATCCCGCCCGCTCGGGGGCGGACGACGCTGGGCGCTATTGTCTAGGAAGGAAGGATGCGCCATCGATGGCTATTCCAAGGACTCGCCACACAGTCGCTATCGCCTGCATCTGCTTGGCGCTCGCTTTCGCTCTCGTTGTCTACATAGTTTATAGGCAGCAACGCAGCCGCGACGAAATCTTCGGCGGCATCAGTTCGTGGGCAGAGGTTCCGATCGTCGGACCGTCGCTGAACCAATGGACAATCCATGACGCCCAGGTCAGCTCGAGCATCGGCGTCTGGCATCACGACTACTATGTTACGGGAACGACCTCAGTGGAATCGCTCCGTCAGTTCGAAGATAGCGCGCTGATTGCCGAACTTCACCATCCAGTCCCCGATCGGATGTCGCTTGAGCTGATCGATGCGGCTAACGCCCTCAAGATGGACGACCTTGCAACGGCGACATTCAATCGCAGCGATAACTACCTCCTGCTCGCTCATATTGACGAGGGGTTCGTTGAGGCCCGCTTCGACCCCGCTTCTGGCCGGTTCCTGGCGTCTGTGAAGCTGTGGAACGATCGGTAGATCTGGCGTGAGGCCGAGCTCGTGACGCCGCTCCGCGGCTCCGGGAAGACGAACCCGCCTCCCCCCGACTGTCCCCTCCGAACCCTCCACAACCTCGGCGGTCTCTGCGCACTCTGCGACGTCTGCGTTCGAACCATCGCGTCCCTTCGTGTCCTTCGCGTTGAGATCCTGAGCGCACAGCGCCACGGGTCTCGCAGAGCCGCGACCCGTGCCACCCGATCTGCTGTCTACTCACCGGCCTAGCCCGGATACTCACTCATCGGCGGGCAGGTGCACACCAGATTCCGATCGCCGTACGGGTTGTCCACCCGCGCCACCGACGGCCAGAACTTGCTGCGGCGGAGCCACGGCGCCGGGTAGGCCGCCTGCTCGCGCTTGTACTGGTGCGTCCACTCGTCCGCGCACACCGCCGCGACCGTGTGCGGCGCATGCTTGAGCGCGTTGTCCACGCGGTCCGCGCGACCCTCCTCGATCTCGCGGATCTCCGCGCGGATCGCGATGAGCGCCTCGCACAGCCGGTCCAACTCCGCCCGCGGCTCCGACTCCGTCGGCTCGATCATCAGCGTCCCGGGCACCGGCCACGCCATCGTCGGCGCGTGGAA
>CALKYH010000265.1 GCA_938003595.1 uncultured bacterium
CTGCACGGCGATGGGCGACATGGTCGTGGACCTGGCGGCGCTGCACGAGGCGGGGCTGTTCGAGGACACGCTCGTCGCCGGCGAGAATGTGTTCGCCCGCCCGTCGCTCAACGCCTTCATGGCCATGGGCCGCCCGGCGTGGCGCAGCGTGCGCGATCGCGTGATCGAGCTGTTCGTCGCCGGGTCGCCGACGCTGCGCGATCACCAGGGCCTGCGGAGCGCGGCGCTGGTGCCCATGGCCTCGGCGCAGATGCTGCTGCCCGCGCAGATCGGCGACTACACCGACTTCTACGCCAGCGTGCACCACGCGACGAATGTCGGCTCCATGTTCCGGCCCGACAACCCGCTGCTGCCCAACTACAAGCACATCCCCATCGGCTACCACGGCCGGGCGTCGAGCGTGGTCGTCAGCGGCGAGCCGGTCCGCCGGCCGCTGGGCCAGACCAAGGCCGACGACGCCGCGCTGCCGAGCTTCGGGCCCTGCAAGTTGCTCGACTACGAGCTGGAGGTCGGCTTCTTCGTCGGCCCGGGCAACCGGCTGGGCGAGCCCATCCACATCGACGCGGCGCCGGACCAAGTCTTCGGGATCTGCCTCGTCAACGACTGGTCCGCGCGCGACATGCAGAAGTGGGAGTACCAGCCGCTCGGGCCCTTCCTGGCCAAGAGCTTCGGCACCACGATCGCGCCGTGGATCGTCACGCTCGACGCCCTGCGCCCGTACCGCCTGCCCGGCCCGTACCGCGCCGAGGGCGACCCGGCGCCGCTGGCGTACCTCACGCCGGCGCTGAAGGACGAGGCCTGGGCGATCGATCTGACGCTGGAGGTCCTGATCCTCACCCCGAAGATGCGCGAGAAGAAGCTCGATCCCGCGCGCGTGAGCATCGGCTCGTTCAAGGACATGTTCTGGACCATCACGCAGATGCTCACGCACCACGCGAGCAACGGCTGCAACCTGCGTCCCGGCGACCTGCTGGCCTCCGGCACGGTGTCGGGCACGGCCAAGGAGTCGCGCGGGTGCCTGCTGGAGCGCACCTGGCGCGGCAGCGAGCCGCTGGCCCTGCCCTCCGGCGAGAGCCGCAAGTTCCTCGAAGATGGCGACGAGGTCATCATCCGCGGCTGGTGCGAGAACGGCGGCGCCGCGAGGCGGATCGGGCTGGGCGAGTGCCGCGCCGTGATCGCGCCGGCGCCGACAGCCGGGAGATAACTGCTGTGAGCCACGCAGCCCAGGCCCAGCGCCGCGCCGCGATCGAGCCGACCCCGCTGTGGTCCACGGTGATCGATTCGCCGGTGGGGGACCTGCTGGCGGTGGCGACGGATCGGGCGCTGACGCTGCTGGAGTTCCACGACCGGCGGGCGCTGCCGCGGGAGATGGCCGACATCGAGCGCCAGTTCGGCCAGCTCCCGCCGGAGCCGACGGATGATGCGCACCCGGTGTTCGATCCGCTGCGCGCGCAGCTCGCGGAGTATTTCGGCGCCGAGCGCGCCGAGTTCGACATCCCCCTCGACATCCGCGGCTCCGCCTGGGAGCGAGGCGTGTGGGACCAGCTCCTGCGCATCCCCTGCGGCCAGACGCGCTGCTACGAGGACATCGCCCTCGCGCTCAATCGCCCCGGCGCCCAGCGCGCCGTGGGGCTCGCCAATGGCCGCAACCGCATCGCCATACTCGTGCCCTGCCACCGCGTCATCCAGAAGAACGGCGAGCTCCGCGGCTACGGCGGCGGCCTGCACCGCAAGGCCTTCCTGCTGGAGCTGGAGCGCTCCATCGCGGGCTCGTCGCTGTTCTGATCCCGGGGCGCCCCGATCAGGAACTTGCCAACTCCTGACTTGACTCCCCCGGATTCGGCGGCATAATCCGCCCCTCACGAGGTTCACCATGCGACTCCACACGCTCAATCCGAGCCGGACCGTCGGAGCGACTCGCTCCTTCGGCGATCGCATGGAATCCCGGGTCGGCTGACCGCCGCGCCCCGGGGCCGGACCCCCATCCACATCCAGATTTCCCGTTCACCCCTGTTTTGCAAGGGAGTTTGTCGTGACCGAGACCTACACCATCTCGACCGCCCGCGTGCTCGCGCCCGAGGACATCGCCCCGGGCCAGTTCGTCGCGCCGCTGCACAAGATCCACGAGTACCCCGCGCGCCCGCCGTGCGACGAGTCCGGCGGGTCGCGGGACCTGGGTACGCTGCGCTGGCGCGTGCTGGCGAGCGACGGCCCGTACCGGGTGCTCGAGGTCTGCCTGCCGCTGGTCCTCGTCGAGGACCCCGACGGCATGCACGAGCAGCTCGACACGCGCGACACCACCATCGCGCGCCTGTCGGACGCCTACGGCGAGCGCGCGTTCGCGAAGGACCCGCAGTCGGCCGAGCCCGACTTCGAAGCCCTGCGCGCCCGCGTCCTGACCCAGATCGGCGCGAGGTAATTCGTCACACTCCCGCCCGGGCCGGCCGAGAGGCCGGCTCGGGTGATCGGAATCCGACATGCAAAAGGCCCGGGCAGACTGAGACACTCGGCTGCTAGGGTGTCTTG
>CALKYH010000266.1 GCA_938003595.1 uncultured bacterium
GTGACGCTGAGCGCGACGAGTTCGGTCCTGGGCTGGGAGCAGACGAGTTCGCTGGTCTCGGGGCGCTCGGTCATTTTCGACTCGGCGACCAGCGGCGCGAAGTTCCTGACGGTGGAGGGGAACAACACGCTGACGATCGACAGCGGGGCGACGGTGCGGGGCCGCAACGGCACGATCCGCGGCTCGCTGCTGACCGGCGGCGGGACGCAGACCCTGATCAACAACGGGCTCATCTCTTCGGACTTCGCGGGTCCGGGGATCGACATCGCGACGCTCTCCAACTTCACGAACAACGGGGTGGTGGAGGCGATCAACGGCGCCACCGGATCGGTCGCGGCGACGAACTGGACGAACGGCGCGGCGGGCACGCTGCGGGCGATCGGCGCGGGCTCGGTCCTGACGCTGGGCGGCGCGTGGTCGAACGCGGGCGCGCTGGAGGTCACGAACGGGACGCTGAACCTGGGCGGGACCTTCACGAACACCGGCGCCGGCTTCTCGGGGCTCGTGCGCACCGGCGGCGCGGTGAACATCACGGGGTCGATGACCAACACGGGCCAGTCGCTGGCGATCGACGCGGCGACGGGCACGATCACCTTGTCCGGCGGCCTGATCACGGGCGGGACGGTGACGGAGGCCGGCGGCTCGCGCCTGGCGTTCAGCAGCAGCTTCGCCAACATCCTGGACGGCGTGACGGTGCAGGGGACGGGCGACTTCACGGCTCCCTCGGCGCGGGTGCGTCTCCGGAACGGCTCCGCGTTCGCCGGCGATGTGACGCTGAGCGGGACCAGCGCCGTGCTGGCGTACGAGCAGACGGCGTCGATCGCCTCCGGCCGGACGATCCTCTTCGACACCGCCACGACCGGCACCAAGTTCCTGTCGGTGGAGGGGAACAACACGCTGACGATTGAGAACGGCGCGACCGTGCGCGGGCGCAGCGGCGTCATCCGCGGCGCGCTGCTCTCGGGCGGCGGGACGCAGGCCGTCGTGAACAACGGGCTGATCCTGGCGGAGGTCGCGGGGACCACCACGATCTCGAATCTGTCGTCCTTCACGAACAACGGCACGCTCGCCGCGGCGGGGGGCGCCACGCTGCGGCTGGACCTCGGCTCGGCGTTCGATGTGACCGGGACGGTGGAGGCGAGGCCGGGCGGCACGATCCAGTTCTCGAACGGGATCGGGACGATCGGGCAGGACATCGAGATCCAGCTCGGCGGCGCGCTGACGGCGAACTACGGGAGGCTCAACATCACGGCGCCGACGACGATCAACGGGACCGACCTGGCGATCTCGACGGTGAACGGCTTCAGCCCGGACTGGGGCGACTCCTTCGCAATCATGTCCTTCACGAGCGGCGTCGTGACGGGCGACTTCTCGACGCTGGCGCTGCCGACGCTCTCCGACGCGGTGAACCTGCGCTGGTTCACGACCATGACCGCTACGGCGCTGACGATCGGCGTGCGCCACACGGCGGATGTGAACCGCGACAACAGCATCAACTTCGCGGATCTGAACATCATCGTGTCGAACTTCAACACCAACGGCGGCGAGGCGATGGGCGATGTCGACGGCGACGGGTTCATCGGTTTCGCCGACCTGAACCGCGTGCTGTCGTTCTTCAACACCTCGGCGCCGGTGAACACCGTGCCGGCCCCGGCGGGCGCGGCGCTGCTCGCGGCGGCCGGGCTGGCTGGCCTGCGTCGGCGGCGGTGATTGCGCGGGTATTGGCCGCCGCCCCGCGCGAGGTCGGGGCGGCGCTGAGGAACGCCGCGGCGGCGTCGGCTGAGGCGGTGATCTGGATCATTCGGCGGCGCCGCGGATCGGGCAGCCGAGGGTGGGCGCGTGGTCAAGGCCCGAACCGCCGAGCACCCAGGAGAGGATGGACTCGCCGCCGGGGCTCGGGCCGATGTGCCCGCGCGTCAGCGTGACGCCGCCCTCGAACACGACATGATGGTTGGGCGCGCTCAGGACGACATGCCCGGAGGCGACGGCGCCGGCGCGCTCGGCGAGCCGGCCCTGGGGGTCGGTCGCGACCGTGGCGCCGGGAATGGCGGACGCGGCCTTCCACGAGGCGGAGTGCGCCCAGGCGTCGGCCTCGCGCTCGGGCCGGAAGAACCAGAAGCGCAGCTCGGCGCGATCGCCGAGGCGTTCAGCCAGGCGGGCGAGTTCCTCGATGCTGGCGCGGGTGCAGGGGCAGCGCGGGTGCGCGTAGATGTCCAGCCGCCAGCGCGGTGCGGCTTCTTCGTCAGAGGAGGACGCGGCCGCTGGAGCGGGCTCCGTGTCGAAGGCGACGAGCCACGCCACGACCGCTCCGAGCGCGACCGCCCACGCGCCGAACACGACGGCGACGCGGCGCGGCAGGTCGGTCCGGGTCTGGGGGATCTCGTCGGACACGCTCGATTTGTCGGCGGGATCTGGCCTCGGGTGAAGCCCTGCACTTCAACGGGGCCTCGGGATGGTCCGATAGCGCGGGATCGAGCCCCGGGACGGGGATTGCGAGGGTTGGGAACGGGCTCCGAATCGGGCGATGTCGCGGCGGCGTGGCCGTGCGGCTCTAGACTTATGAAACGGCGCTCACTCACCCCCGAAGGAATGAACGCAGTTCAGCGACCTCGTGCAGCGTTGCTCGGTGTCGGCGTTCCGTCGGGGGTTCATTCACCTGGCCGCGAGGCGTTCGGGGGCGCGGCCGCGAAAAAAGGAAGGTTTCGTATGCGCATCTCCAGCGTCGTCGCCGTGGGTCTTGTCGTGTCGCTCTCGTCGGCGGCCCTCGCCAACCACATCCCCGGCCACAGCAACAGCGATCCCATCTTCCCGGTGCCGATCCCCGGCCAGGAGTTCTTCGACGGCGGCATCCTCTTCGTCACGGCGATCGGGCCCCAGTCGGGGCGAGAGATCGTCCATACCTCGTTCGACATCACCTTCGTGTCCGACGGGGCGACGCCGGCGTCGAACCTGCTGGTCAACATCAACATGGGCCTCTTCGACGAGTTCGGCGACTTCTTCAGCGTCTCCTTCGCTCTCCTGGCGCCCGACCTGCCCTCCTGCTCCGGCGCGGCCACATTCACCGGGACCTTCGAGACCGACGCCCTGAACGGCACGACCACGCCCAGCTTCTTCCCTCCGTACAGCATCGTGAGCCTGCAGATCGGCGCGGAGCTGAGCGATGGGACGGCGGGGCAGATCGACGGCTCGGGCTACTTCGTCGATTCGTTCATCAACTTCGAGCTGGCGCCCGTCCCGGCGCCGGGGTCCGCCGCGGCGGGCCTGCTCGGGTTGGCCGGACTGGGCGCCCGCCGCCGGCGGTGAATCCCGGCCGGATGATCACCCTGTCAGACTCCGAACCGAGTCTGTAACTCGCTGGCGATGGTCCGCTTGGGGCCGGCCTTGCCTGGCTCGCCGTCTCGATGGAGAGGCCGGCGCCGGGTCTGGCCCCGGCGGGGCGTCGCCGCTATCCTCTTGCCCCCCACGGATCGGCCGGGCGAGAAGTGGATGGAGGCCGCGGGCCCGCGGCGCTCCGATCGAGTGGACCCCAGCGAAACAGGGCGATTGCCGCCCGAGACGAGGATGCTTGCCATGGCAGCGACAGGCGTTGTGACTCAGGTCATCGGTTCAACTTTCGACGCGCAGTTCCCGGAAGACGGTCTGCCGAGCATCTACAACGCCGTGAAGATCAAGGGCGAGACCAAGGCCGGTCCGATCGATCTGACCGGCGAGATCGCGCAGCACCTGGGCGGCGGTCGCGTCCGCGCGGTGGCGCTGGGCTCGACCGACGGCCTGACCCGCGGCATGACCTGCCAGGACATGGGCGGCCCGGTCTCGGTGCCGGTGGGCGAGGGCGTGCTGGGTCGCGTCTTCAACCTGCTGGGCGAGCCGATCGACCTCAAGGGCCCGATCAGCGCGACCAAGCGCTCGCCGATCCATCGCGCTCCGCCGGAGTTCGCGAACCTGAACCCCAAGACCGAGATCCTGCCCACGGGCATCAAGGTCGTCGACCTGCTGTGCCCCTTCGTGCGAGGCGGCAAGATCGGCCTGTTCGGCGGCGCCGGCGTCGGCAAGACCGTCGTCATCCAGGAGATGATCGCGCGAGTCGCGAAGAACTTCGGCGGCTACTCGGTGTTCGCCGGCGTCGGCGAGCGCACCCGCGAGGGCAACGACCTGTGGCGTGAAATGGGCGAGGCCCAGTACACCGACGAGACGGGCAAGACGGCCCACGTGCTCGACAAGGTGGCGATGGTCTTCGGCCAGATGAACGAGCCGCCCGGCGCCCGTCTGCGGGTCGGCCTCTCGGCGCTGACGATGGCGGAGGAGTTCCGCGATTCGTCCGGCAAGGAGACGCTGATCTTCATCGACAATGTGTTCCGCTTCACCCAGGCGGGCTCGGAAGTGTCGGCGCTGCTGGGGCGCATGCCCAGCGCCGTCGGCTACCAGCCCACCCTCTCGACCGAGATGGGCGAGATGCAGGAGCGCATCACCTCGACGGCCAAGGGCGCCATCACCTCGGTGCAGGCGATCTATGTGCCGGCCGACGACCTGACCGACCCCGCGCCGGCGACGGCGTTCGGCCACCTGGACGCGTTCGTCGTGCTCTCGCGCGGCATCGCGGACAAGGGCATCTACCCCGCCGTCGATCCGCTGGCCTCGACCTCGCGAATCCTCGACCCGGGCATCCTGGGCGAGCGCCACTACGCGATCTCGCGTCGCGTGCAGGTCATCCTGCAGCGCTACAAGGACCTGCAGGACATCATCGCGATCCTGGGCATCGACGAGCTGAGCGAGGACGACAAGCTCATCGTGCAGCGCGCCCGCAAGATCGAGCGCTTCCTGTCGCAGCCGTTCCACGTGGCCGAGGTCTTCACGGGCTTCAAGGGCGTGGACTCGACGCTGGAGGAGACGCTGGACTCGTTCGAGCGCCTCTGCAACGGCGAGGGCGACGACCTGCCCGAGGGCGCCTTCATGTACGTCGGCACGCTGGACGACGCTCGCGCCAAGGCGGAGCGGATGGCCAAGGGCGACTGAGCCCCGTCGCGAATCTGAACAGAAACCCCACCGGCCCCCGCCTAGCGCGGGGGCCGGATCTTTTTTGGGCGTCGCCGGTACAGTCGATCGCATGATCGACACCCGCACCGTCAAGGACCGGCGAACCCTTCGGTTCGCCACGATGGACGAGGCGCTCGCGGAGGCCTCGCGACTCGCGGCCGCGGAGGAGAAGGGCCGACTCACGCAGCTGGGCAACTGGCCGCTGGGCACATCGCTGCACCACATCGCCGTCTGGGCGCGGTACCCCTTCAACGGCTACGCCCCGGAGGTCGCGAGCCCGCCGTGGTTCGTGAAGGGGTTCGCGCGACTCTTCAAGAAGCGCCTCATGACCAAGCCCATGCCCACGGGCATGCGGATCCCCGGGATCGCGGCGGGCACCATGGGGACCGAGCCCGTGCCCACGCCCACGGCGCTGGCCCAGATGCGCGCGGCGTTCGAGCGGCTAAATCGGGAGGCGCCGACGCTGCCCAATCCGGCGATGGGGCCGCTGACCCACGAGGAGTGGAAGTCGATGAACCTGCGGCACGCGGAGCATCACCTGGGGTTCTATCGGGAGGTCTGAATTGCTCCGGCTGTCCTCGCTCCGCCCGTCTCGCGCAGCCAAGCCAGGTCATTGCGGATCGCTTTTCGGAGAAAGGACGACCCGATCTGACCTGTTGCGAGCGCGCCCAGATAGAGCGTCGTGGCGACGATAGACATCACGAGTACAATGGCTCTGGAATGTGGAAGCGCATCGCTGTTCGTGAGGAACTCCGCAGCCGCGAGGAGCGTCATGAGAAGGATGACCGCGATGAGCGCCAGCGTGAGCGTGCGCGAAGCGCGCAGCCGTCCAGGGGCTCGGGTGGGCGGCGGGGTTCGGCGCGACAGCTCGATCAGTCGCCGAAGTGTCCAAGCCCACGCCAGGAGCAGGAGAATGTCGGCGATGTGGGTAGCATCAATCGAGACCATCTGCTGCGGGATCCGCGGTCCTCGTTCAGCCAGTTCCACGACGGTCCAGGCGGCGCTCCCAGTGTAGATCACTCCCGCCGCGGTCCAGAGACCGACGACGAGGCGAACGCTGACATGAGGATCGCGCGCATCGAGGCGCGGGAATCGCAGTATGTTGC
>CALKYH010000267.1 GCA_938003595.1 uncultured bacterium
TCGATGGGGATGTCGGCGTAGAGGCGGTGCATGTCCTCGATGGTGTCGATGGCGACGCCGCAGCGGCCGACCTCGCCGACGGAGAGCGGGTCGTCGGAGTCGCGGCCCATGAGGGTGGGCAGGTCGAAGGCGGTGGAGAGGCCGGTGTTGGCTGAGGTGCCTTTGGCGGCGGCGAGGAGGTACTTGAAGCGTTTGTTGGTGTCGTCGGCGGAGCCGAAGCCGGCGAACTGGCGCATGGTCCAGAGGCGTGTGCGGTAGCCCTGGGGGAAGAGGCCACGGGTGAAGGGGTATTTGCCGGGCGCGGCGATGTCGCGGTCCTGGTGTTCGAGGGCTTCGGGGAGGCCTTGACCGCCGGTGATGGGCGGGCCGTAGACGGGGTCGAGGACCACGCCGGAGATGGTGACGGCGTTGGGGTCGATGTTGGGCGAGGAGGTCTTGGGCGCGGCGGCCTTGTGGGGCATGGTCGTCATGGGGGGAGTTTAGGTTGGGGGGGAGGGGCGGGGGAATCGCGGGCGTGGGGTGGGCGTTGGAGAGATCGTGGGGTTAGATTGGGGTAGCTGGACGACTCGGAACAGGCGTCGCTCGGGCGATGCGGCCGCGGCTGTGCGGGAGGCACGGGTCGGTTGCGCGGCGTGGGGCGAGCCGGGAAGGGATCGATGGCTGGACGGCCGGAGGCCAGTGACGGCGGCGCGGCGCGTGACTCGCGGGCGCGGTGGTGGCAGACGGCGGGGGGCATCGCGCTGCTGTACCTGGGGGCGGCGGCGACCTGGATCCTGGTGAGCGACCGGCTGGTGGAGATCGTGTTCGGTGTTGGGCACGCGGCGGCGATCGCGCAGTCGGTGAAGGGGCTGGGCTGGATCTCGGCGACGGCGTTGGCGCTGTACCTGCTCATTCGCTCGAGCATGCGGGCGGAGCGCGTGGCGCTGGCGCGCGCGGGGCAGCTGGAGGACCTGCTGCACGCGATGACGCGCACGATGGACGATGTGTTCTGGATCTCGGAGGTGGATCCGAAGCGGGTGACCTACATCAGCCCGAGCATCGAGCGACTCTGGGGAAGGACGATGGAGGAGCTGATCGCCGATCCGATGAAATGGGCGGACGCGATCCTGGAAGAGGATCGACCGGGGGTGATCGCGGCGTATGAGGCTGTGGTGCGGGATCCGGGGTCGGGGATCTTCGAGGCGGAGTACCGGGTGCGGCGGCCGGATGGATCGGTCATCTGGGTGCGGGACCGCGGGTACCCGGCGCTGGACTCGACGGGGCGCGTGACGCGGCTGCTGGGGCTGGCGGAGGACATCACGGAGCGTCGGCGGCGCCAGGAGGAGGTCCGCGAGCGCGAGCAGCTGCTGCGGAAGCTGACGGACGAGGCGCCGGGGGTGACTTATCAGTTCCAGATGTGGCCGGACGGGCGGTCGGCGGTGCCATACGCGAGCGAGCGGATCCGGACGGTGTTCGAGGTGACGCCGGAGCAGGTGCGCGAGGACGCGAGCGCGGCGTTCGCGCGGACGCATCCTGAGGATCTGGCGATGCTGCAACTGACGATCGAGAAGTCGATCACTTCGCTGGAGCCGTGGCAGTGCGAGTACCGGGTGATCCTGCCGAAGGCGGGGCTGCGTTGGCTCGAGGGGCGCTCGACGCCGGAGCGGATGCCGGACGGGAGCACGCTGTGGCACGGGTACATCCATGATGTGACGGAACGGCGCCTGTCGGAGGAGGCGCTGCGCCGGAGCGAGCGGGCGCTGAAGGAATCGAACGAGCGTCTGCAGGCGATCCTGGACAACTCGCCGAATGTGGCGATCCAGGGGTATGAGGTGGATGGGCGGGTGGCGTTCTGGAACCGCGCGTCGGAGGGGCTGTTCGGCTACTCGGCGGGCGAGGTGATGGGCCGGCGGCTGGTGGGGACGGTGCTGACGGAGGAGGACGAGGAGGAGTTCCTGCGGATCGTGCGGACGGCGGTGGAGACGGGCGAGCCGGCGCCGGCGCGGGAGTGGCGGACGACGCACGCGGACGGCAAGCCGCGGTGGTGTCTGTCGTCGATCTTCCCGATCCGGTTCGGGGACGACCGCGCGCTGGTGGTGTGCATGGATGTGGACATCACGCCGCGGCGCGAGGTGGAGAGCGCGCTGCGGGAGAGCGAGACCCGCTTCCGTCAGTTGATCGAGGCGGTGCGCGAGGTGTTCTGGATGGTGGACTGGGAGACGGGTCGGACGCTGCACCTGAGCCCGGCGTTCGAGACGACCTGGGGCCTGTCGCGGAGCGCGGCGTACGAGGACCCGATGGTGTGGACGAGCATCATCCACCCGGAGGACAAGGCGCGGGTGGAGGAGTCGTTCAAGCGGGACGCGGCGCGCGGGAAGTTCGACATCGAGTACCGGCTGATCCGCGAGGACGGGTCGCTGCGGTGGATCCACGACCGGGCGTTCCCGATTCTGAACGATCGCGGCGCGGTGTGGCGGGTGGCGGGCGTGGCGGAGGACATCACGGACCGGAAGATGGCCGAGCACCGGCAGGCGCTGCTCATGCAGGAGCTGGACCACCGGGTGAAGAACAACCTGGCGGCGGCGCTGTCGCTGGCGGACATGACGGCGCGGCATTCGACGACGCTGGAGCAGTTCCAGGAGGTGTTCACGGGTCGGCTGGCGGCGCTGGCGCGGATGCATGCGCTGCTGGCCGTGACGCGCTGGCACGGGGTGCGGATGGACGAGCTGGTGCTCCGGACGCTGGAGCCGTTCCTGGGGGCGGGCGGGTGCGATGTGCAGATCGACGGGCCGGCGGGGATGCTGTCCTCGCATGTGGCGTCGCCGATGTGCATGGCGCTGCACGAGCTGACGACGAACGCCGCCAAGCACGGGGCGCTGGGGTCGCGGGACGGTCGGCTGCGCGTGCGGTGGGAGATGGACGGACCGCTGGACGCGCCGGAGCGGCTGCGGCTGTGGTGGGAGGAGCGCGGGGGGCCGCCGGCGAGGTCGCCCCGGGAGGACGGGTTCGGCACAACTTTGATCAAGGGGGCGATCGAGTACCAGTTGGACGGTACAGTTGAGTCGCGGTACGAGCCGGAGGGCTTCAGTTGCCGCATCACGGTGGACTTTGCGCGAACATCGGAGCTGGCGGGCCGCTGGGGAAGCGGGCCGCGGGGATCCGGGGACGAGGCGAGGACCGAGCCATGATGGAGAGCCACGACATCGAAGGAGCGGCCGAGTTGACGGGGAGGCGGATCCTCGTGGTGGAGGACGACTACCTGGTGGCGTCGTGGCTGACGGGGATTCTGGAGCAATGGGGCTGCCGGGTGGTGGGTCCGGCGTCGACCGTGGCGGAGGCGCTGCGGCTTGTGGAGGAGGGCGGGTTCGACGGGGCGATCCTGGATGTAAACCTGCGCGGCGAGCAGAGCGGCCCGGTGGCGGAGACGCTGGAAGCGCGGGGCGTGCCGTACTTCTTTCTGACGGGCTACGGGAGCCCGGCGCTGCTGCCCGAGGCGCTGCGCGATCGGCACAAGCTTTTCAAACCTGTGAAGGCGTCGGAGCTGCGCATGGCTGTGCAGCGCCGGCTTGCGAAGCGCTGACACGGCGCGGGGCGAGCCTTCGCGATTCTCCCGGGAGACCGAGCTCATGAGCGAGACAACCCGCGCCGGCCCAAGGCGCTCGACCGGGATCAGCGAGGACTGGCGTCGGAGCGCGAAGCGCTCCGAAGCGATCGCGAGGGCGATGTTCGCGGTGGCCGTGGCGGCGCTGCTCGTCTCGGCGGCGACGGCGGTGTGGGCGAGCGCGCGGATCAGCGAGGCGATCGAGCTGGTGAGGCAATCCGAGCGAATGACCGACGCGCTGGAGGCGATCCTGGCGCGGGTTGCGGACGCGGAGACGGGGCATCGCGGGTACCTGCTGACAGGTGAGGAGCGGTTCCTGGAGCCCTACCACGAGGGCCTGGCGCAGGCGGACGCGGCGCGACGGGAGGCGGAGGCGCTGATCTACGAGCCGGGACGGCGTTCGCTGCTCGAGGATCTGGAGGCGGCGGTCGACGCGAAGATCGAGCACATGCAGGGGACGGTGGAGATCGCCAGGGGCGGCGACATGGACGGGGCGATCGAGCGGGTGCGGAGCGGCGAGGGGATGCGGCTGATGACGCGTGTGCGCGACGCCGCGGCGGCGATGCGGGTGGACGCGCGCGCGCTGCTGACGAAGCGGGCGCAGGAGCTGGAGCGGCGTTCGGGCGCGGCGCTGGCGCTGAGCGTGGCGCTGCATGCGCTGCTGCTGGCGTTCATCGTGGGCGCGTTCCTGTCGTTCCGGAGGATGCGCGCGATCCGGGCGCGGCTGGAGGATCGGCAGAGCCTGATGGTGCAGGAGCTGAATCACCGGGTGCGGAACAACCTGGCGGCGATGCTGGCGATCGCGGAGCACTCGATGCACTCGCCGGGGGTGGAGGGCGACGAGAAGCGGGCGGCGTGCCGCGAGACCATGGAGCGGTTCCTGGACGCCTTCAGCGGCCGGGTGCGCGCGATGGGCGTGGTGCACACGATGCTGTCGGACCGCAAGTGGGACGATGTGGACCTGCGCGAGCTGGTGGAGCGGATCCTGGAGCCGTACCGCAGCGACGGCGAGCGGTGCGTGGAGGTGTCGGGCCCGCCGGTGCGGACGCCGGCGCGCGCGGCCGGGCCGCTGGGCGCGACGCTGCACGAGCTGGCGACGAACGCGGTGAAGCACGGGGCGCTGCGTCCGAACCGGGGGGGCGATGTGAGCGTGCGCTGGCGCGTGGAGCCGAACCCCGGGGGGCCGGACAAGCTGCACCTGGAATGGAAGGAGCATCGGCGCAACGGGACGCTGGAGGCGCCGGAGCGGCAGGGGCTGGGCACGGACCTGATTCTCAACCTGACGGCGTACGAACTGGGCGGGAAGACCGATCTGCAGTTCGAGCCGGACGGCGTGCGCTGCGTGCTGGAGGCGCCGCTGGAAGGGTAATCCCGCATAGGGGTTGTGTTCCGACGCCCGGCGCGCGATACTGCGGGCTCGTCGGAGGCGCTTCGTGGCGCCGCCCGGCGAGCGCGCTGGGGCATGCGTCGCCCGCGGCGTGGACGAAAGGGTTCGAGATGCAGCGGAGCGACGGCGTGACGGCGCCGTCGCTCCTTTTCGTTTTGGGAAGCGGGCCGCGCGGTCAGCGCGGGGGCAGCTCGTACACGCCCCGGCCGACCTTGTCGCCGACGCGCCCCGCGGCGACATACTGCTTGAGCAGCGGGCAGGCGCGGTAGCGGTCGTTGTTCAGGCCGTCGGCGAGCACATCCATGATGTGGACGCAGGTGTCCAGGCCGATGAAGTCGGCCAGGCGCAGGGGGCCCATGGGGAAGTTGCAGCCGAGCTTCATGATGCCGTCGATGGCCTCGGGCTCGGCGACGCCCTCCATCCAGGCGTAGAAGGCCTCGTTGATCATGG
>CALKYH010000268.1 GCA_938003595.1 uncultured bacterium
AGAACGACCGCGTCCTCGAGCAGCTCAAGCGGTTCAAGGACGACGCGAAGGAAGTGCGCTCCGGTCAGGAGTGCGGCATGAAGATCGTCGGTTACGACGACATCAAGGAGGGCGACGTGCTCGAGTGCTATCGCCGCGTGGAGGTGCGTCGCACGCTGTAAGTCGTCGCGGGCGCCCCCACTCCCGGCATCGGACCCGGAACCGGAAAGGGCGCAGGTCACACGAATGCTGGTCGGAGTGCTCCAGTTCGAGCTCATCATCCCGGAGAGCCGGTCGCTCAAGGACAAACGCCGCATCGTGAAGTCGGTCAAGGACAAGCTGCACCGCGAGCATCTGGTGAGCGTCGCCGAAGTGGAGGCGCTGGACCAGCATCGGCTCGCGGTCATGGGGCTCTCGCTGGTGTCGAACTCGTCGGTCTACATCCACTCGGTCTTCGACCGCATCCTCCACAAGCTGTCCATGCTCGAGGGCGCGCGCCTGGGCGAGGTCATGCGCGAGGTGCTCCACGGCGATCAGCTGCCCACGGCCTTCGAGACCGAGGAGGGCGAGCCCCTCTGGACCGAGGACGAACGGCGCGGCGGGGCGGAGGCGGGTACATGAGCCGACGCATCGAACAGATGGCCGCCGCCATCGAGCGCGCCGTGCAGGAGGTCCTGGCCCGGAAACTCGCCGACCCCCGCATCTCGGGCCTCATCACCGTCACCGGCGTGCGCATCGCCGGCGACGAGACCGTCGCCACGATCAAGGTCTCCATCCTGCCCGAGAGCAAGCAGGAGCTCACCGTCCACGGCCTGAACCACGCCTCGGAGCACATCCGGCGCGAGGTCGGCGAGCGCATCCGCATCCGGCGCATGCCGCGACTGGAATTCGAGCTCGACACCCACCTGAAGAAAGAGGCGCAGGCCCTCGCGGCGATCGCCAAGATCGCCCAGGAGCGCGCCGAGTCCGAGTCCGAGTCCGAGTCCGCCTCCACCAGTGAACCAGCGCCCGGGGCCGACGAGGCCGACGGGCCGTCGGAGTCCCCCCGTTGACCGCTGTCCTCGCCGCCAAGCCGTTCGACGCGCTCCTCAAGAACCTGCGCGACACCTTCGTCCTGCCCGAGCAGCTGCCGCTGGAGCTGAAGGACCAGTTCGTCTGGTCGTTCCTCCTGTGGGACGCCTCGGTGTCCGACGCGGAGCGCGCCATGAAGAAGCTCCAGGGCGCCTTCATCGACCTGAACGAGCTGCGCGTGAGCCTGACGGAGGAGATCGTCGGCGTCATCGGCCCCCGCTATCCCAAGGCCGAGGAGCGGGCGCACCGGCTCAAGACCTCGCTGCACAGTCTCTTCCTGCGCGAGCACGCGCTGCAGTTCGATCACCTCAAGGACATGCCCAAGCGTGGGGCTCGACAGTACCTCGAGGCGCTCGAGGCCATCCCCCCGTTTGTCTCCGGACGCATGGTCCTTCTCGGCCTGGGCGGCCACGCCACGCCGCTGGATGACCGCATCATGCAGACGCTCATCGGCGAGGGCGTCTTCGAGCCGGACACCACGCTGGAGGCCGCCGCCGCGGCGCTCGAGCGCCATGTCAAGGCGACCGACGCCGTGGAGACGCACCTGCTCCTGCTGAACCTCTGCGAGAGCGGCGCCGGTCGGAAGGCCCCCAAGCCCAAGGCGCGCACCACCCGGAAGGCCGGCGCCAAATCCAAGAAGGACTGACGTCCGTGCCCGCGAAGCACCGCCATCCGATGGTCGCCCACGCCGCGTGGCGCTCCGCCGCCGGCGCCGTGGCGTTCGCAGTCGGACTGGCGGTCTCCGCCGGCGCCCTGCTCACGATCCCCGTCGGCTGCGCCTCCGCCCCCGTGGTGCAGAACGCGCCGCCCGGCGCCATCGGCCAGTTGACACGCCTCGCGGAGAAAGAGCGCCGCCGCCCTGTCGAGGCCGCGAAGTCCGCTCCTCCGCCGCCCGGCCTCGCCATGGACAGCTTCGGCCCAGTGGACGAAGCCGTCGCCCGGCTGTCGCTTGAAGAGGCGGTCGCGCGGTTCGGCGACTCGCCGGAGCCCAGCGCCCCCCCCGCCGAGCCGGCCCCCACCGATGCGCTGCGGGCCTACGCCTCCGGGCGCGCCGCCCTGCTCCTGAACGACCTCACCGTCGCCGAGCGCGACCTTCGCGAAGCCGTCGATCTGGACCCGGGGTCCGCCGAGGCGCGAGTGGCTCTGGCCGAGACGCTGCTCCTGCGCGGCAACCGCATCGGCGCCGCGGCGGAGTTCCGCGCGGCTCTGGAGCGCGACCCCGACAACCTCCGCGCCCTGGAACACCTGGGCCGGGAAGCCGCCGAGTTGAGCGACGACGAGCGAGCCGTCGAACTGCTCTCGCGCGCCTGGTCGCTGCCCATGGGCCAGCGCGACGCCGGCCTGCCCTACCTGATCGCCGCGGACCTGGGTCAGTCGCTGCAGCGCATGGGCTGGCTGACCGCCGGCGCCGAGGCGCTGGTCCGCGCCGCGGAGATCCCCGAGCCCTTCCCGAGCGCCTCGCGCTACGGGCGGGAACTCGGCGCCCTGTACCGGAGCCGCCCCGACTACTGGCGCGACATCGGCGACGCGTGGATCCGGCTGGGCGACGATCGCGCCGCGCTGCAGGCCTACGCCGAGGCCTCGGCCTACCCCACGCTGGACGACGGCTCCGCCGTTCTCTTGCGTCGAGTCAACGCCGCGATGCGCGCCGGGAGCCCCTCAGCCGCGTCGCTCGCGGTCGTCGAGGACGCCCTGCGCGTCGGCCGCTTCGAGGAACGCCACGCCGCGCTCACCCGCTACATCGCAGCCACCTCCGACTCCGACGGGCAGCTGCTGCTCGCCATCGACCAGACCGCCGCCGCATTCGATCCTGACATGTCGCGCGGCAACGCCGGGCTCATCGCTCGCACCCGCGCCGCGGCGATGCCCGACGCGCAGGCGATCCCCGTGCTGCGCCAGCGCATCGAGGCCGCGCCCGCCGACGCCGCGGCGATGTCCGATCTCTTCGAGCGCCTCGGCGCGGACAACGCCGCGGGCGCCCTGCGCGAGACGATCCTGTTGATCCAGGCCTCGCCGATGAACGAGCCCCGCTTCACCCGCGGGCTCTTCGCCGCCTACCCCGATCTGAACACCCTGGCGCAGGCGTGGAAGTCGCTGCCCCCGGCCGAGGCGACATCCGCCGCGGGGCGCCTGCTCCGCGCTCGGCTGCAGGCCACGCGGGACCCGATCGGCGCCGAGGAGGCCCTCGCGGCGCTGCTCGCGGAGCGTCCCGACTACACCCCGGCGCTCGTCGCGCGCATCGAGACGCTCGTGCAGCTCGGACGCCTCGGCGAGGCCGATCGCCTGCTCGACCAGCTGAGCGAGTCCGATTCCCCCGAAGCCCGCTACGCCAAGACCCTCGCCCTGCAGGCCATGCAGCGGTATCGCGACGCGCTCGACATGCTCGACCCGCTGCTCCCGCCGCTCACTGAGCGCGCCGCGGCGGACCCTCAGCATGTGCTCCGCGCCGCCGAGCTGAGCATCGCCGTGTCGGACTACCCGGCCGCCGCGTCCTGGTACACCCTGCTCGCCCAGTTGGACCCCGCGCGGGAGGAGGCGTACGCCGGCCTCATCGCCCTGTACGCGAGCAACGGCCCGCTCGCCAACGAGACCCGGCTCACGCAGACGCTCCGCGCGCTGCGGGAGGCGGCGCCTTCGAGCCGCACCATCCGTCGCCTTGCTGCGCGCGAAATGGCGGCCATCGGCCAGGCCGACCGCGCCGCGCGGGAGTTGCAGGACCTCGTCGCGGAGGACCCCTCGGACCGAGAGGCGCTGGCGCTGCTGATCGCCGTCTGGCTCAACGCCGGGCGCGCCGACCTGGCCGAGCCGTGGCTGCGCGAGCGCATCGCGGAGTCGCCCTCGGACGGCCTGCTCTTCGCCGAGCTCGCCCGCACCCTCGCGCAGTCCGGGCGCGCCGATGAGGCCGAGCTGCTGCTGCGGGAACGGCTCGCCGCCTACCCCGACGATTGGGACGCGGCACGCCGACTCGAGAGCATCCTCCGGGGCCCGCTGAATCGCGCCGCGGAGGCCGATGCGCTGGCCGCCACCCGACTCGCCCGAGCCCCGCGCACGCCCGACACCGCGATCGAACTCGCGGAGGTGCAGATCCGACGCGGCTCCATCCGTGAGGCCGCGGACGCCATCCAATCCTCGCTCGGCGTCGGCGTGTCGCTGCGCCCCGATCAGACCGAGCGTCTGGCCGCCGTCACGCTGGAGGCCGCCGAGGCCGCAGTCAGCGACCCGGCCAAGACCGGCGCCACGCTCGAGCTGATCGACGCCGTCAGCGAGCACAGCGCCACGCTGCCCGAGCCGCTGCACCGCGCCCGCATCGTGCTGTTCAGCCGGGGCGAGGCGCCCGAGCTGGCGGTCGGCGCCGTGCAGGACGCCTCCCGACAGATCCCCGCCGGCGCCGTCGGGTTCCATCAGCTCGCGATCCAGGCGCTGAGCGAAGCCCGGCGCTACGCCGTCGCGCTGGATGTGGTCGAAAACGCCGGACACACGCTGCGCCCGATCGACCCGCAGATCGGCTTCGCGTGGGTGGCGATCGCCGTGAACCAGAAGGACACCGAATCCTCGCTCGACGCCGTCCGCACCATCGTCAAGGACGACCGCGTCGCGGAGGTCATCAATGTTCTGGCCCCGCGCTGGGAGCCCGAGGACGACTACGGCCTGCCGTCGGACTTCGCCCACCTCGTCGGCGGCCTCCTCAGCCAGGAGGGATCCGAGGACGGCGCCGACGCGCTCTACCGGCTCTCCCTCGAATACAACCCGCGCCACGCGATGTCGTGCAACAACCTCGGCTACCGCATGCTCGAGCGCGGCGTGGACATCGAGGAGGCCGAGCGCCTCATTGCCGTCGCCTACGAGGAACTGCCCGACGATGTGGCGATCCTCGATTCGCTCGGCTGGGCCCGCTACCTCCGGGGCCGGCACGACGATCAGGCCGGCGCCGACGGTGAGATCATCGAGGGCTCCGTCACGCTGCTCCGCAAGGCCGCGGCCAAGACCGATCCCGAGCTCGACCCCATCACCTATGTCGTCATCCACGACCACCTGGGCGACGCCCTGTGGGCGGCCGGGCGCGAGAACGAGGCCGTGGACGCCTGGACCCGCGCCCAGCGCATCGCCCGTCGCACGCAGGACCTGATCCGCGAGCGCCAGGCGCCCGACGCCGATCTCACCGCCGCCGCGCGCGAGGTGGTCGCCCGCCGCGACTCGCTCGACCGCAAACTCCAGGCCGTCGCCGAAGGGCAGGAGCCGCAGCTGGCCCGCCCCGGCGAAGCGCCCCCGCCCGCGCCCCCCGCCGGCGCCTCCTGACCCCGCAACCGCAACCGGAGACCCCCACCGCCATGGCAGGTCACAGCCACTGGGCCAATATCAAGCACAAGAAAGCGGCGATCGACGCCAAGCGCGGCAAGGCGTGGTCGAAGCTCGTGAAGGCGATCATGGTCGCCGCGAAACACGGCGGGCCGGACCCCGGCGCGAACATCGGCCTGCGCTTCGCGATCATCGAAGCCAAGGGCGCCAATGTCCCCAAGGACACCATCGAGCGCGCCATCAAGAAGGGCGCCGGCGAGCTCGGCGGCGCCGACTTCGAATCCATCCGCTACGAGGGCTACGGCCCCAGCGGCGTCGCGGTGATCGTGGACGCGCTCACGGACAACCGCGCCCGCACCGCGCCGGACCTCCGCGCCATCTTCAGCAAGTACGGCGGCAACCTCGGCGCCACGGGCTGCGTCGGCTTCATGTTCGAGCACAAGGGCGTGATCGCCATCGAGGACGGCCAGATCAACGAGGACAGGCTCATGGACCTGGTCATCGAGGCCGGCGCCCAGGATGTCCAGCACGAGGACGGCGCCTGGATCGTGACCACCGCCCCCACCGAGTTCCTCGCGGTCAAGGACGCCCTCGACAGCGCCGGCGTCGAGACCGCCTCCGCCGAGCTGACGCTCGACCCGCTGAACACCGTGACCGTCGCCGCCGAGGACAGCGTCAAGATCCAGAAGATGATCGACGCCCTCGACGACAACGAGGATGTGCAGAAGGTCTACACGAACCTGGATGTCCAGTGACGGCCGGCGCCGCGCTCACTTGAACAGCAGCACACGGGGCGACACCAGGATCACCGGCTCCTCCCGCAGCTGCATCAGCGCCGTCGCCGCGTCTCGCAGCGCCGGCCAGGCCCGGGGACCGACGACCTCCTGCGCCGCCGCGGCGAACGCCGAGGCGCCCGCGGACGCCGACGCCGGAGCGCTCGCGCCCATGCCGAAGCGGCCCATGGCCTCCTCGAGCAGCTCGCCCAGCGTCTTGGGCGCGGGGTAGTCCATCGTGTCGTAGGCGCCCTCGCGCAGCCCGACGGCGCCGGCCAGGCCCTTGATCGTCTCGTCGAGCCCGCCGATCGCGTCGGCCATCTTCAGGTCGATCGCGCGTTCGCCCTCGAACAGCCGCCCCTCGGCGGTCTTGCCCAGGTCGATCCCCGGCCGACCCGCCGTCACGCGCCGCGTGAACAGGTCGTAGGTCTCCTGCATCCGCATCCGCACCAGCGCGCGCTGCTCGCCGTTCCAGGTCTCAAGGCTGCTCATGATGCCCGCCTGCGGCCCGCGCGCCCGCGGCGTGACATGCACCTTCAGCTTCTCGTACACCCCGCCCAGCGCCACCTTCCCGCCGACCACGCCGATGCTGCCGACGATGCTTGAGGGATTCACATAGATCTTGTCGCCCGCGACGGCGATGTAATACCCGCCCGAGGCCGCCATCGAGCCGACGCTCACCCACACCGGGCGCGTCTCCGCGATGCGCCGGATCCCCTGCCAGATGGACTCGCTCGCGATCGCGCTGCCGCCGGGAGAGTCGATGCGGACCACCAGCCCCTTGATGAGCGGGCTGTCCTCGATCTCCACCAGCGCCTCGCGGATCGTCAGCGACCCCACGCTCGACTCGCCCATCAGCCCGCCGGGCGCGGACTCGCCGTCCACGATGGCGCCGTCGATGTGCAGCACGGCGATCGTGCTGCGCGTCGGGACGCGGAGCTGCGGCGCCACCAGCTGCTCGAAGAGCATGAACGGGTTGGTCATGTCGAGCCCGCCGTCCCCGCCGCCGATGAGGTCCGGATCGGTCGTGTAGTCGTCGCCGTAGATGCCCTCGAGCATGACATCGAAATCGAGCCGGTCCATCTCGCCGTCGATCAATCCGAGGTCGATCGCCTGCTGGCCCGACGCCCACCACGCCTCGCTCATGGCCTTGTCGAGCTGCTCGGGCGTCAGGCCGCGACCCTCCTCGATCTGCCGGCGCATGACGCCGTACAGCCCGTCGAGCAGGCCGGAGATGTTCTGGTCCCACTCCGGGCTGGGCTTGCTGTTCATCAGCGCCTCGGCGGCGCCCTTGTAGTCGCCGATCTGCACGAAGTCCGCCTTGGCCCCGGCCCAGGCGAGCGTGTCCGCGAGGAACATCTCCTCCATGTAGATGCCCGGCAGCGACAGCGCGCCGCCCTCCTGCATCACCGCGTCGTCCACATACGAGGCCAGCGCCGTCTCCGACGGGCCGTAGATCTCCGTGAACATGTGGACCTTCTTGCCCGTCGCGCGCAGGCGCGTCAGCGCGGCGCCGATCTCCTGCACCTGGGTCGCCGTCAGCTCCGGCTCGCGCAGTCGGAGCACCAGGCCGTCGAACCTCGACCGCATCGCGGCGCTGTCGATCGCCTGCACGATGTCCCGCAGCGTCGGCGCGGCGTCGGGGCCTTCCAGCCAGGCCATCGGCGAGGGCTGCTCCAGCGGGGCGCCGTTGATCTCGACCCACGCAAGGTTCGCCGGCGCCGCGTGCGCCATCGCCGAGCCCAGGCCGGCGACCGCGAGGAGGAACAGGTTGCGAAGCTGGCGCATCGTGAGACTCCCAGATGAGGATCGAGAACCGGCGACGGGCGCACCCGCCCGTCCCCGTTGTTAGCGAAACGGGGCCCGCCGGTTTCATCGTAGCGGCCCTGACCGCCCTTCCCCCCGAATTCCGGCTACTCGTAGCCCAGGTCGGCCAGGTCGTCCTCGCTCAGGCCGAACTCGTGCCCGATCTCGTGCAGCACCGTGATCCAGATCTCGTCGTAGACCCTGTCGTCGGCGTCTTCCTGCTCCCAGCCGCCCGCCAGGTCGACGATGCCCTCGCGGAAGATCCGGATGTCGTTCGGCGCCTCCCCCGACTGCTCCACCGACCGCTCCGTCAGACCGAACCCGCTGTGAAGCCCGCAGAGCAGCTCGTCCGGCTCCATGCCCAGGTCCTTGAGCATCTTCGGCGTCGGCCGATCGTCCACGATGAGCGGCACCTGCTCCAGCAGCGTGTGGAGATGCTGCGGCAGGTTCTCCAGGACTTCCTCCAGCAGCGCGTCGAACCGGTCTCGCTCCTTCGGATTCACGGCGCCTCCACCATGCCGACCAGCTCGCGCACCGAGCCGCAGCCCTGGCGGCGCACCCACTTCTCCAATCCCGCCGCCACCTTCAGCGGCGAGCGCGGGTCCGCGAACAGCGCCGCGCCCATCTGCACCGCGCTGGCGCCCGCCAGGATGTACGCCGCGGCGTCCTTCCAGGTCATCACGCCCCCGGCCCCGATGATCGGCGTGCCGCTCTCCCGCGCCACGGCCCGGTGCACCTCGAAGACGAGCTTGAGCGTGATCGGATGGATCGCCGGCCCGCTCAGCCCCCCGGTGATCCGCGAGAGCCGGGGCCGCCGAGTCTCCACATCGATCGCCATCGCGGGGAAGGTGTTCCCGATCGTCAGCACATCCGCCCCCGCCTCCACGCACGCCCGCGCCACGCTCACGATGTCGTTGGTCCGGGGGGAGAGCTTCACGGAGATCTTCTTTTCCGCCAGCATCGGGCGCACCGCGCTCACCAGCGCCCGCGCCGCCTCGGGGTTCGCGCCGAACTCCAGCCCGCCGTGCACATTCGGGCACGAAAGGTTCAGCTCCACCAGCGCCACCCCGTCGATCCCCGCCCACATCGCGGCGACCGTGGTGTAGTCCTCCACGCTGAAGCCCGCGATGGAGCCGATCACCGTCGTCGGGACCGACGCCACACGAGGCCCGATCGCCCGCTCGAACTCCTCGCTGCCGACATTCGCCAGGCCGATCGCGTTGAGCATGCCGCCGCGGCACTCGACGATCCGCCAGGTCTTGTTGCCGGGGCGCGGCCTGGCCGTGATCGACTTCGTCACCACGCCGCCGACGCGCGACAGGTCCAGAACCTCCGACAGCTCGTCGAGGTACCCCGCCGTGCCGGAGGCCAGCACAACCGGGTTGCGCAACGCCACGCCCGCGAGGTCCACCGCCATGCCGTCCAGCGTCGTCGGATCGCTCATCGCGTCCCAGCGTACGCCCGGAAAGCCCGGCCGAAAAGCCCCACGGCGCCGCCTAGACTTCCAGCCCGGGCCGAAGCGCCCTATCTCAACGGAGTCTGACCCACGATGGACCTGAATCAGCGCATCGCCCAGTTCGAGAAGATGGCCAACGACGACCCTCTGAACGACATGGCCCACTTCTCCCTCGGCGGCGCCTACGCCCAGGCCGGCCGCCAGGCCGACGCCGCCCGCGAGTACCTGCGCTGCATCGAGATCAACCCCGACATGAGCAAGGCCTATCAGCTCGCCGGCGCGGCGCTTGCCGCCGCCGGAGACGCCAAGCGGGCTGGCGACATCCTCACCCGCGGCTACAAGGTCGCCGCCGCCCGGGGCGACCTCATGCCCCGCAACGCCATGGGCGAGCAGCTCGAGAAGATGGGCCTTCCCGTGCCGCAGGTCGAGGCCGCCCCGGCCCCCGCCGCGGCCGCCGCGGACGGCTCATTTGTCTGCCGCCAGTCCGGCAAGCCGGGCACAAAGCTCCCTGCCCCGCCCTTCAAGGGCCCCGTGGGCCAGTGGATCCACGAGCACATCTCCGCCGAGACCTGGCGCGCCTGGATCGGCCAGGGCACAAAGGTCATCAACGAACTCCGCCTGGACCTCTCCAAGGAGAAGGACCAGGAGACCTACGACCAGCACATGCGCGAGTTCCTCGGCATCGACGAGCAGGTGATGGCCCAGATCTGATCCGCTCCGCCGCGTGCTCCGGGGCCTTTTCACCCGGGCGCCGCCCACCGGCCGATACTCCGGCCATGCGCCAGATCGTCTCGCTGCTGATCGCCGTGGCCGTCTTCGCGGCGACCTTCATCCTCTGCGCTCTGGTGGCGCCCTACACCCTCGATGTCGAAGTGGGCGACCTGTCGCTCAAGGGTTCCATCCCGGGCCTGGTGCTCGCCGCCGCGTTCGCCGTGCTCTCGTACCGGGGCGGCGCCAAGGGCTGAGCGTCAGCCGAGCAGGCCGCGCCTTCGCAGCGTGTCCAGCAGCACATCCTCGACATCCGTGTCGCTGCGCAGGACCGCGTGCACCATCCCGCGCGAGGCGCAGAACGACGACAAGCCGCCGAGGAATCGGTCGAGGTTCGCCTTGTACTGCTTCAGCAACGCCGCCGTCACCGTGACCTCGCGGCTCTCGCCCGTTTCGACATCGGTGAGCCGTACATCTCCGACCACGCCCGATTCCGCCCCGGCGCCCTCCCGGGCGGGGTCCAGCTCGCCGGGGCTCAGGACCTGCAGGCAGTAGGTGTCGAAGGCGTCGCCCGCGCCGGCCTCGCGCCCCAGGCCGGCGCCGAGCGCGTTGAGCCCCGGCTCGTAGCCCTCGCGCACGAGGAAATCGCTGAGCAGGACCATCACGCCCTTGCCGCGCCGGGTCAGCGCGATCGAGCGCAGCGAGTCATTGAACCCCGGCCCCCCGCCGGTGCGGGCCTCGGTGGGCCGCGCCTCGTCGATGAGGAACCGGGCCGCGCGCTGCACATGGTTCCGCCCGCGCAGCTCCGGCAGCCGACGGATGGCGCCGTCGCCGAAGATCGACAGGCTCACGCGGTTCCGGTTGATCAGCCCGACATACGCCAGCGCCATCGCCAGCCGCTGCGCGAACAGCAGCTTGGTGATCGCGCCTTTGCCAGGCGCGTCGCTCGCAGAGCCGGCCTCCATGCTCGCGGAGGCATCGAGCGCGATATGCAGCGCCAGGTCCTGCTCCTCGAGGAACATCTTGATGAACATCCGATCGAGCCGGGCGAAGACATTCCAGTCGATGAACCGCAGGTCGTCGCCGGGGGCGTACTCGCGGTAATCCGCGAACTCCACGCCCCGGCCCCGCTGCTTGCTCCGGCGCTCGCCGGCCATCTTGCCGGTGAACACCTTGCGTGAGCGGACATCGAGCCGGTCCAGCGCCGCCATGAGCGACGCGCCCATCAGGTCTTCGATCGATCGGGGTTTCGTGGCGCCGCCGCGGATGATCACGGGGGCATCATATGCGCCGGACCAGGAATCCGGCCCTGCCGCGTCGCTTAGTCCGCGTACTCCCACACGGTGATCGGCAGGCGCTTGACGCCCCACTGCATCGCGACCTCGTGCGTGGCGTAGAGGACATCCAGACGCTTGCCCTTGATCTTGCCGCCGCGGTCCAGCACGGGCACGACCTCGTCGTCGCCGTAGCCGGGGACGGTGATCAGGGAGTGCATGGGCAGGACGCGCGTGTCCGCGGCGACCATCCGCATGCCGTTCGTCCAGACGGACTTGGTGCTGGCCGTGATGCCGTCGGCCGAGGCGCCGCAGGAGCGCTCGTCGGGGCTGTAGGCCGTGACGGTCATCATGATCGTCTTGACGGGCCGGATCGGGCGGCCGTCGTAGAAGCGGGTGCCGATGGGGTGGAGCTTGGGCTCGGGCTTGGCCTCGACGACCTGCTCGGGCTCAACCTCGACAGGAGCGACCTCGGGCCGAATCGTCGCCAGCACGCCAGCCTCGGCCGCCGCAGCCACCGGGGCGGGCGCCGCCTGGGCCGACGCGGGAGCGGACACGAAGTCCACCGCGGCCAGCAGCGGAGCGCGACGGGACTCCTTGGCCCAGATCGCGGAGACAACCGTCACGAACGCCACGGCGCCGAACGCGGTCACCTCGAGCGCAAGCCTCGCGGCGATTCGACGGCGGCAACGCTTGAGGGCATTCAGGTCTTGCATTGTTCAGTGTTCCGGGAAACGCGAATCCGCCCTTCCAATGGCGCCTTGTCGCGTTCTCAGTCGCTGTCCATGCCGGCCGTCGTTCTTGATCGACGCCTCTCCATCATAAGGGAGGGCATTCGATCCGGCCCGCTCATCCGTGAGACGGGAATCTTAACCCGATCGGGCCCCGGAGCCAGACGCTCGGGCCCGATCCCCCGGAAAACGGAGGTTCTCGGCCCTTCCAGGCCCTACAACCCCTACAGACGGACCCGAATCCTGTCTCACACCCCCCGGAGGGTCATTTCGGGGCGGGCGCCCCCGGCAGGTCCAGGGGCTCGACCGACGCCTGTTCTCGGAACTCCGCCACCTCGTCCGGGTCCACATGGGCCGCCTCGCGGCCGCAGGCGTTGGTGGTCGATAACGCCAGCCCCTCCCGGAACGCCCGCTCCCAGGCGTGCTCGTCGCGCGAGATCACGCTGAGCATGCCCGCCATCAGCGAGTCGCCGCAGCCGACGGTGCTGACGATCCGTCCCGGGTGCACCGAGACCCAGCCGCGCACCGCGACCTTGGGTCCGATCAGGATGGCGCCGTCGGCGCCGCGCGTCGCCACCACATGCTCGACCGATCCGCCGCCCCGCGCCGAGAGACGGAACGCCGCCTCCACCGCCGCGGAGGGGTCCTCGGTCGCCTGGCCCGAGAGCGTCTTGAGCTCGCTCTTGTTCAACTTCGCCATCCAGATCGGCGCGCCCCGCAGCGCCAGCAGGGCCGACTCGCTGGTGTCCACCGCCACCTTCGCGCCGGAGCGATGACAGCGGTGGACGATCTCCGCGAACTGCTCCGCCGAGAACCCCGGCGGCAGCGATCCGGAGAAGGCGATGATCCGCCCCGGCCTTGCCATCATCGCCAGCTTGCTGCCGATGCGCGTCACATCCTCGGGCTGCACCTTGAAGCCCTCTTCTCGCAGGTGCGTCTCCGTGTCGTTCACCGGGTCCACGATGGTGATGTTGTCCCGCGAGCGCCCGCGCACGACCAGCAGCTGGGTCACGATCTGCCCGGGACCCGTGCGCTCCAGCGCCTCCTCGAACATCCCCAGTTCGCCGCGGCCCACGAAGCCCGTCGCCACGCAGCCCACGCCGATCTTCGCCAGCGTCCGCGCGACATTGATGCCCTTGCCCGCCGGGTACCACGCCAGCCGGCGCGCCGCGACATGCTCGCCGATCGCGAAGTTCGGCGCCTCCAGCACCCGGTCCACCGCCGGGTTCATGGTCACGGTCACGATGCGGATCTCGGGCATGCCCGCGTCACACTACCACCCCCGACGCGCTCGCGCCGGGCCCGTACCATGCCCGCGCCCCGCCCAGCCGCCCCCCCACGAGCGCCGCGTGATCCTCGACACTCAGGCCATCCTCGTCATCCTCGCCGTCGGCCTCTCCGCGGGGCTGCTCGGCGGGCTGCTGGGCATCGGCGGCTCCATCATCATGATCCCCGGCCTGGCCCTCGCCCTGCACAACGCCGACCCCGAGGCGCAGCATCTGTTCCAGGCCGCGGCCATGGCGGTGAATGTCGCCGTCGCGCTGCCCGCGGCCCTGCGCCACCGCGCCGCGGGGACCGTGCGAGCCGACGCCCTGCGCGCGCTGCTCCCGGCCGCGCTTCTCGCGATCGTCGCGGGCGTCCTGCTCTCCAACCTCGTGCCCGGGCTGTGGCTCCGGCGCCTGTTCGCGATCTTCCTGGTCTATGTCGCGGCGGCGGAGGTCTGGAAGCTCCTGCGCCGGCGCGCCGATCCCCCGAACCTCGAGGCCCGCCCCGACGCCTGGCGACTGATCGTCACCGGCGTCGCAATGGGCCTCATGGCCGGCGTCCTTGGCATCGGCGGCGGCGTCATCGCCGTGCCACTGCTGCTGACGCTCTGCCGCCTGCCCACCCGGCACGCCATCGGCCTCTCCAGCGCCGCGATGTGCCTCACCGCGGGCGTCGGCGCCGCCGTGAAGATCGGCACGCTGGGCCAGCACGGCTTCGCCCCGTCGCAGGGCGCCATCCTGGCAGCCGCGCTCGCGCCGACCGCCGTCATCGGCGGCTATTTCGGCGCCACCCTCACGCACAAGCTGCCCGTGAACGCGATCCGCGTGGCCATGGCTTTGCTGCTGGTGTTCTCCGCGTGGGCCATGGCCGGGATTTGAATCCGGCGACCCGCCTCCGAAGAATCCAGCGACAACTCGTGAGGGCCGGGAACAGGGAATCACCGCAGATGCACACCTTCGTCAACAACATCAAGACCGTCGCCCTCATGGGCGCCCTCATGGGCCTGTTCGTGGTCGTCGGCTCCATGTGGGGCCGCGAAGGCATGATCATCGCGCTGCTCTTCGGCGGGCTGATGAATGTCGGCGCCTGGTTCTTCTCCGACCGCATCGCGCTGGCCGCGATGCAGGGGCGCGAGGTGGACGCCCAGTCCGCGCCGGACCTGGTCGGCATGGTGGATGAACTCCGCCGTCGCGCCGGCCTGCCCATGCCGCGTGTCTACATCTGCCCGCACGACGCGCCCAACGCCTTCGCGACCGGGCGCTCACCCCGCAAGGCGGCCGTCGCCGTGACCCAGGGCCTGCTCCGCACCATGGACCGCGCCGAGCTGGAGGGCGTCATCGCGCACGAGCTGGCCCATGTGAAGAACCGCGACACCTTGATTTCCTGCGTCGCCGCGACCATCGCGGGCGTACTCGCGTTCCTCGCCCAGTGGGGCCTGTTCCTCGGCGGCGGCAACCGGCAGAGCAACCCGCTGGTGATGATCCTGGTGGTCATCCTCGCGGCCGTGGGCGCGGCGCTCATCAAGGCCATGATCAGCCGCTCACGCGAGTTCGTCGCCGACGCCGACGGCGCCGCCATAGCCGGCTCGCCCGACGGCCTGATGTCCGCCCTGGCCAAGCTCGACGCCCTCTCGCAGCGCATCCCCCTGGTGCAGCCCAACCCCGCCCAGAACAACCTCTTCATCATCGAGCCCCTCGCCGGCAAGACGCTGACCAGTATGTTCGCCACGCACCCGCCGACCGAGGCCCGCCTCGCCGCGCTCCGCGCGCTGCGCTGACGCATCGCCCAGACGCTACAGACGGAACCCCCCGCCCCGGTGTTGCGTTCCGTCAACATGGCCCTTCAGGTCGATTTCCGGACGGCCGATACCGAGGCGATGGACCACCGATCCGAATCCGATCCGTCGGCCGGGGGCCGGGGCCCCCACCACCGTCGCACGCAGACCCGTGGCCGCAACGCCTCGCCCGCGGACGCCGGCGACGCCGCCGACGCCGCGACCGACCGGCTCGGCGTCCTCACGCACGAGCTGGCGAACCTCATCGACAGCACGCTGCGCTATGTCTCGCTGGCCAAAGCGCGGATCATCTGCGCGCCGAATTTCGCCGCCGAGGCCGCGGCCGCCCAGCAGCTCGACGCCGCGGCGGCGGGCCTGCAGCGCATGGGCGAACTCGTTCACGCCGCGATGCAGCCCTGCGCGGGTTGGCTGGCGCAGGTCTCGGCCCAGGGCCTGAGCCTGCGCGACGCGATCGAGCACGCGCTCGATGTCCTGCGCCCCTTCGCCGCCGAGCGACTGGTCGTTCTCGAGATGCAGTGCTCCGAGCGCGTCGCCGAAGCGCCCGCCGGACCGCTCTACACCGTGGTGAGCAACGGCCTCCGCAACGCCATCGAGGCCTGCGGGCGCACCGGGCGCGTCCGCATCGAGGCCGACATCCTGCCGACGCCCAACGGCCGGGGCGAGGTCCGCATCGACATCACCGACGACGGCCCCGGCCCCTCCGACGACGCCGCGGAGCACGCCTTCAAGCCCGGATTCACCACCAAGCCCGGCAACACCGGCCTGGGCCTGGCCCTGTGCGACGAGATCATCCGCCAGCTCGGCGGCCTCGTCGCGCTCGAGCCGCGCGGGGGCGACGGCGACCCCGCGCAGTCCCGCGGCGCCCGGCTGAGCGTTCGCTGCCCCACGCCCGCACGAGTCCTGTGACGGCCGCCCATGAACACCGACTCTTCCAAACCGACGGTCCGCGCCCTCATCATCGACGATGATCCGATCGTCGCGGACTCCCTCCGCCAGCTGCTCACGCAGGACGGCCTCGACGCCCAGGTCGCCTCCGGCGGCGCGGAAGCGCTCGCCATGCTCTCCGACGCCGAGCGCGTCGGCGACGAGCCCGGCGCCGTCGCCCGCCCGTTCCACATTGCGCTGTGCGATCAGTCCATGCCCGGCATGGACGGGCTCGAAACCCTGCGCCGCATCCGCAAGGAGCACCCGGCGATCGCGGTCCTGATGCTCACCGGCTTCGCCGCGATCCCCGCTGCGGTCGAGGCTCTGCGCTCGGGCGCGAGCGACTACCTCACCAAGCCCGTCGTGGACAGCGAGCTGCGCCTGGCCGTCGAGCGCGCCCTGCGCCAGCAGGCGCTGATGGCCGAGAATGTGACCCTGCGCAAGCGCCTCGACGCCCCCGCCGGCATGGATCAGGTTGTCGGCTCCGACGCGCGCATGCTCAAGATCTTCGAACTGGTCGAGGCCGTCGCCCCCTCCAAGACCACCGTCCTCATGAGCGGCGAGACCGGCGCCGGCAAGTCCCTCATCGCCCGCGCCATCCACCAGCGCAGCCCCCGACGCGACAAGCCCTTCGTCGAGCTCGCCTGCGGCTCGATCCCCGAGACGCTGCTCGAGTCCGAGCTGTTCGGCCATGTCCGCGGCGCCTTCACCGGCGCCCACGCGGACAAGAAGGGCCGCTTCCTCGCCGCCGACGGCGGCACCATCTTCCTCGACGAGATCAACTCCGCCTCGCCCGGCATGCAGCTCAAGCTGCTGCGCGTGCTGCAGGAGCGCAAGTTCGAGGCCGTGGGCTCCAGCGACACCATCGAGGTCGATGTCCGCGTCGTCCTCGCCAGCAACCAGCCGCTCGAGGCGCTCGTCGCCAGCGGCGCGTTCCGCCAGGACCTCTACTACCGCATCAATGTCGTCCGCATCGACCTCCCGCCCCTGCGCGAGCGCCCCAGCGACATCCCCGCGCTGGCCGAACGCTTCCTGCAGCGCAAGGCCGCGGACCTGGGCCGCACCTTCGCCGGCATCGACCCCGAGGCCATCGCGGCGCTGCAGCGCTACCTCTTCCCCGGCAATGTGCGTGAACTGGAGAACATCATCGAGCGCGCCGCGGTGCTCGCCCGCCGGCCGACCATCACCGTCGAGGACCTGCCGCCGTATGTGCTCGAAGAATCCGGCTCCATGCTGATGGCGGCGCATGTCCGCGCGGGTCTGGCCGCCGACGAGGCCATCGACTCCCCCGACACCCCGTGGACGCCCACGCCGCTGGAGGTCGCGCTCCGCGAGCCGGAGAAGCGCATCCTGCTCAAGGCCCTGCGCGCCAACGACTGGAACCGGCAGGAGACCGCCGACCAGCTGGCGATCAACCGCACCACGCTCTACAAGAAGATGAAGATCCTCGGGCTCGACCGTCTGGCGAGCTGACCCCGCGGATCATCGCGCCTCGGCGACCGCGCCCTCGGCCTTCGGGCTCGGCGGAGCGCCCAGATAGGAGAGCGAGCGCTCCAGAACGCGCCGCACCACCGGCGCCGCGACGGCCGAACCGCGGTGCTCGGCCCGGGCGACCATCCCGGGACCGGGATCATCGATCACCACCAGGCACACGAGCCGCGGCGACTCCACCGGGCCCGCGCCGATGAAGCTGCTGACATACTGGTTCGGGATGTAGCCCCGCTCGCCCGGCAGCGACACCTGGCCGGTGCCCGTCTTGCCGAAGAGCGTGTACTCGAAGGTCGCGTCCGTCTTCTTGACGATCATGTTGTTGTCGATCTTCTCGAAGATCCGCGCCATCGCCAGGCGCGCCTGCGTCGCGACGGTCCAGGGCAGCACGCGCCGGATGACCTCGTCCGCCGGCTGGCCCGGCGAGAGCGCCGTGAGCCGGGCTGTGGGCACGGTGCCGGCCATCTCGCCCTGGCGGGCGAACGCGCTATACGCCGTCGCCAGCTGCACCGCCGTCACGCCGACTTCCTGACCGAACGACACGCTGGTGTGCGTGTACTTGGTCCACGCCTTCTTCGGCGGCAGATAGCCCGCCCGCTCGCCGGGAAGGCCCAGGCCCGTCTTCTGACCGAAGCCGAACTTCGCCAGCCCCTCGCGCATCGCGTCGTGCCCGACCCGCTCCACCGCCATCGACATGCCGATGTTCGAGGAGTTGATCAGCACATCGCGCCAGGTCTGCTGGTCCTTGCCGAAGACATCGCGGATCGGTCGGCCGTACGGCGTGCGCCACACCTTGCCGCCCGTGCGCAGCGTCTCATCCAGCCGGATGACGCCCGCGTCGGTGATCACCGACCAGGTGAACGCCTTGAAGGTGGAGCCCGGCTCGTACTCGTCCGTCACGCACCGGTTCCGCCCGGCGCCCGGATGGATGCTCCGGTTGGGGTCCGGCGGGATGATCGTCCGCCTGGTGAGCGAGCCCGTCGGTTTCTTGCCCCAGGGCACGGCCCGCTTGCCCATGTCGCGCACGATGTCGAGCATCGCGAGGATCTCGCCGGTCGCCGGGTCCATCACCACGATGCGCCCGCCCGCCGCGTCGGCGTCTTCCACGCCGCGCGACAGTTCCTCCTCCGCGATGTCCTGGATCGCCAGATCGACGCTCAGCCGCACCGGCTCGCCAGGGCGGGGCGGCTGGTACGCGCCGGCCTGCACCCACAGCGGCTTGCCGCGCGCGTCGCGCACATAGGACAGGGCCCCGTCCGCGCCGTCCAGCGCCGCGTCGTACGAGCGCTCGGCGCCGAACTGGCCCTCGTCGTCGATGTTCACACGCCCCACGATCGCGCCCGCGAGCAGTTCGCCGGGGCCGTCGCGCACCGTCCAGGACTCCAGGTGCACGCCGGGGATCTTCAGCCCGCGCACCGCCTCGGCCTGATAGTCCTCCAGCACGCCGCTGAGCCGGACATACCGCAGCGGCTCCAGCCCCTGCGCCGCACGCGCCTCGTTGCGCGCCAGCGCCGTGTACAACCGCACGCCCGCGTCGGACTTGTCCAGCCCCACCGCCGTCACGAGCCTGTCGAGCGCCTCGTCGTACGGCTGCGCCAGCTTCGAAGGGTCCACGAACAGCCGCTCGCCCGTCCGCGTCGCCGCGAGCACGCGCCCGCGCCGATCCAGCAGGTCGCCCCGCGGCGCCATCTCGGGGCGGCGGCTGACGCGATTCTCCACGAACTTCGAGAGGCTCTCGCCCGGCGCCGTCTGCAGCTGCACCACGCGCCCCAGCATCACCGCGAGGGTGATGCTCACGCCCGCCACCAGCGCCGTCAGCACGAACTCGCTCCGGCGCTGGGCGCTCATCGGTAGTTGCTCCCTGCGTTCTCGAGGTCCGGCGAACCCGCCAGCGCCTTGTCGCGTGGATCCGGCACGCCGGGCGGCAGGTTGCTCGGCAGGATCGGGCTCATCGGGCCCATGGTCCCGGCGATCTGCTCGATGCGGTCCGGCGTCAGCAGGTTGGCGATCTCCACGCGAAGCCGCCACAGCGTGCGGTCGTTCGCCGCCATCCGCGTGTGCGCCGCCACCAGGTCGTGCGCCGCCATGATGCGCTGCTGGCGCACCGAGAGCAGCCACGCGGCCGTCAACGCCGCCGCCATGACCATCACGGCCAGCTTCGCAAGGACGCCGCCGCTGGTGGGGCCGCGGCTCATGTGCTCGGGATCTTCAGCGTCGCGCCCACGCGCAGCGCGTCAGGATCCTTGATCTGCGACTTGTTGTTCTCGTACAGCTCTTTCCACCGGCTCTCGGAGCCCAGCGTCTTGCCAGCGATCTTCCGCAGCGTGTCGCCGGCCTTGACCGTGTAGGTCTTGGCCGAAGGCGAGGACGCGGGCTTCTTCGGCTCGGACTTCTTCGCCGCCGGCGGGGGCGTCGTCGCGCCCGCGGTCGCGGGCACACGGATCTTGGTGCCGACGCGGAGTTCGCCGTTCGGGCCGAGCCGGTCGGCGTTGATCGCCGCAAGCTCGTTGTGCCGCGAGCCGTTCCCCAGGTACTTGGCCGCGATCTGCCACAGATTGTCGCCGGCCTGCACGGTGTACTCGGAGGTCTGCGAGGTGGTCGAGGGCGCGCCGCGATTCGCGCTCTCGGCGGGCTCCTTCGGAGCGACGGGCTGGCCCATCACCAGCTCGAGCGGACTTGCGACGGGGTCCGTCTTCGCCGCGGCGAACTCGTCCACCGGCTCGAAGGTCACGCCCTGCTGCCGGGCCCACTCCGTCAGCTGCGCCAGGGAGCTGTGATTGGACGGGGTCGTGTCCTGAGCCGTCTGCGGCAGCGGATCGCCCAGCGCCACGCGCGGATCGTTGAAGGACTGATCCAGCGGAGAAATCGTCACCAGATCGTCGCCGCCGGCCAGCTGCGGTTCGGCACGGGGCCGGCCCGCGGTCAGCGGGGGCATCTGCTCGACGGGGGCGGCCACCAGCGGCGGGTCCACGCGGGCGATCCGCGCGTCCCGGGCGCCGGAGAGATGGTCCGAAATCAGGACCCCCACCACCAGCACGAGGGAGGAGCCAAGGATCAACGCAAGCTTCAACTCTCGGGTCATCGTTTCGGCGTCCTTGCCGCCCTGGAGCGGGCCTTCCATCGCTTCCCTTACATCGTCACCCGGGGCCGGTCCGTCGGCCGCGGGATCCTACACAAATCGACGATCCGGGCCTTTCGACCCGACCGCCCGCATACTCGCTACCGCCCCACCCCGCCGAGCATCCGGATGCTCCTGAGCTTGGCCGAACGCGACCGGGGGTTGGCAGCTTCCTCCTCGGGGGTCGCCTCGACCGGCCGGGAGCGAGAACCCGAGCCCTGGGCCCTGGCCCAGCCGCGATCGATCCATTCGTCAAAGGCTCTCTTCACGAGGCGATCCTCGAGGGAGTGAAAGGCGATGATGGCGATCCGGGCCCCCGGACGGAGCCATGCCCCGGACGCCGATCCGCTCGCCAGGGCGGCGCCCGCTCGCCCGATCGAGTCCAGCAGCATGGTGAGGCTGCCGAGCTCGTCGTTCACGACGATGCGGAGCGCCTGGAAGGTCCTCGTGGCGGGATCGATCCGGGCGTGGCCGGTCCGAGATGTCCGATCGGTTCCTGCTGGTCGTCGCGGGGAGGAC
>CALKYH010000269.1 GCA_938003595.1 uncultured bacterium
GTGCTGGACGCGATCCAGACCGCCGTGAACAAGCAGGGCCGCATCCGCGACCTCGAGCAGCGCGACCGTGCGCTGAACACCGAGCGCTCCACGATCACGCAGGACCAGTCCCGCATCCGCGAGAACATGGACAAGGTCGACCGCAACAGCGAGCTCTACGGCCGCTGGATCCAGAAGCTCACCGAGCAGGAAACCCGCCTCGAGCAGATCGAGGCCGAGCGTGCGGCGCTGGCGGAGAACATCGAGGTCGCCCGCAAGGACTTCAACGACTACCTCGCCAACCTCACGGTGGAATGATCGGCGGCGGCGCCTCCGCTTCCGCCGGCAGGGCGGCGAGCAGCTCGGCGACCGTCTTGTGCAGTGTGGGATGCCGCTCGTCCGGCGCGATCTGCGCCAGGGGCGCCAGCACAAACCGGCGCTCGTGCATCCTCGGGTGCGGCACGACCAACCCGGGCTCGTCGATCACCTGATCGCCGTAGAGCAGCAGGTCCAGGTCCAGCTTGCGGGCCGCCCACCGATCCTCCGCCGACCGCTCGCGCCCCTCGGCCTGCTCGAGCCGCAGCAGCAGATCCAGCAGCTCGCGGGGCGGGAGCGTCGTCTGGATCAGCGCGGCGCCGTTGAGGTACGAGGGCTGCTCGGGCGTCCCCTCCGGGACCACGGCGATGGTCCGGATCAGCTCCGACACCGCCACGACATGCACCCCCGGGACGGTCTTCAGCGCCCGGACCGCACGCAGGATCTGCGCCCGGCGGTCGCCGAGGTTCGCCCCGAGCGCAAGACACGCCCGGACTGGGTTGGACGATGTGTCCGTCACGCCGATACTTCACCCAACCCGAACAGGGTTGGCAAGTGGGGTCTGGCCTGGCGGGCGGTCTCTGGGGTTATTCGTCGTCGAAGTCCCGGCTGCGGCTCTGCATCTGGGCCTTGAGACGCATCAGGATCGAGGAGTGCATCTGGCTCACGCGGGACTCGGACAGGTCCAGGGTCTGGCCGATCTCCTTCATCGTCATCTCCTCGTAGTAGTAGAGGATGACGATCAGGCGCTCGGCCCGGCTCAGGCCCTTGGTGATCAGGTCCTTCAGGTCGCGCCGCTGGGCCTCGGTCAGGGGGTTGGACCGGGGGTCCTCGCGGATGACATCGATCTCGCGGGTCTCACGCCCGGAGTCGGAGTTCGTCCACCGGCGGGAGAGGCTGGTGATCGACACGGCGGACGAGTCGCGCTGGAGCTTCTTGAACTCCTCCTCGTCGACGCCCAGGCGCTTGGCGATGTCGTTGTCGGTCGGGGCGTTGCCCGTCTCCATCTCGATGGCCGAGCGCGCCTGCTCGACCTTGGCGGTGCGCTGGCGGACCAGGCGGGGCACCCAGTCCATCGCGCGGAGCTGATCGAGAATCGCGCCGCGGATGCGCGGGGCGCAGTAGGTCTCGAACTTCACGCCGTAGTCGATGTCGAAAGCGTTGATCGCGTCCATCAGGCCGAACAGGCCCGCGGACATCAGGTCGTCGATGTCCACCTCGTCGGGCAGACGGGTGTGGATCCGCTCCGCGTTGTAGCGCACGAGCGGGAGATACTTCTCCATCAGGTAGTTGCGGATGTTCTGCGACTTCACCCGCTGGTACTCGCGGAAGATCTCCCGCGGCTCCATCTCGTCCAGCGTTCCGCGCTCGAGCGTCGAGGACGCGGCGACCGAGTTCTCGGCGCTGCGCTTGCGCGACTTCGTGTTCGCGGGAGACTTGACCCGGGCTTGCCCGTCAACCTTGACGCTCGGCATGGTCCTCTCCTTGACCTGTTGATCCGTCTGCTGCTCGTCGCTCGCACGGTCGCTCGCGACTGTCCATCTCTTCGGATCCGGCGCCCGTCCTTGGGCGTCGAGTACGCGCCAGTATCCAAACACCATAAAGCGCTGTCAACACGCCGCGCGCTCAGGAACCTTCAAACCACAAGGATCGGACCCTCGTCCTCCTCCGCCGCCTCGCCCTGCGCCGGCTCGGCGCCGATCGGGTTCGCCACGCGGTGCGCGCTCGACCGCTCGTCGATCGCGTGCTCCGCGACGGCGCCGATAGCGAGTCCCACCATCTGACACCCCAACATGCTGAGGAGCGCGTGCACCAGGATCTGGGTCGATGGGTTGTCCGCCGCAAGCCCGGCCACGATCGCCAGCGCGAACCCGGCCAGACCCATACATGCGCCGATCAGGCGCGTTGGCATGCCTCGCTTCACCTGCTGCTCCTCGACCCTGACCCCGCGCGCTCGACCACTATCGACCGTCCAGGCCCGCCGATGCACCCGCCCTCGTGAAAAACGACCGTCACAGCCCGCATTCCCCGCAAACGCGGCGCCTTACAACCCCAGCAACCGACGAACAAACGACGAACGCGCGCCCGAATCCGCCTTCGTCAGCCCGATCCGGTCGCAGATCACCCCGGCCGCCTCCCGCACCGACTTCGCCGCGCGGCAGCCCGGCTCGGCGATCATCATCGGTCGGCGCGCCCGGATCGCGTCCCCCGCCGCGCTGTCGAACGGCGCCCAGCCAATCCACCCCGGCTCCACACCCAGGAAGCGGCGCGACACCCCCGCGATCCGCTTGCGCACCTCCTCCGCCTCCTCTGCGCGCCGCGCCTGGTTCACGAACAGCCCCGCCCGCGCCGCCGCGCCCTCGCCGCCCCGCGCCACCAGCGACTTGATCGTCGCGTAGGCGTCGGCCACGCTCGTCGGCTCCGGGGTCGCCACGATCATCGCCAGGTCCGCCGCCGTGAGGAAGGTCATCACCCCGCGCCCGATCCCGGCGCCGCAGTCGATCACCAGCACATCGCTGTTTCGCTCCACCTCGCCCAGCGCCAGAAGCAGCCTCTCGAGCCGGGTCTGGTCCAGATCAGCGAACGCGCTGACGCCCGAGGCGCCGGGGATCAGCCGGAACCCGCCGGGCGTCTCGACCACGATCTCCGACAGCGAGCGCTGCCCCGCCAGCACATGACCCAGGTGCGACCGCACCGACACGCCGCACATCACATCCGCGTTCGCCAGGCCCAGGTCCGCGTCCAGCAGCGCCGTCCGGTGCCCCCGCGCCGCCAGCGCCACCGACAGGTTCACCGCCAGCGTCGTCTTGCCTACGCCGCCCTTGCCCGAAGCGATCGCCACCGTGCGGCACGCGCTGCGGGGCTGCACCACCACCGGCCCGGCCTCGGCCCCCGGCGCCAGCGTCCCCATGAGCCGGCGCAGCGCCGTCGCCTGGTCTTCCGCCACGCCCGGGGTCCCGGGGGCGCGATGCGCTGGTCCGAACGCCGCGGGGTTCACGCGTGCAGCCCGCCTTCCAGGACCAGCCGCGCGATCCGCTCGGCCGAGCCATGCTCGATCTTGTCCGGCACCTCCTGCCCGGTGGTGACGAACGACAGCCGGGCGTCGATGCGCCGGGCCACATTCACCAGCACGCCGAAGTTCACCGCCTCGTCCAGCTTGGTGAAGATCACCCGGTCCGGGCCGACCTCGGCGAACTTCTCCGCCGCCGCGATCAGGCACGACTCGCTCGTCGCGCTCGAGAGGACCATGTGGACCTCGTGGGGCCGGGCGGCGTCCAGCACGGCCCGCAGCTCGGTCAGCCGCCCGCCGTCGTGGGGCGAGCGCCCGGCGGTGTCCACCAGCACGACATCGCAGTCCCGCAGCGCCGCGCACGCCGAGCCCATCTCGGCCGGGGTCAGCGCCACCTGCAGGGGCAGCCCGATGATGTTCGCGTAGGTCCGCAGCTGGTCCACCGCCGCGATGCGGTAGGTGTCGGCCGTCACCAGGCCCACCTTCAGCCCGTGGCGCAGCTTGTAGGTCGCCGCCAGCTTGGCGATGGTCGTCGTCTTGCCTACCCCGGTCGGCCCCACCAGCGCGATCGTGAAGGGCCGGCCGTCCGGCGCCCGGGCCGGCGCCTCCGCTGTGTCCGCCGCCGAAATGTACGCCGCCAGCCGCGTCATCACCGCGGTCTTCACGCTGGCCTCGTCCGCCAACCGCGCGGCGCCGAGCTCCTCCCGGACATCGGCCACGATCTCATCGGCGATCTGCGAAGCCACCTCGGCCTCCAGCAGCCGCAGGTACATCCTGGTCAGCGCCTCCGGCATCACCGGCGAGGGCGGGCCCCCGGAGTTCGAGAGCACCCGGGCCACCATGGCCTTGATCGACGCCAGTTCGTCCGTCAGCGCCGCGACCGCGCGACCGTCCACCGGGTTGATCTCCACAGGAGTCGCGAGCGCCTCGATCCGGCTCGCCGACTGGGACGCCGGGACTGCGTTCATCGGGTCGACAGGCGTGACGACTGGCTCCGGAGGCGTTGCAGGCGCTCCGCTGGGCACGAAGCTGTCGCCGGCCGGGGCGTAGGCCCGCTCCACGCGGGGCCGGGCCGGGGCCGCGGCCTCGCCGCGCGCCTCCTGCCGACGCGACAGCAGCGCCGGCGCGACATTGACGCCCTCCGACGCCGTGATCTCCACGACCGAGCGCGCCCCGAAGCCGAAGATCCCCCCCACCTTCACCTGGCGGGTGTGCAGAATCACGGCGTCCTTGCCCAGATCCTTCTTGATCTGCGCCAGGGCGTCGGCGATCGACGGGGCTCGGTAGGTCTTCAGCGTCACGCACGCCCTCCATGGCGTTCCGGCGAATCTTCAGATCCAACGGGCCGTCCCGTTTGTTCGCTCGCGCGGCGTCCTGCCGCGCCTCACGCCGCCGAGGCGGCCGCGAGAAGGTCGTTCGGCGCCGTGACGAGCCCCAGGGACTCGACCTCGACCTCCGACACGATCTCGTTGTACCCGAGCGCCGTCACCGTCGGCAAGTGCGGCGTGAGAATCTGCCGCACCACGGCGCGCACCTGGGGCGACGCGACCACCACCGGCTGGTGCCCCGCCGCCGTCACCGGCGCCAGCGCGTCGATGATCCGGCGTGCGACCGCGTTCGCCACCCGCGCCGGCATGTTCACGGTCGTGCCCGACGCCGACCGGTCGATGTACGCCCCGATCACATCCTCGAAGCCCGGGTCCATCGTCACGCAGACGATCCGGGGCCGGCCCGCCTGCCCGTCGCGCGCGTTCTCCTCCGCCGGGACCGCCGCCTGCTGGCAGATCGTCCGCCGCAGGGCGTGCCGGACATACTCCGTCAGCACATCCGGGTCCTTCGTCCGGGGGCCCCACTCCGAGAGCGTCTCGAGGATCAGCTCCAGGTCGCGGATGGGCACGCGCTCCCGCAGCAGCGCCTGCAGCACCTTCTGCAGCTCCCCGGCCTTGATGATGCCCGGCACCACCTCGTCCACCAGCTTCGGCGCCTTCTCCTTCAGCTGGACCAGCAGGTTGTTGACCTCCTCGCGGGTCAGCAGCTCGTCCGCGTGGGACTTGACGATCTCCGTCAGGTGCGTCGCCAGCACCGACGCCGCGTCCACCACGGTGTAGTTCATCGCCTCGGCGCGGGGCCGGGACGCCGACTCGATCCACCAGGCGTCCAGGTTGAACGCCGGCTCCTTGGTCGGCGACCCCTCCACCCGACCCGTCGTCAGGCCCGAGTCGATCGCCAGAAGCCTGCCCGGATAGGTCGTCCCCTGCGCGATCGCGGCGCCGCGGATCTTCACGCGATAGGCGTTCGGCTCCAGCGTCATGTTGTCGCGGATCCGCACCGGCGGCATGACCAGGCCCATCTCGACCGCCACCTGGCGCCGGATCGCCGAGATGCGCTCCAGCAGGTCGCCGCCCTGGGTCGTGTCCACCAGCGGCACCAGGCCGTAGCCGACCTCCAGCTCCATCGTGTCCACCTTCAGCAGCGACTCCACCGCCGGCGGCTCGCCCTTGTCCTTGTTGGCTTCGGCGCTGGCCCTGTCCGCGGACGCCTGCATCTGCGACCGGCTCTCCTTCCGCATCAGCCACGCCACGCCGATCAGCGCCCCGGCGGTGCCCAGCAGCGGGAGCGCCGGCAGCGGCGTGAACGCCAGGAAGGTCAGCATCCCCGCGGTGATCACCATGGCCGCGGGCTTGGAGGTCACCTGCCCGGTCAGGTCGTCGCCCAGGCTGCCGCCCCCGCTGGACCGCGTGACGAGCAAGCCCGAGGCGATCGAGATGAGCAGCGCCGGCAGCTGCGAGGACAGGCCGTCGCCGATGGTCAGCCGCGTGAACACCTCCGCCGTCTCCCCGGCCGACCAGCCCTTCTGCCACACGCCGATGGCGAAGCCGCCGGCGATGTTGATGATCGTGATGATGATGCCCGCGATCGCGTCGCCCCGGACGAACTTGCCGGCGCCGTCCATCGCGCCGAAGAAGTCCGCCTCCTGCGACAGCCGCTCGCGCCGGCGGCGGGCCTCGGCCTCGTTGATCATCCCGGCGTTCAGATCGGCGTCGATCGCCATCTGCTTGCCGGGCATCGCGTCCAGCGTGAAGCGGGCGGCGACCTCGCCGATGCGCGTGGCGCCCTTGGTGATGACGACGAACTGCACGATGATGAGGATCACGAACAGGATGACGCCGACGACGACCGAGTTGCCGGCCACGAACGCCCCGAACGCCTGCACCACATGGCCCGCCACCGAGCCGGCCTGCTCCGCGCTGCCCGCGTCGGCGCTGAGGATCAGCCTCGTCGTCGCGATGTTCAGCGTCAGGCGGTACAGCGTCGTCGCCAGCAGCAGCGCCGGGAACACGCTGAACTCCAGCGGCTCACGGATGTAGATCGTCGTCAGCAGGATCAGCGCCGCCAGCGAGATGTTCAGCGCCAGCAGGATGTCCATCAGCGCCGGCGGCAGCGGCACCACGATGACCGCCACCATCGCCACGAACGCCAGCGGCACGATCAGCCCGCGATGCTTCGCGAGCTTCGCGGCCCAGGGGGGCATGCCGGTGATGGTCAGCGCCGCAGCCATCAGGACGCGACCTTCCCTTCAAGCCGGTAGACATACGCCAGCAGCTCCGCGACCGCCTCGTACTGCTCCACGGGGATCTCGCGCCCGACCTCCACCGACGAATACAGCGCCCGCGCCAGGGGCGGCCGCTCCACGATCGGCACCCCGTGCGTCGCCGCGATGAGCCGGATCTGCAGCGCCATGTAGTCCGCCCCCTTGGCCACCACCTTCGGCGCCCGCATCTTCTCGCTGTCGTACTTCAGCGCCACGGCGTAGTGCGTGGGGTTCGTCACCACCACATCCGCGCTGGGCACATCCGTGCGCAGCCGCTGCATGGCGATCTGCCGCGCGATCCGCATGCGCCGGGCCTTGACCATCGGGTCGCCCTCGCTGTTCTTGCGTTCGTCCTTGATCTCCTGCTTGGTCATCTTCAGGTCCTGGCTGTGCTGCCAGCGCTGGTAGAGGTAGTCCACCAGCCCGAGCGTCAGCAGGATCGCCAGCAGCCACAGCGCCAGCTTGAGCAGCAGCCCGCCGGTGAATATCAGCCCCTGCGCCACCGTCAGCCTGGGCAGCGAGACCAGCCCCGCCAGCTCCGTCCGCGTCACCAGCGTCGCCACCATCGCCACCAGCGAAACCTTGAGGATGTTCACGATCCCCTTCACCAGGTTGCGCCGGGAGAACAGCTTGCCGATGCCCTTGATCACATTCAGCTTCGAGAAGCTCGGCACGAGCGGCTTGAGCGACACCAGCCAGCCCACCTGCACCACATGCGCCGCGTACGCCGCGCCGAACATCACCGCCAGCCCCGGCCCCGCGATCACGACCACCTTCAGGATGAGGTCAATGAGCACGATCCGCGCCTCGTCGGGATGGCCCACGCGCTCGAGGATGCCGCTCTCCAGCGCCGACCGCATGAACGACGCCATCCCCCGCACCAGAGGGCCGCCCAGCACGACCATCCCCAGCAGCCCGATGAGCAGCAGCGCCGCCGAAGACAGGTCCTGGCTCCGCGCGATCTGCCCCCGCTGCCGCGCGTCGCCCAGACGCTTGCTGGTTGGCGCCTCCGACCTTTCGCCCATGTCCTCCGCCATGCGTTAGGCCCTCCCCCCGATTGAGACCACCCACTCCAGCATGGTCCGGAACGAGCCTTCCACATCCTCGCCGATGATCTCGTTCACCGCCGCCAGCGACGCGTACAGCGCCGCCATCCCCAGCAGGATCCGCACCGGGAAGCCGAACGACAGGATGTTGATCTGCGGCGCCGTCTTCATGATCAGGCCCGTGGCCACCGTCTCCACGAAGATGATGCACAGCACCGGCGCCGCCACCCGCACCGCCAGCTCGAACCCCGCCGCGAGCATCCCCGCCACCAGATCCAGCGGCACATCGTCGGCCGTCATCCCGCCGATCGGCACCGCGTCGAAGCTCACCACCATCGCCCGCTGCATCGCCTCGAGCCCGCCGCCGATCAGGAAGATGCCCAGCGCCAGGTAGAACAGCATCTGCCCCGCGACATCCGCCTCGGAGTCGATCGCCGGGTTGTAGATCGAGCCCAGCCCCAGGCCCATCTGCTGCCCCATGAGCAGGCCGCCCATCTGCACGCTGACCAGCGGCAGGCTCGCGATCATCCCGATCGAGAGCCCGATGAGGCTCTCGATCGCCATCGCCGGCGCCAGCGACATCAGGTCCAGCGTCAGCGGGACCTCCGCGTGCAGGTCGATCGTCGGGTAGACCACGATCGTCATCGCGATGATCATCAGCGCCTTGATCTGCATCGGGATCGCCGGGCTGCCCAGCGCCGGCGCGAAGATGAACAGGCCGCCGATGCGCGCCAGGACCATCATGAAGACGGGCACATGGGGCAGGATGGCGTCGTAGACGAGGGGCATCGCGCTCCTAGATCGCTCCCAGCCGGAACATCTCGGTGGAGAACTCGCCCAGCCGCTCCAGGATCCAGTGCAGCAGCGCGATCGACACCACCAGCATCCCCAGGATCTTGGGCACGAACACCAGCGTCTGCTCCTGGATCTGCGTCACCGACTGGATGATGCTGATCGTCAGCCCGATGAGCACCCCCGACGCCAGGATCGGCAGCGCGATCTTGATCGTGATGTACAGCGCGTT
>CALKYH010000270.1 GCA_938003595.1 uncultured bacterium
GTGAACCGCGACGCCGTTGGATGAAACCGTCGGTTCTGCGCCGCCGCCAGACCGCGCCAAATCAAAGCCCGCGAAAAACTGGGCGAGATCGGCGGGAACACTCGACTGGTTCTGGCGCCAGCGCTGGTACTCGGACTCAAGGAACTCGGCGTTCCAGCCGTTGATCGACGGCCGAACCGCTCGTGGTGCAGAGGTCATGCGTGTGCTCGGGATTCTCCCGACCTCATCGTGTGCAACGCCCCGGGGCGGAGCAGGCCAACATCAACGCCCGACCGGCCAACCGGGCGGGAGCCCCACGCGCCGCCTCCGGCAAGGCCCCCGGGACACCTGCCCAAGGACCATCGAACGAGGGGGAGCGATTGTACGCAGACTAGCCGAACAATGGAGTTCGTCGGCCGTGCGCCCACGCCGCGTGACAATTTCATCCCCGCCGCCCGCTTCCCACGCGCTTCCGCCCCGCCCCACCCTCCGACTCCCCGGCCCGCCCGTACATCCCCCATCCTGGGCGCCTCCTCAGTCGCCCTTCGTCCGGAGGCCTGCGACCGAATGCAGCCTCCGTTTTTGACCCTCCGATCCCGGCGCCGCGCTGGCGGCAGGCCTCGGATTGGCCGATAAAGTTGCGCCAAGCTGGCGACGCCCTGCGGAGGAGATCTGCCGCGGCCCGGGACTCTCTCGGCCAGGATTTCCCCCTCCCCCTCGACCCCCGGCTGGAAAAAGGTCCCCATGGAGCAGTACGACCTGTGCGTCATCGGAAGCGGCCCCGCCGGAACCAAGGCCGCCGTCCAGGCCGCCAAGCTGGGCAAGCGCGTCTGCATCGTCGAACGCGCCGAGGTCGTCGGAGGCGCCGCCATCAACACCGGCACCATCCCCTCCAAGAGCCTGCGCGAAGCCATCCTGCACCTCACCGGCTTCAAGTACCGGGGCCAGCTCGGCCAGAGCTACCAGGTCAAGGCCAACATCACCATCGAAGACCTCACCTACTGGTGCCAGCAGATCATCAAGGCCGAGATCGAGATCACCCGCTCCCACCTGCAGCGCAACGGCATCGACCTCATCCGGGGCGAAGCCACCTTCAAGGACCCCAACTGGGTCGCCGTCGTCCATGGCTCGGATGTGACCGCGATCAACGCGAAGAACTTCCTCATCGGCACCGGCACCAGCCCTGCCCGCCCCTCGGACATCCCGTTCGACAATCAGCGCGTCGTCGACGCCGACGGCCTCCTGCGCCTCACCAACCTGCCCCGCACGCTCATCGTGGTCGGTGGCGGAGTCATCGGCACCGAATACGCCTCGATGATGCAGGCGCTGGGAGTCAAGGTCACGCTTGTCGAAGGCCGCAATCGCCTGCTCGACTTCCTCGACTCGGAAATCGGTGAAGCCCTGCAGTACCACCTGCGCCAAAACGGCGTCAACCTGCGACTCGGCGAGCAGGTGGTCAAGGTCTCCGTCGAGGATGCTCCCGAAGGCTCGCAGTCCCGCGAAGGCAAACTGGTGCAGGCCACGCTCGAATCAGGCAAGACGCTCTGGGGCGAGTGTCTGCTCTACTGCGTCGGCCGCCAGGGAAACACCGATGCGCTGAACCTCGACGCCGTCAAACTCACCGCCGACAACCGAGGCCGCATCAAGGTCAACGAGGCCTACCAGACCGAGGTCCCGAATATCTACGCCGCCGGCGATGTCATCGGATTCCCCTCGCTCGCATCAACCTCGATGGAGCAGGGGCGCATCGCCGCCTGCCACATGTTCGGGCGCGAGGAAGCCTCGTACCGCGCGCTCTTCCCCTACGGCATCTATTCGATTCCCGAGATCTCCATGGTCGGCTGGACGGAAGACCAGCTCACCAAGGAAGACATCCCCTTCGAAACCGGCGTCGCGCAGTACCGCGAGATCGCCCGCGCCCAGATCCTGGGCGACTCGCAGGGCATGCTCAAACTGCTGGTCCACCAGGAAAGCCGCACGATTTTGGGCGTGCACTGCATCGGCGCGCTCGCGACAGAGCTCGTGCATATCGGACAGGCCGTGATGGCCTTCAACGGCACCGTGGACTACTTCGTCAACACCGTCTTCAACTACCCCACCCTCGCCGAGTGCTACAAGACCGCCGCCTACAACGCGATCAACAAGCTCGCGCATGTCTAGCCTTCCGCGCCCGGCCCGCCTCCGCGGCCCGCGCCCATAATCCCCGGGGCTACACCCGAGAACCACGCCGCC
>CALKYH010000271.1 GCA_938003595.1 uncultured bacterium
AGTCGAACCAGTTGAACCGGCGCACCTTGTACGGGCAGTTGTTCAGGCAGTACCGCGTGCCGATGCAGCGGTTGTACGCCATGTCGTTCGTGCCCTCGGGGCCGTGCACCGTCGCGTTGACCGGGCACACCACCTCGCACGGGGCGTTCTCGCAGTGCATGCACGGCAGCGGCTGCACCACCATGCCCGGGTTCGCCTCGTCGCCCTCGTAGTAGCGATCGACGCGGATCCAGTGCATCTCGCGGCCCTTGTAGACCTCGACCTTGCCCACGATCGGGATGTTGTTCTCCGCCTGGCACGCCGTCGTGCAGGCGCCGCAGCCCGAGCACATCGTCAGGTCGATCGACATGCCCCACTGCTGCTTGCCGCGCCGGCCCACCGCGAACGGCGCCTCCTGCTCGCGCCCCTGCGGGTCGGTCGTCTCGAAGCCGTGGCTCTGCTTCTCGAGGTACACATCGCGGTTCACCGGCGTGTGCGACTCAGTCTGGCCGCGCTCGGCGAAGTCCAGGTATCGGGGCACGCCGTAGGAGTCCTTCTGCGTCTCGACGACATCGCCGTGCTTGCGGAACGCCGCGATGTCGAACTCGCGGACGATGCCGCGCCCCTCCATCGAGCCGTGGTCCTGCGTCGTCGCCAGCAACGTCGCGTACGGGCCCTCGCGCGCCGGGCCGGAGACCTTCGCGACCTGCGCCCCGCTCGCGGTCCGCATCCCGGCGGTGGTCCGCACGGCGTAGGTGTCGAAGCCCACGCCCGCGCCGATCCGCCCCGTGACCTTGCGCCCGTAGCCCAGCTCGAGCACGATCGCGTCGTCCGCCATGCCCGGCTGCACCCACGCCTGGATCTTCATCTCGCGCCCGCCGACCTCGACCGACAGCGAGTCGCCGTTGTGCACGCCCAGGCGCTCGGCCGTCGCGGGGCTCAGCAGCGCCGGGTTGTCCCAGGTGATCTTCGTGATCGGGTGCGGCATCTCCTGCATCCACCCGTTGTTCGCGTGGCGCCCGTCGTGCAGGTACGGGTGCGGCATGAACACCGCCTCCATCCCGCCCGAGCCGCCGAGGCTCAACGCCGAGGCCGCGCTCGCGACCGCGCCGCCCTTGACCGACGGCCGCGACGGCGCCGGCGCGGAGCCGGCCAGCCGGCCGTCGTGCAGCGAGCGCCGCCAGGCCTTCTCAAAGTCCTCCGCCGACGCGCCCAGCTTCTCGCGCCAGGTGCGCCGGACGATCTCGTAGCCGTCGTGCGCGTGGTCCGCGACGATCGCCCCGAGGACCTCCAGGTCCGTCTTGCCGTCGAAGATCGGCGCGATCATCGGCTGCACCACCGTCCAGCCGCCGTCGTGCGCCTCGGTGTCGTTCCACGACTCCAGGTAGTGCGCCTGGTTCACATGCCAGAGCGACGCCTGCCCCGTCTCGTCCACATGCGTGCCGAGATGGATCGTCGTCGGAACCTTGGTGTACTTGCCCGCGATCCCCAGGTCCGCCGGCGCGTTGTAGACCGGGTTCGCGCCGAGCACGACCAGCGTGTCCACCGCGCCCGCGTCCATCGCGTCGCTCAGCGCCTTGATCGACGCCAGCGAGGACTGCGCCTCGTCCGCGCCCATCGGCACGAAGCTCACGACCGGCCCGACGGCGCCCAGCGCCTCGTTCACCGCGTGGAACAGCGCGTGCACCGCCGCCGGCTGCGACGCGCCCACCAGCACGACCGCCTCGCCGCGGTGCGCCGCCAGGTCCTCCGCCGCCGCCTCGATCCACGCCGCGTGCGCCCCGGCGTCGGCCTGCGGCACGCGAACGCCCCCGCCCAGCTTCGCCATGATCGCGCCCGCCAGCGCCAGCGCCAGCGTCGTCGTCTCGCTCGGCTTGGCCGGCAGGCGGTGGTCCGCCGCGCCGCCCGTGAGCGTCATCATCGTCTCGATCACATACAGGCGGTTCATGTCCGCCTCGGCCGCGTGACCCGGCTTGGTGTGCACCTTCCGCGCCGCGGCGAAGCCCCGCGCCTCCTGCAGCGCGCCCGGCTCCATCAGGAAGTCACGATCGATCGACGCCACCCGCTTGGCCTTGGCCAGCGTCAGCCGCTGGCGCATCGGCGAGCCGAACGCCAGCTTCGAGCCCTCGATCGCGTGGTCGTTGTCGATCGGCTCGTAGGCCAGCCAGGTCGCCTTCGGCCAGCGCGCCAGCGCCTTGTCGCGCATCGCGTCGCGCGAGGGGCTCGTCAGCTTCTCCGCGAGGAAGTACAGCCCGGCGCCCTTGTTCCCGTCAAACTTCGGGAAGTGCGAGCGAGCGAAGTCCTCGAACGCCTTCCAGCCGTTCTCGATCTCCCCGCCGTCGCGACGCACATGCGTCGAGCGGTCGGCGTCATAGAGGTCGAGCAGGCTCGCCTGCGCGAACGAGTCGCTCTTGCCCTGGTTGATCGGGTGCAGCGGGTTGCCCTCGACCTTGATCGGGCGGCCGTCGATCGTCCGCGCCAGCAGACCCTGCGCGCCGCCGCCGGGCATCGGCAGCGCCGTCGCGTAGTACAGCGGGTTGCCGGGGACCAGGTCCTCCGGCTCCTTCGCGTAGGTCATGATCTTGTGGTCGGGGCGCCGGCAGCCGGGGATCGTCACCACGCCCGCCAGCGCCAGGCCCGCCGCCATCAGCTTCAGGAACTCGCGACGCGTGTCCGCGCTCGCCTCCGACGCCAGCGCCGGGAACTCGCGCTCCAGACGCTCGCGGAACTCCGGCGTGTCCGACAGGTCGTCGAGACTCCGCCAGAATCGCTGGCCCGTCGCCCCGCTCACATCCGGAGCAGGACGCGCCTTCGCGGCGGGCTGGCCGTTCTTCTTCGAGCTGGGGCACTGGTCGAGGTTGCTCATGGTCCGGTTCCGGCTGCGAGGCGGTCGAGGCGTGATCCGAGGGGGGAGAACGCTGCGGGCGCGGCTCAGTAGTGGCAGGCGCCGCAGTGCTGCGGCGGGTTGAGCTGCTTCTGATCACTCAGAATCAGCCCCTGCTCACGCTGGTTGGCGCCGGCCAGCTGCGCCTCGACGGCGCGAAGGTCGGTGATCTTGATGTTGTTCTTGTCGATGAGCTGGTCCTGCGGATTGCGGTGGCACTCCAGGCAGAAACCCATGCTCAGACTCTTGACCTGATGCACCACCGGCATCTCGTCGATGCGCCCGTGGCAGGAGAAGCACGACACGCCCACCTTCAGGTGCGGGGCGTGCGGGAACTGCACATAGTCGGGCAGCTTGTGCACCCGCTGCCACTCGATGGCCTTGCCCGAGTCGTACGCCGCGCGGACGCGGGCCAGGTTCTGGTTCATCCAGTGCGCCGACGGCGAGGTCCCGTCCGCGCTCACCGCCTTGCGCAGGTAGCCGGTCGTCTGGTCCACCGCCGTGTGGCAGTTCATGCACACCGAGGGCGACGGCACATTCGCGTGGTACGACTCCTCGACATGCGTATGGCAGTAGCGGCAGTCCATGCCCAACTGACCCGCGTGGATCTGGTGGCTGTAGTCCACCGGCTGCTTCGGCATGTACCCCACTTCCCAGAAGTTCGGGGTGAAGTAGTACCACACGGCCGCGACGACCATCGTCAACCCCAGGCCCGCGCTGATCGCGCCGACCGTGGGGAGAAGGTTCGTCCACTTCGGGAAGAGGTTGGACACCGTTGTCGCTTCCTCAATGCCGCTCGAACGCACGCACGCGGCAGACGGGGTGAATCACAAGGCGACCCGGCGGGGATCGCCCGGAAGAACGCCAAACACACTGAGAACTACGCCAAGGCGAGGAGGACGGATTGCTGTAGAATGAGAATCCTTGCGACGACGCTCGAAAAGATCAAGTCGGGATAGGATCCGCCCACAGGCTGGAACGGGCTGGTCAACGCCGATCCGGGCCCCCAAGGGCCGGTCGGCGCGGCCAATATACTGATCACTAGCATCCGCTGCACGCAACCCCCGATCCCCGATCCGGTCTCCCCAACGCGGCTCCCAACAAGGATACCGACCAATGACCGAACATCGCCCCGCGGGTCGCCTCCTCTGGCCAGCCATCACCCTCGGCTTCGCCGCCGCGGTCACCATGTGGACCCTCGGCTTCCTGTTCCACATCCCCGGCGTCCATCTGCCCCCCGCCTCCATCGCCGGCGCCCTCATCGCCGCGCTCGCGGCGTGGGGACTCATCGCCGGGCGGCTCGCCGGCCCGAAGGTCGCCCTCGGGGCCGGCCTGGTCGCGGGCCTGATCTGCCTGCTGATCCTCGGCTCCCTCCTGGCGCGCGAGGATGCCGACAACTCGCTCCGACCCGGTTGGCCCATCCTCATCGTCGGCTGGCTGCTCGCCTCGACCGCCCTCGCCGGCGTCGCCGGGTTCCTCGGTTCTCGGAAGGGTCACCTCGACCCGGCCTCACGCGACTGGCACGCCTTCTTCGCCGTCGTCGCCGCTGTCTCCGTCCTGCCCCTGATCATCATCGGCGGCCTGGTCACCAGCCACGAAGCGGGCCTGGCCGTCCCCGACTGGCCGAATTCCTTCGGCGCCAACATGTTCCTCTACCCTCTGGCGCGCATGACCGGCGGCATCTACTACGAGCACGCCCATCGCCTCTTCGGCTCCCTCGTTGGACTCACCACCCTCGTCTTCACAGTCTTCACCTTCATCGCCGACCGCCGCCGAACCGTGAAGGTGGCCGCCCTCGGCCTGTTCCTGCTCGTCTGCCTGCAGGGCTACATGGGCGGCATCCGCGTCACGGAGACCAGCCTCCCGCTGGCCATGGCGCACGGCGTCACGGCGCAGCTGTTCTTCGCCGGCATGTGCATCATGGCCGCCGCCTGCTCCGCGCGCTGGAAATCCACCGAGCCCCGGCACGCCGGCGTCATCCCCGGCTCGCCGCGCATCCTCTCGACCGTGCTCGTCGCGCTGCTGTTCGTCCAGCTCGCCTTCGGCGCCATGCTCCGGCACATGGGCCCCGTGCAGGGCGCCCACGCGATGATGTCCCACATCGCCAACGCCGTCATCGTCATCGTCGTCGCGATCGGCGCCGGCACCCGCGCCGCCAGGGCCATCCCCGGCGACCCGCTGTTCCGTCGCCTGGGCAAGGGCACGATGCACGCCTCGCTGACCCAGTTCCTCCTCGGCGGCGCGGCGCTCTGGGCCGTGCTGGCCTACAAGGACCGCGAGCCCCCGGCCACCGTCGATGTCCTGCTGACCACAGCCCATCAGGCGCTGGGCGCCATCGTCCTCGCTCTGGCCGCCCTTCTGGCCGCGTGGTCCCGCCGGTTGATCCTCCCCAAGGCCTCCTGAGCGCCCTCGCTCCACCGGGCCCGGCGTAACATCCGATAGGTACCCCATGGCCCGCACTTCGCTCATCGCGACCGGCCTCGCCTGCTCGATCGGCGCCGTCGCCCTCGCGCAACCGGCGACGGACGACGAACAGGCCATGCGATACCAGGCCCCGCTGATCACCGGCGTCCCGCCGGGCTTCCAGCGCGTCGATCAGGGCGCCCAGGACCTCAACGCATTGCAGACCTCGCTGCGCTCCAGCGCCACATCGGTCGATCTGCGCACCCCCACCGACTTCAAAGAGGTCTACAAGGGCCCCGACGGGCGCTTCTATCGCTTCGACGGCGCCATCGGCGCCTCCTTCCCCAACTCCGAATACTTCATCAACCGCAAGGGCAACCTCGAGATCCTCGTCCCCGGCGGCACGCAGTTCTTCATCGGCACGCCCTGGAGCCTCACCGGCCCGAAGGAGCTGCTGCCGCTGGCCAACCCCAACCGCACCTCCGGCGCCACCGGCAACCAGACCACCAACTCCACGCTCGCCAGCGCCGGCAACCAGATCAGCAGCCGCGGCGCCGAGGGCGAGGTGCATGTCCTGGTGACCGCGCTCCCGCCCGAGCTCTCCGGCGAGGCGCCGACCTCCAAGACCATCCTGGGCGACGCCGCGTATAGAAAGGATCGCCTCGCCGTGCTGCTGCGCGAGGCCTCCGAGAACTCGGCCCTCACCCCGGCCCTCGCCGACGACGCGCCCTGAAACGGCGCCGCGGAATCTCCGTATGACCGGGGGACCGACCTCCCCTCACCAGACGGAGACTCCATGCCCAGCCGCTCCATCCGTGCCGCGTCGTTGTGCGCCGGCGTTCTGACCCTGGCCGCCCTTTCGGGGTGCCTGGCCTCCGGCTCGTCCTCGACGACCGTCTCCGGGCGCTATGTCGGCCCCGAGACCATGCGCCAGATCGAGCCCGGCGTGACCTCCCGCGAGTGGGTGCAGGCCACGCTCGGCGAGCCCAGCTCCCGATCGACGCTGCCCGACGGCACGGAGATCTGGAAGTGGGAGCACCGCTCGGTGTCCAAGTCCAGCGGCAGCGTGCTGCTGATCGCCTCGGGCTCCAACCGCCACGAGCAGATCGGCGCCGCGTTCGTCGA
>CALKYH010000272.1 GCA_938003595.1 uncultured bacterium
GCCCGCGCCGGCCTCTACCGGATCCGCCTCAACACGCCCGGCGCCGCTCGCTGACCCGGCCCGACCACGGATGGCCGCCCCCGGGGCGCCCGCAAAGGCCCCCGGGTGGGGCCCGAAGCCCCTCCCGACCGCGCCGGATTCGCTGCGACTGAGTCTCAGGGACGCTATGATGACGCTCCCCCCCCGGGGTCTGAACACCCCGGGGACCCCAGGAGCCGCTCGCTTGGTCCAGCCCGCCGCAGCCCACGACCCCAACCGCCCGCTCGAGACGGCCCGCGCGCCGATCTCGCTCGCGCAGCTGCGTCGAGGCCAGACCGGCACCGTCTCCTCCTCGACGCTCCCCGACGCCGACCGCAGCCTCCTGCACGCCATGGGCCTGCGCGACGACGCCCGCGTCATGATGTGCCGCGACGGCGAGATGTGCATCATCCGCGTCATGGGCCAGTGCGCCTGCGCCTCGCGCATCGGCATCGCACGCACCCTCGCCGAGCGCGTCTTCATGAAGTCCGACGCCCCCGCGGGCGCCCGGTGACGGACGCGGACCGTTGAACGCCCCCGCGCCGGCCGCGGCCGATCGACACGCCGAACCGACCCCCGGATCGGTCTCACGCGTCGCGCTCCTGGGCAACCCCAACACCGGCAAGACCTCGCTCTTCAACCGGCTCTGCGGCCTGCGCCACCGCACCTCCAACTTCCCCGGCACCACCCAGGAAGCCCGCATCGGGCGCATCCTCATCGAGGGCGAGCAGTCCGTCGAACTCATCGACCTGCCCGGCGCCTACTCCCTCGAACTCGAACAGTCCGAGGCCGCCGTCTGCCGCGCCGTCCTCGCCGGTGAAACCGCGCCCCGCGGCGAGCGCGTGGCCCAGCCCGACGCCGTCTGCATCGTCGCCGACGCGACCAACCTCGCCCGCGGCCTGACGCTGGTGGGGGAGGCGCTCCGCCGCCGCCTGCCCTCCGTCGTCGCCGTCAACATGATCGACCTCGCCCGCAAGAGCGATGTCCACATCGACTGCGCCCGCCTGGAGCAGGAGCTCGGCTGCCCCGTCGTCGCCTGCTGCGCGCGCAGCGGCGAGGGCCTGGAGGCGCTGGGCGTCGCGCTCACCCGCGCCCGCGTGCCCGCGGTCGTGCCGCCCGACGATGCGCAGGCCTTGGCGCGCTGGGCGGAGACGCTCCACGCGCATGTCGCCTCCGGCGCCGACCCCGGGGCCGACCTGTTCACCGATCGCTTCGACCGCATCGCCACCCACCCCGTGCTCGGCCTGGCCCTCTTCGCCGTCGTCATGACCGGGCTGTTCTGGTCCATCTTCGCGCTGGCGACCTACCCCATGGGCTGGATCGAGGACATCTTCGCGCTGCTCGGCGGCGCGGTGGAGGCTGTCGTCCCTCCCGGCCTTGTCCGCGACATGCTCGCCGACGGCGCCGTCGCCGGCGTGGCGGGCGTGCTGGTCTTCCTGCCCCAGATCTGCCTGTTGTTCTTCCTGATCTCGCTGCTCGAGGACACCGGCTACCTGGCGCGCGCCGCGTTCGTCATGGACCGCGCGCTGCGACCCTTCGGCCTGCCCGGCCACTCCTTCGTGCCGCTGCTCTCCAGCCACGCCTGCGCGCTGCCCGGCATCATCGCCGCCCGCGCCGTGCCCGACCCGCGCGAGCGCCTCGCGACGATCCTCGCGGCGCCGTTCATGACCTGCTCGGCGCGGCTGCCGGTGTATGTGCTGGCGACCTCGCTGCTGTTCCCGCGCGAGCCCGCCAAGGCCGCGCTCGCCTTTGTCGCCGCCTATGCGCTCGGCATCGTCGCCGGCGTGCTGAGCGCCTGGCTCGCCCGGCGCACGCTGCTGCGCGGCCCCAGCCGCCCGATGGCGCTCGAACTGCCCACCTACAAGCGCCCCTCGCTCCGCACCGCCTGCATGGCCACCTGGGACCGGGGCCTGCTCTTCCTCAGGACCGCGGGCACGAACATCCTCGCGATCTCCGTGGTCCTCTGGTGGCTCGGCGCGTTCCCCCGCGTCGCGCCCCCGCCGGATGTGGATGCCCTGCGCGCCGAGGCCGCGCAGGTCGCGCTCATCGCGCCCGCCGACGCCGAGGCGCTGCTCGAACACGCCGACCGGCTCGAGGCCTCCCACGCCCAGTCGCGCTCGTTCATGGGCCGGATCGGCAATTTCGTGCAGCCGGTCTTCGCGCCCCTGGGCTACGACGAGCAGCTCACCATCGGCGTCCTCGCGAGCTTCGCCGCGCGCGAGGTCTTCGTCTCCACCATGGCCGTCGTCACCGCCGGCTCCGACGACACCGAGGACGAGGGCGTCATCGAGCAGATCCGCACCGCCACGCGCGCCGACGGCGTCACGCCCGTCTTTACTCGCGCCACCACCTGGTCGCTGCTGGTGTACTACGTCCTCGCCATGCAGTGCCTGCCCACGCTGGTCGTGACGGCGCGAGAGGCCGGCGGAGCGAAGTGGGCTTTCCTCCAACTCGGCTGGATGACCCTCGTCGCCTACAGCGCGGCGCTCATCGTCTACCAGTCCCTCCGCGCCGCGGGGGTCGCGTGAGGTTCCCCGTCCACGACTGGCAGTTCTGGCTCGCCACGCTGGTCTGCGCCGGCGCGGCCTGGTGGGTGCTGAAATCGCTGCTGCCCCGTCTCCGCCGGCGCAAGGGCCGCTCCGCGACGCTGACGATCGAGGGTCGCCCCGCCCCTCGGCGCGCGGGCTCCGGCCGCCGCTGACCCGGTCTGATCGACGCACAATTTTCCTTCGGGCGTCCTCGGCGCCGACGAACCGCGTTCGGGGGAGCGCCGTAGACACGGGCGATCCGCCGCGCGCCCTCACGCGCCCGGGTCCATTGGGTGGTCTCTCTCTCCACGGAGTCATGATCGATGAAACGACTGCTGGGCCAGCTCGATGCGCTGTTGCGCGCGCGGACGACCGACGCTCCGACCGATGGCGAGCCGTTCGCGGGCCCGCCCAAGCGGTTGCTCCTGGCCATGGCGCTCGCGCTCGGCGGCGTCTACGGGGCGTTCATGGGCTGGTACGCGGTTCGAGTCGCGGGCTTCGAAGGCCTTGCGCAGCTCGCATCGACCACCGTCAAGCTCCCGCTGCTGTTCCTCCTGACGCTCGCGGTGACCTTCCCGTCGCTGTATGTCTTCAACACGCTGCTCGGTTCGCGGCTGACTTTCCCCGCGACCCTCCGACTGGCGCTGGGCTGGATCACCGTCATGCTCGCCGTCGCCGCGTCGCTGGGCCCGATCCTGGGATTCTTCACGATCAGCGCCGACAGCTATATCTTCATTGTCATTCTCAATGTCATCCTGCTCGGGCTCTCCGGCGTCGTCGGCTGCGGCGCCCTGCTGCAGCGCCTCCGCAGCCCCGCGGCGCAGTGGATCCCCCGCGACTCCGCGACCAAGGCGCCGCCGACCATCGTCTACCAGCCCGCCGATGTCGGGCGACAGACGCTCTTCGTCTGGATCGTCGTCTTCGGCGTCGTCGGCCTGCAGATGGCCTGGGTGATGCGCCCCTTCATCGGCGCGCCGGGCGAAGAGTTCGCGATCCTGCGCCCGACCGGGAGCCACATCTTCGCGGCGCTCCTGCGCCTGGCCCGCGTCGCGGCCGGGGCGCCCTGATGCTCCCGCGGAGTCTCCCGAGCGACATCGACCTCGCGCTCCGGGCCACGCTGCTCGATCGACCCTGGTGGGCCGGGCCCCGGATCGTGCTGCTGATCTCCCCGCTCGCCGGCCTGGCCATCGGATCGTTCGGCGCCGTCAGCCCGGAGAGAGCGCCCCAGATGCTCTACGCCGCGATCAAGCTGCCGCTCATGATCCTCGGCTCCGCCGTGGTCTGCCTGCCGGCGTTCTTCGTCATGCACCTGGCGCTGCGGGCGCGCCGGGATTTCCCGCTCGCCGTCCGGGGCGTCCTCGGCGGGCAGGCGGTCTTCGCGATCGCGCTCGCGGGCCTGGCGCCGCTCATCCCCGTCTGGTACGGCGCCGTGCACTCGCACCGGCTCGCCATCCTCGCGAACGGAGCGCTGTTCGCCATCGCCTCGGCGTGCTCTCTTGTCGCGGTCGCTCGCGCGCAGCGTCGCTCCACGGGCCCTCGATTGACCAGCCGTGCGCTGCTCGTGTGCTGGCTCTTTCTCTATACGCTCGTCGGGATGCAGACCGCCTGGATGCTGCGCCCGTTCATCGGCTCGCCCGAGGCCCCCATCTCCTTCCTGCGCGAGCGCCCGCTGACCAATGGCTATGTCGCGGTGCTGCGGCAGATCGTGGGCGGCTAGCCCCGGCTAGGCCGCGCCCCGGGGCTTGAACGACGGCAGATGCCAGTCCATCACGATCCCCGCCGCGCGCATCGCGAACGCGACCGCGATGCCGCCGAGCATCGGGACAGGACGCGGCGCGCCCCACTCCGCCAGCCCCACGAACGCCGCGGCGCCGGCGAGCGCCGCCGTCACATAGATCTCCCGGTGCAGCACGATGGGCAGCTCGTTGCGGATGATGTCGCGGATCACGCCCCCGCCGGTCGCCGTCAGCGCCCCCATCAGGATCGCCACGATCGGCCGGCTCCCCATGCCCCAGGCGATCCCCGCGCCGATGGACGCGAACAGCGCCAGCCCCAGCGCGTCCGCCCAGATGAGCAGCCGCCGACGCGACGCGAACCGCTCCGCCGCGAAGAAGGTGGCGATCGAAGCCGCCGCGCAGATGACGATGTACGCCGGGTCCGTCGCCCAGAACACCACGCCCCTGTCCAGCAGCATGTCGCGCAGCGTCCCTCCGCCCACGCCCGTCACGAACCCCAGCAGGATGAAGCCCCCGATGTCCAGCCGCTTCTCCGCCGCCGCCAGCGCGCCGGTCACCGCGAAGACGAAGGTCCCGGCGTAGTCCCCGATCTGCAGCGGCGTCATTCCGGCTCCTTGCCGTCGAGGGCCGGTTCAACCCGGGCGCGCACGGCGGGCGGAGAATACGCCACGCGGCCCCCGCGCGCACAACGCCGGCCCCGACAAGGGTCGGGGCCGGCGTCACGCTCTCGGGGACCGGGCGTGGCCCGTCCCGGCGGAGCGGGGGCGAAAGAGGGTTGTGCGGCCGATCAGCGGGAGCACGCGTGGCAGAAGGTCTCGATCTCCTTCTCCGCGTCCTCGCGCGTCTTGCCGTAGGCCTTCTGGATCTTCCCGGCGAGCTGATCGCGCTCGCCCTTGATGACATCCAGGTCGTCGTCGGTGAGCTTGCCCCACCGCTCCTTGACCTTGCCCTTCATTTCCTTCCAGTTGCCTTCGATCTGATCCCAGTTCATGGGGTGTCTCCTTCCTTGTGGCGCCTGTGTCGAGACGCGAGGTCGATGCCGAAAAAACAAAGCGCGGCGGTCTCTCTCGAGCGCCGCCGCGCTCGCCAAGCCAGCCAAATGTCAGGCGCTCGCGTCCCGAAGGTCGCGAACGCGGTCGTGGGTCTGCTTGATGGAGCGGAACTGCGCGTGCAGCACATCGTTGACGGGGTTGCCGGTGGTCTCGACGATCACCTTCTCGTAGGCGTGCTTGATGGCGTCCTCGCCGCGCTCCGCCTCGGACAGAACCGCGTGCGTGTCGCCGTCGGTCAGCGCCCCGCGGACGCCCACCCACCAGCGGTGCAGCGCGCCGCGGATCGAGCCCTCGTCCTCCGGCTCCTTGTCGTTCAACTGAACGAACTGCGAGAGATCATCCGCGAACCGCCGGCGCGTCCGAGCGCACTCGCGGAAGTAGTCGGCGATGACGGGCGTCTCCACGCGGTCCGCCGCCGCGGTGAATCCCTTTGCGCTGTCGATGTTGATGCGGATCAGATCCTGGAGCTTCTCCAGGGTCTCGGGCTCAAGATGGGCGATGGTCTCCATAATGTGCCTCCTTGCGGTGGAACGGTGTTGGGAACGGAGCGACGAGCTGAGGTTCAGGACTCCGGCGCGAGGTCGTCCGCCGCGTCCTGCACATCGTCGGCGGCGTCGTCGATCGCGTCGGCCGTGTCGTCGGCCGCGTCCTCGATGTTGTCAGCCGCCTCTTCCACGGCGTTCTCCGCCGCGGTGTCGTCGTCGCAGCCGGTCAGCTGCATCCCGGCCGCGCCAAGAGCCAGAGCCGAGACGCCCAGGAACAGGAGCCGCTTGTCCAGAGATGAGAGTTTCATGATGGGTTGCTCCTTCGAGTGGTGGTCGGCCCTGGCCGCGGGCGCGGCCGGGGCGGGCTTGGGGCGTTGGATCAGAGCTTCACCGTGGCGCCGCCCCTGCGGGCAAGGCCGAAGATCAGCGACAGAACGAACAGAACGAGGAAGATGAAGAACAGGATCTGCGCGATCGACGCGGCCCCGGAGGCGATCCCCCCGAAGCCGAAGATCGCCGCGATCAACGCGATGACGAAGAATGCGATGGCCCAGCCAAGCATGGTGTGTCTCCTTTTGCTGTCGAGCGCCTCGTCGAGCGGCGGCGGGGCCTCGTGGGTCTTAGGTCAACTCCGATTGATTCTGCGGCGGCCCCGTGAGCCCGCGGTGAACGAGGCGTGAACCTCGCGTCATTCCGCGGGCCGGGCCGGCCCGGCGGCTCAGTCCGCCGCGTCCTGGATGCCCTCGCCGAGGTTCTCGAGGTCCTTGCCAGCGCCCTCCGTGGTGTTGCACCCCGACAGGGCGCCGACGGCGGCGGCGATGCAGAACGCCGCGAAAGCCGCGCGAAGGCCGGGCACGAGGCGCTCGGGAACCATGCGGTCGGAAGCGGTGGGGTTGTGCTCGCGGAACATGTTGCGTCTCCGTTGTGTCGATCGGCCGCGGGCGCCGATCGGGGCTTGGTCGCGCCGGCGCGCACGCGCCGGCTCATGGGCTCGAAGGCCCGGGGAAAGACGCGCGCCCGCGTTAGCGGACGCGCGCCCAAGGCGGGGGCCGCTGGCGTTCCCGTGACCGAGCGCCGGCGGCGGAAGGCAGGAACTCAGCCTGGATGCTTCTCAGCGTCCTTCGTGGTCTTGTCGCCGCCCTGCGGCGTGCGCATCGGATCGTGCGGCTGAGGCCGCGCGGGGTCCGTCGTCCCCGTCATCGGCACGCCGAACGCGGAGTACACGCGCTGCACCGTCGCCGGGTCGCGGTAGCCGTCGAAAGAGTCGGGCGTCTGCACGGACGAGGTGATCATCTGCTTGTCCGCGTCGATGTTCACCACGCCGTCCACGCCCAGGTACGCGACCGACCACGGCACGAGACGGTTCTCATCGCCGATCCCGAGGATGTTCTCGTCCGGGTCGATGGACAGCAGCAGCGCGCGCCCGTTGCGACGGTCGATGATCACATCCTCGACCGTGCCGCAGGACTCGCCGCGGCACTGCACATCCGCGCCGTCGATGTCGCTCACCAGGACGAGGCGGGCGCTGGGCCCGCGATCGCGCCAGGCGCGCCCCTCGGCGGTCTCGCCCGTCCAGGCGGGGCGGCCTTCCGCGTCGCGATAGGTCGTCTTCACGCCGTTGACATCGCCCTTCACGGCGACCCAGGCGACGGGGCCGTCATGCTGGACGACCGTCAGCGTCACCGGGTTGTCCCGCATCGGCGCGCCGTTGGCGCCCATCACATACCAGGACGGCCCGAGCAGCACGCGCTCCTGGGCGCCCTTGTCGGTCTTCACCACGAGGATCACATCCTCGCCGTGCGGCCCGTAGAACGAGCGCTCCACGGCCACGACCTTGCCGCGCACCGTCTGGGCGTTCGCGATGGCGACCGGCTTCCGATCCTTCTCCGTCCGGTCGGACTCATCGAACTGCCGGTTCAGCCAGGTGCGCAGGCCGCTCTCGTCCTTGTGCAGGGTCGCCCACTCGTCGGCGTTGAACTCCGGCAGCGCCTGCACCTGGTCCTCGGTCATGTTCAGCGTGTAGCGGTTGTTCGCCTCGTCCCAGCGGAACGAGTTGAAGGGCGTGGCGACGGTCTTGCCGCCGATGCCCAGGATCGCGCCCGACTTGAGCACGACATACATGATGTCGCCCGTCGAGCGGGAGACGATCAGGTCCTGGATCGTGCCGACATCCTCGCCCGCAGTGTTCACCACGGAGGCGTCGGTCACGCGGTCGCACACGGCCAGGTCGAAGCCCTGGGTCGTGGTCGCCTTGTAGTCCGAGGCGGAACGGCTCGGCAGCGAGCCGCTCTGCGCCAGGGCGCCGGCCGGCAGCCCGGCCAGGCTCGTCAGCAGCGCCGCAGCGATGTAGCGTTGAGTTCTCATGGTCTATGGTCCTTTCGTCAGGGGGTAAGGCGTTCGTGGCAATCGGTCCGACGCCGCCCAGCGCCCCGGCGCGCTGCTCGGTCCAGATCGACACCCATACTTTCGCCCCTCCCCCTGAGCCCCCCGTGATCGGACTATGAATCCAATCTCATTCTCTCTTCACTCTGCCCCCCGGCGGCCTCGTCTACACTTCTCTTGATCCGTTGCGACGGAGACAGAGCCGCCCCCCGCCGCCTCGCCGGCGCCGGCGCGCAGGAGCCAAGCCATGAGAATTCTGATCATCGAAGACAACCCCAAGATGGCCGCGGCGATCCAGAAGGGTCTCCAGGCCAACGGCTTCGCCGCCGATGTCAGCCACACCGGGTTCGACGGCGAGGACCTCGCCGCGGTCGAGCCTTACGACGTCGTCCTCCTGGACCTCATGCTCCCCGACCGCGACGGCGTCGAGGTCTGCCGCAACCTCCGCAGGCGCTGCGTCGACACGCCCATCATCATGCTCACCGCGCTGTCCACCACGGAGGACAAGATCGAGGGGCTCGACGCCGGCGCCGACGACTATCTCACCAAGCCCTTCGAATTCGACGAGCTCCTCGCCCGCATCCGCGCCATCCTCCGGCGTGGGGAGGCCACCGAGGGCCGCACCCTCCGCTGCGACGACCTCGAGCTCGACCTCTACACGCGCGAGGCCAAGCGCGGCGAGGGCGCCTGGGAGCTGTCCAACCGGGAGTTCGCGCTCCTCGAATACCTGATGCGCAACCCCAACCGGGTCCTGTCGCGCACCCAGATCGGCGAGAAGGTCTGGGACATGTCGCTCGAGCCGACGAGCAATGTCATCGATGTCTACATCTCCTCCCTCCGCAAGAAGATCGACCGCGAGAGCGACCGGCCGCTCATCCACACCATCAAGAACGCGGGGTACCGCTTCGGCGTCGTCGAGTAAGCGCCGATGTCCGACGCGTCGTCCAGCCCCGCAGACACGCCCCGGAAGGCGATCCTCTCGCGCGTCTCCCTGCGCGTCCGGCTCACCGTCTGGGTGCTGATCATCTTCGCGGTCATTCAGCTCACGCTCGGCGCCATCGTCTACCTCTATCAGCGCGCCTCGGTCGATGGATTCTTCGAGCAGCGCCTCGAGAGCAAGGCGCGCGAGCTCCGCAGCGAACTCGCCGCCCGTCATGAGCTGCCCACCGACAACGACCTCCAGCGCCTCGCCGCGGCCGAGCTGGACTTCTTCATGTTCGAGAACCTGGTCCTGACGGTCTACGGCCCGAAGGGCGGCGTCATCGCGTCCAGCTCCAGGCCCGCGCCCGAGCCGCCCTTGGTCCTCTTCCAGGAGGCGCTCGAGGGCCCGGGGCTGCTCCTGCGCCGGCTCGAGGTCCGCGGCGTGGACGCTCCCACTCAGGCCGAGAGTCTCCAGCGCCTCGCCATCGGCTCATTCGTCGGCCCCGGCGGCTCGCGCTGCGTGCTGCTCCTGGCCACCGGCGACCGCTACGCCCAGGGCATGATGGCCCGAGTCCGGGAGGTGCTCGTGATCGCCGCGCCCATCGGCTTTATCGCCGCGGGCGTCGCCGGATGGTGCATCGCCGGCATCGCCGTGGCCCCGCTCCGCGAGCTGCGTTCGCTCACCACCCGGCTCTCGCCGGAGTCCATCGGCCGGCCCATGGAGCCCACAGCCCGCGACCCGGAGTTCGCGCGTCTGGAGCGCGACCTCGAGAGCGCCCGCGCCCGCATCGCCCAGGCGCTCGCGGCGCAGGAACGCTTCATGTCCAATGTCTCCCACGAGCTCAAGACGCCCATCTCCGTGGTGCAGATGGAGTCCCAGGCGATCCAGATGGAGAAGCTCCCGGACCATGCCCGCAAGTATGTCGCCAGCGTTCGCGAGGAGATGCAGCGCCTCGGCCGACTGGTCAACAGCTTCCTCACGCTCACGCGCGTCCGCGAGGGCCGAAGCCAGACCGTCAGCAAGCCGGTCATGATCAACGAGATGCTCCTCGAATCCATCGATCACTGCCGATCGATGGCCCGCCAGTACAATGTCATGCTCCGGCCCGTGCTCCTGAGCGACGAGGCCGATGTCGATCTCGCGGTGCGGGGCGACCCCGACCTGCTCCGCACCATGCTCGACAACCTCGTGCGCAACGCCATCCGCTTCAGCCCCGCCAACGCCGAGGTCCGCGTCGCCGCCCAGCGCAACGGAGAGGCCGTCTACCTCACCGTCCGCGACCGCGGCTCCGGCATCCCCGAAGAACTTCTCGAGCGCATCTTCGATCGCTTCGCGCAGGCCAAGGCCGAAGAGCGACGCGGCCGCGGCCACGGGCTCGGACTCGAGATCGCCCAGGGCGTCGCCGAACTCCACGGCGGTCGCATCAGCGTGCAGAATCAGCCCGACGGCGGCTGCGAGTTCACGGTGCGCCTGCCGATCCCGCAATCTCGCCCCGTATGACCGCGGTTTCATCCGCGATTCAGCGCGGGCTCACGACGCTCACGCATGATCTCTTGTGTTGGAAGCGACCCCCGGCGCCTCGGCCGTTCTGGCCAACCGCGTCCGTGGGTCCGGAAAAGACTCGAGCAACCCTCACAGAGGAGATCATCACATGAACGCCGCCGCCACCCAGGACCGTCAGTCGCAGAGCAAGACCGCCGGCCGCAGCGACTCCGACAGCGCCACCTTTGGCGACCTGCGCGACGATATCGCCGCCATCGGCGCCGGTGTGGCCGACACGGTCTCCGACGCCCGTGAAGTCGGCGCCGACACCGCAGGCGTCGCGGTGCAGAAGGTCGCCGCGCATGCCAGGAGCGCGAAGGACACCGTCCACGAGGCCATCAACGCCCGGCCCATCGTCGCCGTCCTCATCGCCGCCGGCGTCGGCGCGATCGCCGCCAGGCTCCTGCTGCCCCGTCGCTGACGGACCCGAATTCTCTGCTTCACCGCGCGGCCGCCAAGCGGCGGCCGACGCGGTTTCGCCTCCCGCAGAAAGGGCCCGCCATGCTCGCCACCCTCGCCCGCCTCTTCACCGACGGCTCCGACCTGCTCGGCGCCGAGGTCCGCCTCGCCGCCGCTCGCATCGCCAAGGTCGCGGCCGCCGGCGCCCTCTTCTTCCTGCTCGCGGCGCTCGCCGCCGTCGGCGCCCTCGCCGTCGCCGCCGGCGCCGCCGGCGCCATGGCTCCTTCCCTGGGCTGGCCCGCCGCCATCGCCATCGTCGGCGGCGGCACGATCCTCGTCGCCGCCCTCTGCTCGCTCGGCGTCGTGGCGCTCGTCCGCCGCGTGCTCCGCCCCGTCGCGCGACCCGATCCCGTCACCGGCGCCCAGGAAAGCCCGCAGCCGAAGCCCGAGTCCTCGCCCGACGCACCAGGCGCCGCCGATGTGACCGAAGCCCGACGCGAGGTCGCCGCGGCGCGCAAGCGCCTCCATCGCGCACTCAAGGCCGGCGACTCGCGCTCCGGCCGGTCGTCGAGCGCGCAGGCGCTGCCGCTGCAGGCGTTCCGCGCCGCCATGGAGAATCCAGAGGCCGTCGCCGCGGGCGTCTTCGCGCTCGCCAGCGTCATCGGCCCCACCCGCGTCTTCCGAGTGGTGACCCGCACCGCCGGCGTCGTGAGCATGGCCGCCACGCTCACTCGCCTGGTCCGCCGCGAAGTCTCCGCCCTGCAGCGCGCCGCCGCGCCCGCCGCCCCACACAACGGCTCCCCCCGATGGTCCAACTCGTGACGCCGAAACGATGTCCCGCTCAGTCCACGATGAACCGCAGCATCCCCGTCATGGTCCGCGGCTGACCGGCGACCTCGGGATCCGCCCGCGCCGCGAGCATCGCCGGCAGCAGACGCCCGCCGACCTGCAGCGAGAGCGTGATGTACAGCGTGCGCCCCTTGACGGTCGCCTCGCTCGCCGCCAGGCGGAACGACAGCGCCTCCCCGGGCGCCATGACAGCGGACCAGTCGTTCAGGTCCTGCACCTCGACATCCATCCGCCGCAGCCCATCGCGCAGGCCCAGCTCCCACAGGATCGCCCCCGTGTCGATCTCCCATCGCAGCGCGCCGACCGCCGCCGATTCCAGCGCCGAACGCATGCGATGCTCCCGCAGGGCCAGCTGCCCGGTGCGCCGTTCCAGATCCGCCCGCGCGCTCTCCAGCTTCGCCTCCGCCGCCCTCTGGCGAACAATCTCCGCCTGCAGCTGCTCGTTGGCGGCCCGAACCCCCGGAAGCGTCAACGCCCCCGGCAGCACGCGGATGAGCGCGATCACCGTCGCCCAGGAGACCACCGCCGTGGCCGCCTTCATCAAGCCCGCGAACCGGTACACCGGCTCATAGAAGATGACCGCCTCGATCAGGTGCGTCAGCCCGCAGAACAGGATGAAGCTCACGAACAGCCACAGGATCGGCCGCAGCGGCAGGTCCCGACGCCGACGCGCCACGAACGCAAGCGACGCCGGGATCGCCATATACGCGCCGAAGATCAGCAGATCCGACACGATGTGGAGCCAGCCCAGACCCTCCGACCAGTTCCCGCAGGACCACCGCGCAGGAAAGTCAGTGGTGTCGAAAAGCCGGCCCAGGAATCCAGCGGCGCTGTTCAAGCAGGAGCCCCTTCCGTGAGGGCCGCGGCCGACTGGCCGCCGATGCCCTGCACACCAAGTGGATCACCGGGACGCGCCCCCCGTCAAGCAAGGAGCTCGAGATGAGGCTCCATTCATCCATCGTTCACGACTCCCTTAGCGGGGTGGACGAAATTCGACCATCTCATCAGTTTTCTGGCCGGGGCCCCACGCGCCCCCCCTCCGAGTCCCTGAAGTTGTCGTATGTAGCTGCCATTTCACTGCTTACGACGATCGCCCTCGGCTTCGTGGTCTTTGCGTCCCCGCGATCGTCCTTCGGCGTCTGGGACGACCTTGCCTTCCTGGTGGCGGCGCTGGTCTTCCTATGGAGCGTCGTCCGACTCCTGGGCGCCCGCGCCTCGGACACCGCCAACGCCGCCCAGATCTTGGAGGACGACGAGCTGCTCGAGCGTGCTGCGGCCGACCCGGACCCACTCGGCGCCCGCCGGGATTCCGGAGCCGACTAACCCCCACGCCGCCGATCCCGGCCCCGCGCCGGCCCCCGCCCCGTCCGCCCTCCAACCGTTAGGTTGTCGGGCCATGAAGCCCACCCGACTCCTCTCCATCGCCGCCGCCCTCGCGCTCCTCGCCGCGCCCCTGTTCGCCCAGCCCGCCGGCGACAAGCCCAAGGCCGACGACAAGAAGCCCGACCCGCGCATCGCGATCTATCCGGAAGCGCCATCGGTCACCCACCACACGCTCACCATCGACGGCGAGCCCATCCACTACACCGCCACCGCCGGCGTGCTCACGCTCTCCGATCGCGAGAGCAAGCCCACCGCCAACATCTTCTATGTCTCCTACCGGCGCACCCTCGAATCGCACGAAGAGTTCGAGAAGAAGCTCGCCGCCTGGAAGGACGCCGGCTCCAACGGCGAGCCGCCGACGAACTTCCCCGACCCCGCCACGCGCCCGCTGACCTTCTCCTTCAACGGCGGACCGGGCTCCTCGTCCGTCTGGCTCCACCTGGGCATCTTCGGGCCCAAGCGCGTCGACTATGTGGACGACAAGGGCAACCCCGGCCCCCCGCCCTACGGCGTCGTCGACAACCACCAGACGATGCTCGATGTCTCCGACTTCGTCTTCATCGACCCCGTCTCCACCGGCTACTCCCGCGCCGAATCCGGCGTCAGCGAGAAGGACTTCCACGGCGTCGAGTCCGACATCGCCTCCGTCGCCGAGTTCATCCGCCGCTTCATGACCACCGAGCAGCGCTGGCGCAGCCCGCGCTTCGTCGCCGGCGAGTCCTACGGCACGACCCGCGCCGCGGGCCTGGCCGAATACCTCCACAGCCGCCACGGAGTCTCCCTCAACGGCGTCATCCTCATCTCCGCCGCCCTCCAGTTCGGCGCCATCCGCTTCGACACCGGCAACGACCTGCCCTACATCGTCTTCCTGCCCACCTACGCCGCCACCGCCTACTACCACCAGCGCGCCGCGCCCGAGCACCTGGCCAAGCCCCTGCCCGAGTTCCTCGCGGAGGTCGAAGCCTTCGCCATCGGCGAGTACACCGTGGCCCTCGCCCAGGGCACGAATCTCGACCCCCAGACCGCAGACCAGGTCATCTCCAGGATGGCCGGCTACACCGGCCTGAGCGAGGACTACCTCCGCCGCACCAAGCTGCGCGTCGAGATCGGCCGCTTCGCCAAGGAGCTGCTCCGCGACGCCGACCTCACCGTCGGCCGCTTCGACTCCCGCTTCACCGGCGTGGACCGCGACGGCGCCGGAGAGAACTACGACTTCGATCCGTCCTACTCCGTCATCCGCTCCAACTACACCGAGTCCTTCAACGCCTATGTCCGCGAGGAGCTCCGCTTCGAGTCCGACTTGTCCTACGAAGTCCTCACGAATGTGTGGCCCTGGTCGTTCTCGCCCGCCGGCAACAACCAGTACCTCGATGTCGCCGAGCGCCTGCGCTCCGCCATGCACCAGCAGCCCTACCTGCAGGTGCTGCTCGTCTCCGGCTACTTCGACATGGCCACGCCGCACTTCGCCGCCGACTATGTCATGTCCCACATGGGCCTCGCGCCGTCGCTCCTGCAGAACCTGACCACGCGCTACTACGCCGGCGGCCACATGATGTATGTGGACCGCGAAGCCCGCGCCATCCTGAAGCAGGACCTGGACGCCTTCTACGAAGAGGTCCTCGAGGCCGCCCGAACAGGGACCGCCCCCGCCCGCTGACCGCCCCTTCCCCCGGCGCCCGCCCCCGTCCACCCCGCCGATTCCCGGCCCCCCGGCCGCAATCCCCCGTTGCTGGGGTCTCTGTGAACTCCGACGCCGATCCCTCCGATGAGAAACGGGGCGTTGTCGGACCCACATGTCACCACGGCCACGGAGGACGCGATGTCGGACAAGGACAACAACGCGCTGCGCAGCGATTATCGCGGCGACCCCGAGATGGCCGAGCTCATCGAGCTCTTCGTCTCCGAGCTGCCCGACCGCGTCCGCAACCTCCAGCAGTGCTTCGCCTCCGGCGACGCCGAGGGCCTCAAGCGCATCGCGCACCAGCTCCGCGGCGCCAGCGGCGGCTACGGCTTCGACCCCGTCGGCCACCGCGCCCACGACCTCGAGTCCGCCCTCCAGACCAACGCCGATCCCGACACCATCCGCCGCCGCCTCGACGAACTCGTCGACCTCTGCTCCCGCGTCGCCGCCTGACGCTCGCCCGCCGAGCCCGCCACGATGACCGAACCGCCCGAGACATCCGCGACGCTCCTGGTCATCGATGACTCGCCGGACATCCACCGGCTCATCCAGGCGCGCCTGCGCGCCGAGGGCTGGACCATCCAGAGCGTCGCCACCGCGCAGGAAGGCCTCGCCGTCGCCGCCGAGACGCCGCCCACCCTCATCGTCCTCGACATCGACATGCCCGGCGTGGACGGCTTCGAGGCCCTGCGCCTCCTCAAGGCCAACCCCGCCACGATCCAGATCCCCGTCATCGTCGTCTCCGCCAGCTCCAGCGCCCAGGACAAGGTCATGGGCCTCGAACTCGGCGCCGTCGATTATGTCGCCAAGCCCTTCGACTTCTCCGAGCTCCGCGCCCGCATCCGCGTCGCCCTCCGCACCCAGCGCCTGCTCGACATGCTCTCCCGCCGCGCCCACATCGACGGCCTCACCGGCCTGTGGAACCGCCGCCACTTCGACGCCCGCCTCGCCGAGCACCTCGCCGCCGCCAAGCGCACCGGCCAGCCGCTCTCGCTGGCGCTCTGCGACCTCGACCGCTTCAAGGCCATCAACGACACCTTCGGCCACCCCGCCGGCGACGCCGTCCTCCAGCGCTTCGCCGCCATCGTCTCCGACACCCTCCGCGAATCCGACATCGCGTGCCGCTTCGGCGGCGAAGAGTTCATCGTCATCCTCCCCGGCGCCGACGCCGAGCAGGCCGCCGCCGTGATGGAGCGCGTCCGCCTCGCCCTCGCCGCCGAGCGCTGGCCGCGCCACCCCGAGCGCGCCGTCACCGCGTCCTTCGGCGTCGTCCTCGTCGGCGATCGCTCCGCCGCCGACGCCATCAGCGCCGCCGACGCCGCGCTCTACCGCGCCAAGTCCGGCGGGCGCAACCGCGTCGAGATCGCCGGCGCCGATCCAACGCTCAAGAAGGCCGGCTGACGCCCCCGTCCGCGGGCCCCGCTCGCCTCGACAGCAGCCACCGCAGCTCCGGCGCCCGCAGCGCCAGCGCCAGGCCGCCGTACGCCGCCATCCCCACCGCCAGGCACGCCGCCAGCCGCACGAGCCGGCCCGCCCAGGTCCCGTCGATCGGGATCAGCCACGCCGCCAGCGCCGTCGGAACCGCCATGCCCAGGGCCGCCGCCGCGATCCGCGCGATCGCCGCGCCGTCCTCGCGCAGCAGCAGACGCCGACCCGGCATCCGGCTGCGCAGCGTTGCGCCGAGCATCACGCACTGCGCCGTGGACGAGATCGCTGTGGACCACGCCAGCCCCGCCTCGCCGACCCCGGGAATCCAGATGAGCGTCAGGTTCCCCGCCAGGTTCAGCGCCACCGTCGCGATCGAGATCTTCACCGGCGTCCGCGTGTCGCCCTGCGCGTAGAACCCGCGCACCAGCGTGTGGTTCACCGAGTACGCCCACACCGCCCCCGCGTACCCGAGCAGGATGAACGCCGAGCGCCCCACGCCCTCCGCCGAGAAGTTCCCGCCCTCGAACACCACCGCGCACAGGTCCCGCCGCACGATCATCAGGCCCATCGACGCCGGCAGCCCGATGAACAGGCTCAGCCGGATGCCGCGCCGGATCATCGCCGCGAACAGCGGCGCATCGCTGGACGCCCTCGACAGCGCCGGGAAGATCGCCGTCGCGATCGCGATCCCGAACACGCCCAGCGGAAACTGGTACAGCCGCTGCGTGTAGCTCAGCACCGCGTTCGAACTCTCGTCGAGCGGGTACAGAACCCCCAGGATCGTCGGCCCCACCAGGATGGGCCACGACGCGATCAGCCCGTCCATCATCGTGTTCAGCTGCAGCGCGCCCAGCCCCAGCGCCCCGGGCAGGAACCGCTTGATCATCAGCCGCGCCGAGTCCTGCACCCCCCCGAACACCCGCGTCCACCGCACGAACCGCCGCAGCGCCCACAGGCACCAGGCCAGCTGCCCGAAGCCCGACGCCAACGCCGCCGCCGCCAGCACATACGACGCGATCACCGTGTCCACCCGCAGCGCCGCCGCCGCGATCGCCCCCGCGATGATGATCACATTCAGGATGATCGACGCCCCCGCCGCCGGCGCGAACCGCCCGTGCACCTGCAGCATCCCGCCCATCAGCGCCGTCACGCACACCAGCGGCATGTACGGCAGCAGGATCATCGACAGCCGGATCGCCAGGTCCCGGTCCGGGTTCTCCGGCGTCCACACCAGAACCCCCAGCAGAACCACCTCGCCCACGACGGTGATCGCCATCGTCAGGATCGTCAGGAACAACACCGTCAGCGACGCGAACCGCGGCGCCTTCTCCGCCTCGTCCCGGTGCAGCTCCGTGTAGATCGGGATGAACGCCGCCGACAGCGCCCCCTCGCCGAACAGCCGTCGGAACAGGTTCGGAATCAGGAACGCGAACCCGAACGCGCTGCCCACCGCCGTGTCGCCCAGCACCCGCGCCGTCGCCATGTCCCGGAACAGCCCGCCCGTCCGCGACACCAGCGTCAACCCCGCCACCACGCGCACCGCCGCGAACACCCCCCGGTGCGCACGATCGTGCGCCGCCGCCTGCTCCGTCGCCGGCGCGGTGGCCCGCGGCGCCGCGTACCGGCGCACCCGTGACATCGCCGCGCCCGCGATGCACGCCAGCGCCACGCCGATCAGGTTCATCGCCCAGTCGTCCCACCCCACATACCGGTTGAACCACGGGATCGCCTGCGTCCCCTCGTCGATGGACGCATACGCCGCGCCGACCACCGCGCACAGCAGAATGTTCCGCCCCGACAGCGCCGGCCCGAAGAACCCGCACAGGATCAACAGCCCCGTCCACACCCCGAAGGCCCCCGCGTGCACCAGCAGGTCCATCCGCGTGAAGCCGCCCACCTCCGGCACACGCAGCGCCGGCCAGTGCGTGCCGACGACCAGCAGGGCCGCGAAGGCGAAGAACGCAATCCGTGCGGCGCTGCGGCGGGCGCCGGGGCTCATCCGGCGCGGGCCCCGGCCGTCGCGCCCGGAATCACCACCTCCGGCGCCGCGGCCCTGCGGCTCCGCAGCGCGTCCCACTCACGGATCAATCCCTGCGCCAGCGCGCGATAGTCCGCCGCGCCCGGAGCGGTGGGGGCGTACTCGAACACCGTCTGCCCGAAACTCGGCGCCTCCGCCAGCTTGATGTTCCGCCGGATCGGCGGCCGCAGCACGCGCGCCGAACGCCACGGCGCATCCGTGTCCCGCGCCCCCTCGAAGAACGCGTCCAGGTCCGCCACCACCTCGCGCGTGTGCCGGCTCGTCTCCTCGTGCATGCACAGCACGACGCCCGAGATCCGCAAGCGCGGATTCACCGTCTGCCCCACGACGCGCACCGTCTCCATCAGCCGTCCCACGCCCTGCAGCGCCAGGAAGTGCGCCTGCATCGGGATGATCACCTCCCGCGCCGCGGCCAGCGCATTGAGCGTCAGCAGCCCCAGCGACGGCGGGCAATCCATCAGGATGAACTCGTACCGCGCGGAAACCGGCGCCAACGCCGTCGTCAGCCGCCGATTCCGATCCGGCGCCGAGGCCAGCTCCGCCTCCGCCGCGGCCAGGTCCACCACCGCCGGCAACAGGTCCAGGTTCGGGCGCGTCTCGCGGATCGCCGCTCCGCACTGCGCGGGATCGACGATCGCGTCGTACACCGTCGGCTCGTCGCCCGGCTCCACGCCCAGGTGCAGCGTCGCGTGCGCCTGCGGGTCCAGATCGATCAGCAGCGTCCGCCGCCCCTCCGCCGCGAGCGCCGCTGCCAGGTTCACCGTGGTCGTCGTCTTGCCGACGCCGCCCTTCTGGTTCATCAGGGCGATCGTCCGCGTCAATCCCGGGCCGGATGGGTGTCCGCCGGCGCCCCCGGAGGATGAAGTCGGGTTGTGGGCTGGAGCGTCCATGCTCTCGGGAGTGTACCGGCCTCGCGCAATTTCGGCGCCCCCGACCGGCTCCCGCGGCGCCCCGGATCGCCGCTCCGCCGCGCCGTGTCGCCCGGGGCGGGCCGATCCCGCCCCGTCCGCCCCGACCGACCGCTTCGGCCGATCAGTCCTCCTCGGGGTGCGGCTTGTACGCCGCCACCACCGCCGCCTGCACATCCGCCGGCGCCACCTCGTCGTGGCTGTAGTCCATCACGAACGAGCCCAGCCCCGCCGTCATGCTCTTGAGCTGCCCGGAGTAGTTCATCATCTCCGACAGCGGCGCCGTCGCGCGGATCGTGCACATGTCGCCCGGGGCGATGTCCGTCGTCTGGATCCGCCCCCGCTTGGCGATCAGGTCGCTCGTCAGGTCGCCCATGTGGCTGCTCGGCGAGTGGATCTCGACATCGACATACGGCTCCAGCAGCGAGGGCTTGGCCTTCAGCACCGCGTCGATGAACGCCTTGCGCCCCGCCGTGATGAACGCCACTTCCTTCGAGTCCACCGGGTGGTACTTGCCGTCGTACACCGCCACCTTCACGCCCGTCAGCGGGAAGCCCGCGAACGCGCCCGTCTGCATCGCCTGACGCACGCCCTTCTCGATCGCCGGCAGGAACTGCTTGGGCACCGAGCCGCCGAAGGTGTCGTCCACGAACTCGAACGCCTCGCCGTTGCTCGTCGCCTCCGGCAGCGGCTCGATCCGCAGGAACACCTCGCCGAACTGCCCCGCGCCGCCCGTCTGCTTCTTGTGCCGGTGATGGCCCTCGGCCTTCGCCCGGATCGTCTCCTTGTACGCCACCTTCGGGATGTGCGTCACGACCTCGATGCCCGCGCGATTCTTCAGCTTCTCCAGGATGATCCGCAGGTGCAGCTCGCCCAGGCCGCGCGCCACCAGCTCGTGCGTCGTCGCGTTCCGGTCCGTCACGAAGGTCGGGTCCTCCTCCGTCAGCTTGTGCAGCGCCGCGCCGATCTTCGTCTCGTCGTTGCGGCTCTTGACCTCCAGCGCCAGCCCCGCCATCGGGCGCGGCAGCGGGATCGGCTCCATCCGCAGGCCCGCCTCGTCCGGAGAGTCGTGCAGCACGGCGCCCAGGTGGATCTCCTCGATCTTGGCCACCGCGCCGATGTCGCCGGCGATCAGCTCCTTCACCTCGGTGTGGTCCTTGCCCTGCAGCTTGAAGATGTGCGCGATCCGCACCGGCTTCTTCTGCGCGTCGATGAACAGCGACATCCCCGCCTTCACCGTCCCCTGGTGCACGCGGAACACCGACATCTTCCCGACGAACGCGTCCACCGTCATCTTGAAGACATGCGCCACCGTGTGCTTCGCCGGGTCCGGGTCCGCCTTCCACGGCGTGTGGTTCCCGTCCTCCGCCGGCGTGTAGAAGGGGCGCGGATTGCCCTCCAGCGGGCTCGGGCACACATTCGCGAAGATGTGCAGCAGGTCGCCCACGCCACCGCCCGTCCGCGCCGAGCAGAACACCACCGGGATCAGATGCCCCTCGCGCAGCGCCTTCTCGATCGCCTCGTGCAGGCGCTCCTTGCTCACCGAGCTCGGGTCCTCGAGGTACATGGACATCAGCTCCTCGTCCACCTCGACGATCTGATCCATCAGCGCCGTCTTCGCCTCCTTGAAGCTCGAGAACGCCGTCTCGCCCTCCGGCACCTCCAGCAGGTCCACCACATCCGACAGGTCCGGCTTGGGCAGGTTCACCGGCACGCACTCGGTCCCGAAGGTCGCCTGGATGTGCTCGAGCAGCCCCGGCAGGTCCACGCCGCCGTGATCCATCTTGTTCACGATGATCATCCGGGGCAGGCGCCGCTCCGCCGCCAGACGCATCAGCCGGCGCGTGTTCATCTGCACGCCCGTCGCCGCGTCGATCACCACCGCCACGCACTCCACCGCGGGGAACACGCTCGCGGCCAGCCCGAAGAAGTCCGGATAGCCCGGCGTGTCGATCAGGTTCATGTGCCGGCCCTCGTGCTCGAAGTGCACCAGCGCCGACTTGAGCGAATGCCGGTGATGCTTCTCCTCCGGCTCGTAGTCCGTCGTCGTCCCGCCGTCCTCCACCGTGCCGATCCGCGACTTGACCTTCGTGTCGTTCAGGATCCGCTCGATGAGCGTCGTCTTGCCCGCGTTCGCGTGGCCGACAATGGCGATGTTGCGGATCTCGCTCGGAGAGTTGGGGGTGGCGGTCATGGAACTCCTCTTGCCTGCGGCGGCGCTGGGGTCGTCCTTGGATGAATCTCCGGGCCGGCGGGCCGGAACCGGAGCCGGGATCGGCGGCGGACACGCCGGCCCGCGCCGACGCCCGCCGCGGCCGTGCTCGCCCCCACCGGGCGAATCGCACGCGATCCGACGGAACGACCATTGTAAGGGATCGGGCAAGCCCTACCGGGCCCCGTCCTCCGCCCGCGCCAGGTGCTCCAGCGCCGCGTGAAACCGCTCGTTCGCCCGACCGCGAACCCGCGCCACGCGCACCCGAACCTCCCGCGCATCGTCCGGCCCGCGGATCGCGAAGCAGCCCTTCTCCAGCCGCCGCACCCGAAGCCCCCCGATCGGCGCATCCGCCCGCGCCCGCCGCAGCCGACCGCGCCGGCCGTCCGCCGTCATCACCAGCAGCCGCTCGTCCGTCAGGATCAGCACGAACCGCCTGGCGCGGAACAGCGCGCCGCCCGCCGCCAGGCCCACGATCGGGATCATCCCCGCCGCGATCGCCAGCGTGCTCACCGCCGGGTCCGGCGCCGTCTCCACCGAGCCCCACGCCACGACCGCCTCGCCGTGCTCTCGCGCCTCGCGCAGGATCGCGCGCAGCTGCATCGGCCGCACCGAGGTGTTCCGGAACGCGGGCACGCCGAACCCAAGGCGCGCCGACCGACCCGAGCAAGCCCGGCGCCGCTCCCCGCGCGGCGCCCGGGAGTAGCATGCGCCCGTGCCGTCGATCAAGGACGAGGCCGTCGTGCTCCGCCAGTGGGAGTTCTCCGAAACCTCCCAGACCGCCTGGCTCCTCTCCCGGGACAGCGGCCTGCTGCGCGTCCTGGCCAAGGGCTCCCGACGACCGCACGCCGCGTTCTCCGGCGGACTCGACGCGCTCACCCGCGGCCGCCTGGTCGCGATCGTGAAGCCCTCCGCCGAACTCGCCACCCTCACCGAGTGGGACCTGCAGGAAGTCTTCTGGGCGCCGCGCCGCGTCCTCGCCGCGCACTACGCCGGCCTGTACATGGCCGACATCGTCTCCCAGCTCATCACCGACCACGACCCGCACCCGCGCATCTACGACGCCCTCGTCGAAGGACTCCGCGCCCTCGACGACGGCGCCGCGGCGATCGGCGCGGCGCTCCGCGTGCAATGGGCCACCCTCGTCGAGTCCGGATACGCCCCCGCCCTCGACCGCGACGCCCAGACCGGCCGACCCCTGGACAAGGCCCGGACCTACGGCTTCGACCCCGGCGCCGGGGGCCTCGTGGCCGACCCCGGGGCGGGCTGGCCGGGGGTCTGGAGAGTCCGGTCGGAGACCGTGGAACGGTTGCGCCGGCTGGCTGAATCCGACCATGCCGACGCTCAAGTGAGCGCAGAAACCGACGAACGGGCCTGCCGCATGCTCGCCGCGTGGATCGCGGCCGTCGCCGGCGCGGAACCCCGCTCACAGTCGGCGTTTCTGGGGGAAATTACCCCGGCACGGGCCCCCAAGAGGGGGTGAAGTGCGCGGGGGGTCGAACCGATGATTGGCTCGGCTTGCCCAGCCCCGGATCGAGACGGAGAGCCTGCAACAAACTGCGTGGGAGAGGTATTCGCGGATGAATCCCAAGATGCTCGAGCGAGTCCTCTCGGCGCCTCGCCTGCCGACGCTGCCCGCGGTCGCGATGCGCGTCATCGAACTGACCGAGCGCCACGATGTCTCGTTCCGCGAGATCGCCGACACCATCCAGAACGATCAGGGCCTCGCCGCCAAGATCCTCCGCACGGTGAACTCGTCGTTCTACGGCCTGCCCAAGAAGTGCACGACCATCAATCAGGCGATGGTCGCGCTGGGCCTGAACGCCGTGAAGACCCTCGCCCTGGGCTTCAGCCTGGTGAAGGTCATCAAGGACGGGTCCGCCGAAGGCTTTGACTACCAGGACTACTGGCGCCGCGGCGTGTTCTCCGCCGTCGGCGCCCGCGCCGTCGCCAAGGCCACCCGCGCCGCCGACCCCGAGGAAGTCTTCCTCGGCGGCCTGCTGCAGGACATCGGCGTCATCGCGCTGTTCCAGGCGCTCGACGACGAGTACCTCCGCACCATGGCCGCCGCCCACGGCGACCATCGCGCCCTGGTGAAGGCCGAGATCGGCATGCTCGAGGTCCAGCACCCCGACATCGGCGCCATGCTCGCCCAGCGCTGGAA
>CALKYH010000273.1 GCA_938003595.1 uncultured bacterium
GTAGACCGGCGGCTTGTGCTCGGCGAGGACGATGAGCGTGGGGCCTCGCGTGTTGAGGCGCGGGTCCATGCCGCTGGTGATCTTCTCGCCCCGGGTCAGCGTGAGGCGGATGTGGACGCCGTCGCGCATCTGGTTGGCTTCGAGCGTGCGGCGGATCTGCTCGATGATGTGCTCGTCCGCGGGGATGTCGGTGAACGCGAGCGCGTGCGCCGAGCGGCGCAGTCGGCGGAGGTGCTCGGTCAATCGGAAGATGCGCCCGTCGTAGAGGCGGAGGCCCTCCCACACGGCGTCGCCGCCCTGCACCGCGGAGTCGAAGGGGCTGACGCGGGCCTGGTCGCGGTGGGTGATCTGCCCGTTGATGTTGACGAGCAGATCGGCGTTGCGGGGGTCAAAGCGCTGGAGCATGGGGCGAGTCTCGCGGCGGTGGGGGGTCAGGGTGCGATGGCGTGGCGAGCGAGTCGGGCGTAGAGCGCTTCGCACTCGGTCAGCACGGGCTGGAGGCGGGCGGGGACGCGGTCCTCGCGTGGCTCGTAGGGCGCAAAGCCGGTGGATTGGTTCACGGCGGCGTACCAGTGCGGCGCCCAGACGCCGTCGGTGTCGCGCGGGCCGGGCGCCCAGCGGAGCATCGCCTCGTCGAAGGGGATCGAGAGCGCTTCGCACAGCGCGCTCAGCGCGGAGCGCGGGTCTCGCAGGATGGCGGCGCTGTCGATGACGGGCGGCGTGCGCCCCGTGGCGGCGCGGAGGTGGTCGAAGAGTTCGACCTGCTGCGGGAGGCCCAGGTCCAGCGGGGTGGGATCGGGGATGACTCTGATGAAGGAGCAGATCATGGCCGCGGGCTGGCGGATGAGGAAGGCGTTGGTGAGGGAGGCGATCCACGCGCGGTCCATGCCGGGCGTGAGGTGGTGGGCCATGTGCTTCTGATACCAAAGGGGGCGGCCGCCGGGGACGGGCCCGGTGAGCGCCGCGGCGACGAGGGAGGCGTCGGTCGGCTGGCTGGCGATCACCTGTTCCCAGCCGGGGTGGGCGGCGCGTTTCGATTCGGGGAGCTGCGCGAGGTAGTGGGCGTAGAGCGGTTCATCGGTCACGGCGCAGTCGGCGCGCGAGCCGAAGGAGCGCATGAGCGCCGTGGAGATATTGCGCGGGCCGGACCACATCGCGACGCGGACGGTGGGGGGCATCGGCGGGATGCTACGGGAGGCCGGGTCCGGCTGTCGGCCGCGGCGTCGTCGGGTTGTGCGACATTAGCTGCCCTTGCCGCCGCCCCCGCCGCCTCCTCCGCCGCCGCAGACCGTGTTGAAGGCGCTGACGACGACATTGAGATCGGCGAAGTCCACATCGCCGTCGTTGTCGATATCGCCGGGCAGGCCGGGGGCCGCGACATTGAAGTCGGCGAGGACGATGTTGAGGTCGGCGAAGTCGACGCTGTTGTCGCCGTTGACATCGCCCGGGCACGCTGCCGGGGCCATGGGGAAGTTCTGGTCGATCCAGTCGCGGGCCTCGGTCGTGAGTTCGTCGTCGGGGTACTCGGGCTCGACGCCGCGGAGTCCCAGCGTGGCGGCGAGCGGCAGACCGACGGTGACGCGGGCCCAGTCGTCGTGGGGCGTGAAGGTCTGACCGGGCGAGGGGGCGCTCGGCAGCGCGATGCCCGCGGGCGGCATGACGACATAGTTCAGGTCCTGCGCGATCCCGGCGGTGAAGGCGCCGTCCTGGTACGGCGAACCGGCCGCGTCGCCGAAGTCGGTGGGGGCGCCGTTGAGCGAGACATAGCGGACCTCGCGCTCCGGGGAGCCCGTGGTGTTCGCGGTCACGCCGAAGGGCATGAAGTAGTTGTCGTAGTACCCACCGGCCGTTCCGACGCCGGCGGTCTCGTCGAGCGAGGACTCGTTGATCGTCGCGAAGTCGGAGGCGCCGACCCGGGAGAAGTCCAGCCGCCAGAAGGCGCTGTTCCACGCGTATTTGTAGGACTGCGCATAGTTCATGATGCTCGGGTAGTTGGGCTTGCCGTTGATGTTGTCGCCCCCGCCGTGGCGGAGGCCGAGGTTGTGGCCGAGCTCGTGCATGAATACCGCGGCCTGGTAGTCCACATTTCCACCGAGCGAGGCGATGACGAAATTGTCCCCGGGCGTCTGGCCGCACCCGCCGATCGCCGCGGGGCCGAAGTCGTCGGCGACGACGCAGTAGCGGTAGGCCTTGGCTTTCGCGCCGAGCAGGGCCGGCGCCTGCGCGAAGGCGCGCTCGGCGTCGCTGCCGTAGTAGGCGCTGCGGTAGGCGTCGAAGTCGGTGGGCCAGCAGCCGTTGGTCATCCACACGGCGACGTGCGGGATGTCGGCGTCGTCGAGCAGCACATGGAGTCGCACGCCTGCGGCGCCGTCGGGATTCTGCAGGGGCGAGGTGTCGAACGCGAACTCAACCTGGTCGACCGCGGCCTGCGAGAGCGGATGGCCGACCATGGAGTCCACCTCGACATACAGGTCCTTGTGGAGCGGGTCCGCGCCGGGGAGCTGGAAGTAGAGCTGGCCTCCCATGCCGTCGTCGTACGGGATGCCCTTGACCTCCCAGGTATCGAGCAGGCCGTCGCCGTCGGTGTCGGCCTCGAGATTGGGGCGCAGCAGGAAGGCGCGGAACTCGGCGCCGTTCTTGTCGCCGTAGCCGACGATGACGCCGTCGTCGTTGATGGCGAAGGCCTCGCGCAGGACCCAGCCCGACCCGGGCTCGATGAGGGAGTTGAGGTCGATGGCGACGCCGCCTGCCGGCCACAGCACGGCGCGACTCTCCGGCGTGGCGGCGAAGCCCACGCTGTCGCCGAGATTGTTCGTCCCCCTGGCGAAGGTGTCGGTGGCGCCGGGCGGGCCGGGCAGCGGCGCGAAGTCGTAGCCTCCTCCGTTCCAGATCCAGCGGCACGCCTGCCACGCGACTCCGCCCGACCGCACATACCCGACGGCTTCGCCGACCTCGTTGAGATCGCCGGGGATCAGGGTCGTGGACCCGGGAAGGAAGTGTGTGGCGCCGTCGCGGACGATCCAGGCGCCGCCGCTGTCGGTCCGACCGCCGAGGATGTGGCCCGCGTTGTTGATCCGCAGCGCCTGCGTGTGGATGGAGGCCGCGATGGGCGTGATGTCCGTGATGGCGCCGCCTTCGGTCCACATGACGGCGTGGAATTGGGAGGAGCCGTTGCCCAGGGGCAGCGTCCTGGCCTTGCCCACCGCCACTCCCGCGTCGTTGACGCCGTAGGCCTCCGCGTGGATGCCCGGGAGGCTCTGCAGCGACATGATGGCGCCGCCGGGGACCCATCGGAACGCCAGAGTCTGCGCGGA
>CALKYH010000274.1 GCA_938003595.1 uncultured bacterium
TCTTGGGCGTGGCGCGGTTGATCTCGTCCGCCAGCACGATCTGCGCGAAGATCGGCCCCGGCTGGAAGGTGAACCTCCGGCCCTCGGGCGTCTCCGCGACGATCGTCGTGCCCGTGACATCCGCGGGCATCAGGTCCGGCGTGAACTGCACGCGGCTGAACTTCAGGTGCAGCGCGCCCGCCAGCGAGCGCACCAGCAGCGTCTTGCCCAGCCCCGGCACGCCCTCGAGCAGCGCGTGCCCGCCGGCGAACAGGCAGGTGAGCACGCCGTCAACGATCTCCCCGTGCCCGACGATGACCTTGCCGATCTCGGCGCGCACGGCCATGTAGTCGGCGCGGAAGCCCTCCGCCGCGGCCCGGGCCTCGTCGGCGGTTCGGGGCGAGCTGGGTTCAGATCCGGAGGATGTTGCGGGATCGGCCAAGGGGCAATCGCTCCGGTGGGGGCCGTCACGGCCGGGGCAGAAAAAAGGCCCCGAGGCAGGACTCGGAGCCGTGCGAATGGGCCTGAGAGGACTCGAACCTCCGACCTCACCCTTATCAGGGGTGCGCTCTAGCCAGCTGAGCTACAGGCCCGGCTATCCCGTTGTCGCCCGCGGCCGGAGCCGCGGGGGGCGACGAGTATAGCGACCCGTTCGGGCCTTCGGGCAAGGCGCAACCCTACCCAAAATCGGCGTGTCCCAGCAAAGTCGGCCTCTGGGACCGTCGATGTTCCACGCGGCGGGGTCGGCTCGGCGCCCCCGTCGGCGGGTCATCGCGCTCCCGGTCTCGGGAGGCCCCGTCGTCCGCAGCACCTCGGAGACCAGCGAACTCTCATGGGCGATCCCCTCCCGCTGCTTCGACTCACCACGGAACACACGCCGCACCCGGACTCAATGGGAGGCCCGGCCGATGCGGCATCGAATCGTCGATCCCCTGCACCCTGCGCACTGGAGCAACCACAGATGAACACCTTCGTCAATCCGTTCGGCTTTAACACGACCCCCTGGTTCAACACCATCCCCGGCTTCACCCCCGGCATGACCAACTTCGGTTGGAACACCACCGGCTTCAATGGCTTCAACGGCTGGAACGGCCTGACCAACTCCACCCCGTTCAACGGCTTCGGCGGGAACTTCCCCGTCTCCAACGGCTGGAACAACGGCTGGAACTTCGGCGGCTTCAACGGCCTGCAGAACTTCAACGGCCTCCAGAACACGGTTCCCTTCGGCGGCTTCAACACCGGCTGGAACACTCCCGGCTTCACCAACACCGGTTGGAACACGCCCGGCTTCAACACGAACCCCGCCTGGAACTACGGCGGCTTCAGCAACTTCGCCAAGAACACCGTCAACCCCGGCTTCATCGGCGGCCCCACGCCCTTCAACGGCTGGAACAACACCCTCGGCGGCGTGACGCCCGGCTTCACCCCCGGCTTTACTCCTGGCTTCAACTCCGGCTTCAACACCGGCGTCAACACCCCCTGGAACTTCGGCGGCCTGCCCTTCAACTTCAACGGCTTCTCCAACACCACCCCCTGGGGCCTGACCGGCATGCCCTTCGGCTTCAACACCAACCTCTGGAACGGCTCCGTCCCCGGCTTCTGGCAGAACACCCCCTACGGCGTCGCCCCGACCGGCGTGGTCCCCAACACCACTAACGGCGTCGGCGGCGGCTACCCCCAGGGCGTCACCCCCGGGACCCCCGGAATCACCGGGATCCCCGGCGCCCCCGTGACGGGCGTCAACGGCGCCTACCCCGGCGGCCTGAACTCGAATCTCTGCCGCGAGGCGGCCTGATCGACCGATAACTGAACCGACGGCTGGCCGATGGCCCCATCGGCCGGCGCCAGACCCTGTGCAGCGGCGCTCTGATTCCTTCGGAGCGCCGCTTTTCGTTGGGGTTTTCTGTTGGGCGTCAGCGCGTCGAGAGCCCGCCGAGGCGCATCAGCGCGGCCAGTTCCAGCGCATCACGCTCGGTGAAGGCGCCGACCTCGTGGCTGTCCACATCGAGCACGCCCCAGCACCCCGGCGCCCCCGAGTGGCCGGCGGGCTTCGGTCGGTCGTCGAACAGAGGGAGCACCACCTCCGACCGATCGCGCGGGTCGCACGCGATGTAACCCTCGCCCAGCTCCGCGACATCGTGGACCACGAGCGGCTTTCCGCTGCGGAACGCCTGCCCGCACGCGCCGTGCAGGCCGATCGGCGAACACGCCGGCTTGTCGCGCCGGGGCCCGAGGACCATGGACTCATGGTCCTCCCCCGCGAGATAGAAGCCCACCCACGACACGCCAGCGCCGTGGAATGCAGCCCACAGAGCGTCCGCCGCTCTGGTCATGCGGTCCTCGAGGGGCAGTGCGTTGAGATGCGAGAAAGCGCCCTGGAGGGACCGGTAGTCGCGGAGATGCGGGGATGCGTGGGTCATGGGCTCGGAGCAAGGATAGTCACCCCCCGCCGGGGCCCCGGCTCGGGGTCATCGGCTAGCATGACCGGAGCCGGACGCCCGCAGCCCACACGCGGACGCCGCTGGAGAGGTCCCCACGCTTGCCTGACCCCCGCACGACCAACCCGGCCGAGCTGGCCTTCGTTTCCGTCGCCGGACCGGAGCCGGTGGAGCTTGCGCTCAAGCCGCCCGGCCCCTACACGATCGGCCGACGCGCCCACCACGACATCGTGCTGCTGGGCGACGACCATGTCTCGCGCGACCATGCCTCGCTGGTCTTCGAGCCGGCGCGCAGCGGCGGCAAGCAGTGGGCGATCCGCGACGCCGGCAGCCGGCACGGCACCTGGATCAACGGCGTGCGCCTGGAGCCCGCGCGGGATTACCCCATCCGCGCCGGCGACATCGTGACCATCGCGCCATGGAGCTTCAGGGTCACGGCCGCAGACGAGACCCGCGCCACGCACCGCACGACGGTCGCGACGCTCGACGACAGCGCGGCGCTGGGCGCGACGATCCAGCGCATCGACGCCGATGTCGAGGGCGCCCTGGAGCACCGCCGGCTCGGCGTGCTGCTGGACTGCGCCGCGGCGATCCACGCGACGACCGACGCCGAGGACCTCGCCGAGGCCGTGCTCGACGCCGCGATGAAGGGCACGGGCTTCGCCAATGTCGCGCTGCTCAAGGCCACCGGCGACGAGGGCCTTGTGGAGGTGGTGGGCCAGCGGGGCGACATCGTGGTCGAGGGGGCGCCGCCCCGGCTGAGCCGCTCGCTCATCCGCGAGGCGAGTCTGGGCCTGCCCGCGCGACTCGTCGCGGCGCCGTCCATGGAGATGGAGGCCGTCAGCATCATGCAGTACGCCATCGAAGAGGCGCTCTGCGTGCCTCTGCAGGTGGGCGCGGCGGTGGTGGGCTACCTCTATTTCGACAACCGCGGCGCCAGCGAGGCCACGCGCCGCGCAACCGATGATTCCTCGGAGTTTGCGATCGGTCTGGGCCGTCTGGCCGCGATGGCCATGGCGAACCAGATGCGCATGGAGCTGGACCGCCGCCTGGCGCGCGTGGAGCTGGACCTCGACGCCGCGGCCGAGGCGCAGCGCTACATCCTCCCCCGGCGCAACGGGCGCTACGGCGCCTTCTCCTATGTGGGCGAGAGCCGCCCCGGGCAGCGCATCGGCGGGGACTTCTTTGATGTCATCCCGCTGCGCGACGGGCGCCTGGCGGTCGCGCTGGGCGATGTCTCGGGCAAGGGCGTGCCCGCGTCGGTGCTGGTGACGGCGACGCAGGGCTTCCTGCATGCGGCGCTGCTCGAGGCCGGCGACCCCGCCGCCGCGATCAATGCGCTGAACGCGTATGTGAATCCTCGCCGTCCGGAGGACAAGTTCGTCACCGTGTGGGTCGGCGTGCTCGACGCCGAGAAGGGCACGCTCACCTATGTGAACGCGGGGCACGGCTACGCGCTGGTCCGGCGGGCGAGCGGCGACTTCGAGGCCGCGGCGGAGGAGGGCGGCCCTCCCATCGGCATCATGCCGGACATGGTCTTTACGCCCGGGCTGACGAGGTTCGGCGAGGGCGATCGACTGATCGTGTACAGCGACGGCCTGTACGAGCAGCCCGCGGCCATGGAGCCCGGCCCGGGTGGCGCTCGGGGCGCGGTGCGCCGCTTCGGCGAGGCCGGAGTGCAGGGCTGCCTCAAGGGCCTGGGCGGCGCGGACGACCTGGTGCGGGGGTTGTTCCAGGCGCTGGAGGCCTACGCCGGCGGCAGCCAGTTCGAGGACGACACCACGGTCGTCGAAGTCCGGCGCTGAACGGGCCGACAACAGCCGGGGACCTCGCTATACTTCCGACCGCTCGGGGCCCCGGATGGGGTGATCGGGCGACAAACTGGGCGATTGGCGCAGTTGGCTAGCGCGCATGCATGACACGCATGAGGTCACAGGTTCGAGCCCTGTATCGCCCATTCGCTGGTTCCGCCTCGGGAGGCCCCGATTCTCGGGCCTTTCGGGGGACGCCCGGGCCCATCCGGGCATCCGGGGAGCCAGCCCGTTCGTATCGGTAGAGAAGCCATTGCCCGCCGGGACTTCCCGGTCGATGCTGTGATGGCGGAATCCACCAGAGAACACCGCCCCCTGGGCTGCGTACCAACAACCCAGGAGTCGAGGAGAGCAGATGCGACAGATTCGGATGAGCAAGGCACGGATCCTGCTGGCGGCGGCCGGCGGCGCCCTGAGCGCCGGGGTCCTGCACGCCGCGCCAGAGCGCTACTGGAACAATTTCTTCGGCGGCAGCTTCATCAGCTCCGCCAACTGGACGAGCCCCGATCCGGGCGACCCGATCCCCGGCGCGCAGAACTACGCGATCTTCAATCTCGCCTCGACCTACACGGTCAATCTGACCGCCAATAAGACGGTGAATCAGCTCATGGGGCGCCTCGGCCACCCGACGCTGAACCTCGGCGGGTTCACCATGACCACCAACAATGTGTGGGTGGCGGACGAGGACGGCGTCCAGGCGCAGTACACCCTCAGCAACGGCCGCGTGAACTCCGACGGCGGCTTCATCGGCTCCAACTTCTCCTCGATCGGCACGCTGCACCAGACCGGGACCATGCAGTGGTCCATGACCGACGACCTGTCCGTCGGCGAGTTCGGGACGGGCGTCTTCAACATGCAGCCGGGCGCGATCTGCACGGCGTTCGGGTTCTTCATCGGCACCGGCACCACCGGCGTCGGCACGATCAATGTGGACGGCGGCAACACCTTCATGTCCGCCTCCGGCGACTACTTCGTGGGCTATTTCGGCTCCGGCACGCTCAATATCACGGGCGGGGCGGATGTCATCACCCCGCAGCTCAATGTCGCCACCATCGCCAACTCGACGGGCGTCATCAATGTCGACGGCGCGGGCTCCACGCTTTCCGGCGGCGTCACGCTGTGGAACATCGGCAACTCCGGCGACGGCGCCGTCAACATCACCAACGGCGGCATCGTGTCGAGCGCCAACGCCCAGCTGGCGGCGGGCAGCGGCGCGTACGGCGAGTGCCTGATCTCCGGCGCCGGTTCGCGGTGGATCAGCTCCGGCTCGTTCTACCCCGGGCGCAGCGGCGACGGCTACCTCGTCATCGAAAGCGACGGCAACCTCAACGCCGCCTCCAGCATTGTGCTGGGCCTGGACCCCAGCGGCTACGGCGATGTCACCGTCCGCACCGGCGGAACGATGGTCACGGGCAGCCAGCTGCAGGTCGCGCGCGAGGGCGACGCCGTCATGCGCGTCGAGGCTCAGTCGTCCGTGACCTCCTCCGGGCAGGGCTCGCCGACCTTTACTTCTGGATACATCGGCGGGCTCGCCGGCTCCAATGGCTCCATGACCATCTCCGGCGCCAACGCGCGATGGAACGCGGACAACGGCTCGGCCGTGATCGGCTTCGCCGGTCAGGGGCAGCTCTCGATCACCGCCGCGGGCCAGCTCAACAGCGCCGGCGGCTTCATCGGTCGCAACCCCGGCTCGGTCGGCGCGGTCACCATCTCCGGGAACTCGGCCAAGTGGACGAGCACCGGTGGCGTGAGCGTTGGCCTCGGGCCGAGCAACGCCGCGGGCGGCTCGGGCATCCTGACCGTCAACGGCCAGGGCCGCATATTCGCCCCGATCATCAATGTGGGCGCGAGCGGCACGGTCGCCGGCACCGGCATGATCGAGGCGCCGATCTCCAACGGCGGCGTCGTCGCCCCCGGCACGGGCCCGGGCGACGCCGGCACGCTCACCGTCGCCGGCGCCTATACCCAGACCTCGGCCGGCGACCTGGCGATCGAGATCGGCTCGAGCGAGTTCGACGCCCTGAGCGTCTCGGGCGCCGCGACGCTCGCGGGCGACCTGGTCGTCACGCTGCTGGGCAGCCCGAACCCGCCGGATGGCACGGTCTACGACATCATCACCGCCGGGTCGATCTCCGGGACCTTCACGGCGGTGACCGTGCCGAGCCTTCCCGACGGACGCACCCTCTCCGTCTCATACACCGGGACGAAGGTGCGGCTCACCGTCGGCCCGGGCGGCGCATCCTGCCCCGAGGATGTGGACAACGACGGCATGGTCGGGTTCTCCGACCTCAACATCGTGATCAGCCAGTTCAACACCTCCGGCCCGAACCTGCAGGGCGATGTGAACGACGACGGGTTCGTGAACTTCGCGGATCTCAACGCGGTCGTCAGCGTGTTCAACACGGTGTGCCCGAGCTGAGCGGCGCGGGCCCGTCGGACCAACGACAGAGCGCATGAAAAACGCCCCGGCGAGCCGCCGGGGCGTTTGTCAATCCAGGGACCGATCAGTCGATCGTCTTACTCGCCGAGGCGAACCGGGCCGCCTTGGGCCGCGTTCACTCGGGCGTCGCGGAGGTTGCCGCCGCAGTTCTGGTTGTAGAGGGCGAGGAAGGCGTTGAGGTCGCCGAAATCGACATCGCCGTCGCCGTCCATATCGCCGGCGAGGTCGACGCCGGACTGGTTGTAGTTGCCGAGCAGCAGATTAAGGTCGGAGAAGCCGACCATCAGGTCGCCGTCGAAGTCGCCGGGGCAGGGGATGGTGATCTCATCGTCCACATCGCCGGAGATGACCAGCGCGAAGCCCTGGGTCTGCTGGTTCACGGCCGTGCCCTTCACGCGGGCGATCCAGGTGCCGACCTCGGGGTTGTTGAGGTGGACCTGCTCGGTGGAGTTGATCGCGTCGGCCGAGCCGCCGGTGATCGAGACGCCGCCGGTGAAGTTGTTGCCGCGGTAGAGCGCGCCCGAGGGGGAAACGACCTCGAGGTCGATGTTGTTGATGGGCGTGAACGACGAGCCGATCGAGGCGGCCAGGTCGGTGAAGGTCATGGTGACGCGGAGCTGCTGGCCGGAGCCGTTCACATCGAACTCCAGCTCGTAGTTCTGGCCGGTCGAGAGCGAGCCCGCCGCCGGGCTGCCCGCCGGGCCGCTGCGGAAGTCACGGGCGATCAGGCGACGGACATCGCCGGGGAACGCGAGCGAGGCGTCGGCCACCAGGCGACCCCAGCCCTCGCGGTTGTTGGGGTAGCCGACGGTGCCGGCGCCGCCGATGGTCGAGGTGGTCGAGACGCCGGTCATGTCCTGGCCGGCGTTGAGGATCGTGGCGCGGAGCAGCGCGCCCGTGGGGATGATCGAGGGGTTCGCGCCGGCGACGCCGCTGGGGTAGTAGCCGTCGGTGTAGTACTGGCGCACGAGCGAGGCCGTGCCGGTCACGGACGGGCAGGCCATCGAGGTGCCGGTGCTGGTGGCGGTCGAGCAGTCGGTGGCGTTGCGCGCCGAGGTGATGCTGCAGCCGGGAGAGTAGATCTCGGGCTTGAAGCGGCCGTCGGCCGTGGGCCCCTGGCCGCCGGAGCAGAACGAGTTCACACTCGTGTTGTCCTGCGAGGCGCCGACCGAGAGGCACGACTTGGCGTTCTCGGGGGTATAGAGCGAGCTCTGATTCGTGATCGCGAAGGCGACCATCGAATCCTCGGACTCGCGGGAGAACAGGTCCACCGCGCGGGACCAGCCGTTGTACTGCGTGGTGAAGTCCGCGCCCCAGGAGTTCGTGTGCACGCGGGCGCCCTGGCTGTGGTGCAGGTCCAGGCGGGACTTGAAGGTGGTGCCCGTGCTGGAGTCGCCCGGGGTGGAGTGGTGCACAATCTTGGCGAGGTACGCCACGCCGCGCGTGTCGGAGAAGGTCCCGCCGTCGCCGGCGATGGTGCCCGCCGTGTGCGTGCCGTGCGAGGCCGAGCCGAAGCTGGTGTTGTACGCGAGGATCTTGCGGTGCGAGGGGCCGGGGATGTTGCCCGCCCCGGCGTCCGCGAAGGAGCAGTGCAGCCGCTGGATCGCGCTGTCCATGTGCCCGACGACCTGGCCGACGCCGGTCAGGCCGTTGTTGTACAGCGGCGTCTGCGTCGTCGTGCCGCTCTGCACGATGGCGCGGACGGTGTTGTTGCGGAGGATGATCTCGGGAGACTCCTCGATGAACTGCACGGCGCCGATCTCAGCCAACTGCTGGATCGCCGCCAGCGGCGCGGTCACGCTCAGCGTTTCGTTGCCGCCCAGATCGCCCACCGGCTCCGCCGTGACGCCGGGGATCGCGTTCATCGCGTCCACCACGGGCGCAACGGCCTCGCCGTTGAACAGGTACGCCGTCACCAGGACCTTGCCCTCGTTGGCGAGCGCCACGCGCTCGGGCTTGGACAGGTTCTGCGTGCCGATCTCGGGATCGATCTTCCAGGAGGTCTGGAACGGAGAGGCGAAGCGCACAAACTCGAGCGCGTCCGCCGCGCCCGCGCCCATCGCGCCGCGCGGGTTGCGCGTCACGATGTAGGAATTGATCGGGAGGTAGTCGCCGACCGTCAGGCCCGCGGCCTCCAGGCGAGCGCGACGCTGAGCGGTCATCGGGCCGTCCAGCTGGATCACCATGCGGCTGGCGGCCTGCTCGGCGTCGGCGTCGACCATCATCAGGTTCTGGATGCGCGCCGGGCTGGCGTCCGTCTGGACAACGCCGGCACGCAGGTAGAGCGCCGTCTGGTCGCTCGGGCCGGCGGGGCTGGCCACCGCCTCGAACGCGCGGAGATTTTGAAGGTCAGGCGTCAGGTCCACGGGCGCCGCAAACGCCGAACCGGCGAGGCCGGCGACGGCGACAAGGCGCAGAATGGACGCAGTGGGGGTCAGGTTTCGGGGCTGGGGCATGAGGCGATGTCTCCCTTTCCTTCGCTGGGGGGCACGACGACGGCGCCCGGGGGGCTTCGGGGCCCTCGGCTGGATCGAAGCGGCCGTCTTGTTCTGATACGAAGACTAACCCCCGATGGTCCGATGCGAAAGCGTTTCTTTCGGAGTATTTCAGCCTGGCATCGGCCGAAAATGGCCCCCGTCTTTCGGGATCCGGAGGATGGACGCCCGCCGGGTGACGGCGGTATTCTCTGGACCCTCTCGGCGGCCGCTGGCTCGTCGATCTTCATCTTCGAGTACCCCCAACCCTGATAGAAACCAAACATGGCCACCTCCACCAAAGATCGCGCGTCGAAGGCCCCCTCCGCCGAGTCCACCGTCCAGGTGTCGGATATCGGACCCTGCCGCAAGAAGCTGACCATCGAGGTCCCGGCCGCGGCGGTGGCCGAGGAGCTGACCACGGCGTTCGACTCGGTCGTGACGGGCGCCACCCTGCCCGGCTTCCGCCCCGGCAAGGCGCCGCGCAAGCTCGTGGAGCGGGCCTACGGCAAGGCCGCCCGCGAGGAGGTCCGGAACCGGCTCGTGTCCAAGGCCTACACCAAGGCCGTCGAGGACCACAAGCTGCGCGTCCTCGGAGACCCCGAGGGCGGCGAGGACCTGGCCAACGCCGAGATCGAGCCGAACAAGCCCATCTCGTTCACGCTCGAGATCGAGGTCGCGCCCGAGTTCACGCTGCCCGCGCTCGAGGGCATCGCGGTGAAGAAGCCGATGCGCGAGGTCACCGACGAGATGGTGCAGGATGAGATCGATCGCCTGGGCCTGATGGAGGGCGAACTCGAGCCCCGCGAGAAGGCCGAGGCCGGCGACTACTGCACCGGGCATGGCATCATCAAGGACAAGAAGGGCGACGCGGTCCTGGACATCGATGGCGCCGTCATCCAGGTGCCGGCCGCGAAGAACAAGGACGGCAAGGGCGCGATCCTCGGCGTCATGGTGGACGACTTCGCCAAGCAGGTCGGCCTGCCCAAGCCCGGCGACACCATCACGATCAAGGCCAAGGGCCCCGAGCAGCACGAGACCGCGCGCATCCGCGGCGAGCCGATCACCATCACCTTCGAGGTCAGCCGCGTCGACCGCATCGTGCCCGCGCCGGTCGAGTCGCTCGTGCAGCGCCTGGGCATCGGCGACGAGGCCCGCCTGCGCGACGCCCTCAAGACCCGCCTCGCCCAGCGCCTGCAGATGCACCAGCAGTCGTCGATGCGCCGGCAGATCGCCGAGACGCTGCTGGAGAAGGTCTCCATGGAGCTGCCCGAGCGCCTCAGCGAGCGCCAGGCCATCCGCGCCCTGGAGCGCCGGCGCATGGAGCTGATGTACCGCGGCGTGAACCCGATCCAGGTCGAGGAGCAGATGGCCGAGCTCCGCTCCGCCTCCGCCGAGGTCGGTCGTCGCGAACTCAAGCTGTTCTTCATCCTCAACAAGGTCGCCGACGACCTCGAGGTCAAGGTCACGGAGAACGAGGTCAACGCGCGCATCGCCCAGCTCGCCCACGAGCGGGGGGAGAAGCCGGAGAACCTCCGCACCGAGCTCATCCGCCGCAACCAGGTGGGCTCGCTCGTCCAGCAGATCCGCGAGCACAAGGCCATGGACGCGCTGATCGCCAAGGCCGCGGTGACCGAGATCAAGGGCGCCGAGGCCGAGAAGCTCTAAGCCCCGCTCCCGTCCTCCGGACGATCCCCGATGTAGACTCGGCGCCCCCTTACTGGAGGTCCCGATGTCGCATCGATTGCTTGGAACGGCGCTTGCACTGCTGATCGCAGTCCTTCCTTCCGCCCGGGCCGCCGCGCCCGAGCCCCAGGTCCGCGTGCTGCACTGCGGGCAGTTGCTCGCCGTCCCCGGGCAGGCCCCCATGCGCGAGGCCACGGTCGTGCTCAGCGCCGGTCGCATCGAGAAGGTGCTGCCGGGCTATGTCCCCCTGGCCCAGCTCACGCAGGACCGCAGCGCCGAGCTGATCGACCTGACCGACTACTTCGTCCTGCCCGGGCTGATCGATTGCCACACCCACCTGACGATGGAGCTGTCGCGCGACGCGCGTCTGCGCAATGTCGAGGAGTCCGACGCCGACGCGGCGATGTACGGCGTAGTCCACGCCAGGCGCACGCTCGACGCCGGCTTCACCACCGTCCGTAATGTCGGCTCTTCCGGCGACGCCATGTTCGCCCTGCGCGACGCCATCAACCGGGGCGATGTCCCCGGGCCGCGCATCCTCGAGGGTGGAGAATCCATCAGCCCCACCGGCGGCCATTCCGACGGCACACACGGCTACCGCGACGATCTCTTCGAGATGCCCGCCGCCATGCAGGGCATCGCGGACGGGCCCGACGAGTGCCGCAAGGCCGTCCGCGCCCAGGTGAAGCGCGGCGCCGATGTCATCAAGATGACCGCCACCGGCGGCGTCCTCAGCGCCACCGCGGCCGGCACCGAGCAGCAGTTCTTCGAGGACGAACTCGCCGCGATCGTCGAGACCGCCCACCTGCTGGGGCGGAAGGTCGCCGCGCACGCCCACGGGACGCGCGGCATCAACGCCGCGCTCCGCGCCGGGGTGGACTCGATCGAGCACGGCTCGTACCTGGATGACGAGTCCATCGCCCTCTTCAAGCAGACCGGCGCATATCTCGTGCCGACCCTGCACGCCGGTCGAACCGTCGTGGAGTTGGCCGGGCAGGAGGGCTACTTCGTCCCCGCCGTCGCCGCCAAGGCCAAACGCGTCGGGCCGGTCATGATGGGCGCCTTCCGCCGCGCCCACGAGAACGGCGTCCGCATCGCCTTCGGCACGGACTGCGGCGTCGGCCCGCACGGCGACAACGGGCGCGAGTTCCTCCTCATGGTCGAAGGCGGCATGACCCCGATGGAGGCCATCGTCGCGGCGACCATTTCCGCGGCGGACCTGTGCGGCCTCTCGGACGAGATCGGCACGATCGAGGAAGGCAAGGCCGCGGACCTGGTGGCGGTGGGGGGCGACCCTCTGACGGACATGAGCGCGATCCGCGATGTCCGCGTCGTCGTCCGCGCGGGTCAGCCGCACCGGGTGCGCTGAGCCGACATTCCGACCTATCGTTGCGTCGTGCCAACGAGCGCCCCCAGCATGCTCGCCGCCGGCCCCGTGATGCAGGCGGCGCTGTGGACGATCGTCCTGATCGGGATGAGCGTGGCGCTGGTGTTCGGCCTGCTCGCGATCCGTCGCTGGATGATCGGCTCCGATGATCGCGGCGCCGGCGGCATCACCCTCGCCGAGTTGAGGGAGATGGTCCGCACCGGGGTTATCTCCGCGGAGGAATACGAACGGGCCAGGGAGGCCGCAATCCGCGTCGCGCAGCGTGCGATCGAGGAAAGAACTCCCGTCGCGCCGCTGGATTCCGGCGGGCGCATTTCCCACAATCGGCTCAGCCGCGCCGACGGGGCGCTGGGGGCGAATCCGGGAGGAACCGGCCGCGTCCCGCCTGCGAACCGAGA
>CALKYH010000275.1 GCA_938003595.1 uncultured bacterium
ATGCGCTTCTGCATCGGCGGGTGGGTGCTGAACGCGCTGTTGAGGTTCTGGTGCGAGTGCATCTGCTTCTTCAGCGGGTTGGCGATGTACATGTGCGCCGTGGCCCGGTTCGCGCCCGGCAGCGGCTTCTCGCAGTTCTGCAGCTTCTGCAGGGCGCCGATCAGGCCCTCGGGGTAGCGGGTCAGCTCCACGGCGCCGGCGTCGGCCAGGTATTCGCGCTCGCGGCTGAAGGCGAGCTGGATCATCATCGCCAGGGGCACGGCCACGATCGTCAGCACGATCGCGATGACGAGAACGACAGCCATGCCGCCGCCGCTGTTCTTCGAGGATGAGCGGCGCGGGGCGTAGCGCATCATCCGCCAGGCCATGTCCGAGGCCATGACGATGAGCCCCACCATCGTGGCCATGAGCATCGCGAAGCGGACATCCAGGTGGCGGATGTGGGCGAGCTCGTGGGCCATGACGCCGGCGAGCTCGTCGCGGGTCAGTTGTTCGCGCAGGCCCCGGGTGACCGCAACGGCCGCGTGCTCGCGGTCGCGCCCGGTGGCGAAGGCGTTGAGCGCGTCGGTGTCCATGAGGTAGACGCCGGGCATGGGCAGGCCGCCGGCGATGCGGAGCTCGTCGACGATGTTGAACAACTCCGGATCATCGCCGGGCTGAATCGGTTTCGCGCCGGCCATGGCGAGGACGGCCTTGGAGCCGCTGAACCAGGACCACGCGGCGCCGAGGGAGCCCACCGCCAGCGCCGCGAGGGCCCCGACGATCGCCGAGGCGCCGAGCTGCGCGCCGATGGAGCCCTCGGTCCCCCGGCTCCCATAGCCGCCCAGCGCCGCGCCGATCGCGCCGCCGATGACCACGCCCAGCGCGATCATCGCCGCCATGAGCAGGGCGCTGCGCCGCTTGTTCTTGCGGATGAGGTCCTGGTAGGTGACGGTGGGGGGATAGGCGTGCGGGTCCGCGCGCTCCGAATGGACCGCGTGGCCGGCGGCGTTCTGACCCGGGGCGCGGCTCAAGGATTCGAGAACGAGACCTTGGGCGCCTCGCGCTGTGCCGCCTCGTTCAGCTCGAAGTACTCGCGCGGCTTGAAGGAGAACATGCCGGCGACGATGTTCGAGGGGAACTGCTGGATGGCCGTCGAGTACTGGCCGACGCAGTCGTTGTAGTGCTGGCGGGCGAAGCCGATCTTGTTCTCGGTGGTCGCCAGCTCCTCCTGCAGGGCCTTGAAGTTCTGGTTGGCCTTGAGGTCGGGGTAGGCCTCGGCCAGCGCGATGAGCTTGCCCAGCGCGGCGCCGAGCAGGCCCTCGGCCTCGGCGTGGGCCGCGGCGCCGGCGGAGGCGCCCACGCTCATCGCCTTGGCGCGGGCGTTGACGACGGACTCCAGCGTGCCCTTCTCGTGCCCGGCGTAGCCCTTGACCGTCTCGACCAGGTTGGGGATCAGGTCGTAGCGGCGCTTGAGCTGGACATCGATCTGCGACCAGCCGTTGTCGCAGTTGACGCGCAGGCGGACCAGCCGGTTGAAGATCGCCACGCCCCAGAGGAGCACGAGGACGACCAGTCCGGCCACGACCAACAGGGGGATCATTGTCATCGGTGAGCAGCCCTCCGCGTCCCGGGGTGTGTCTCCGGGGCCACCCTAGGTTACCAGACGAGGCCCCCGGATCGGGGAATCCTCTCTGAATCCTTCGCAATCCAGCTGTCGCACTTGCAGCGTGTTGTAGGATCCATCCATGACACGAGCCCGCAGCGCCGTCCTTGCCCTTTTCGCCCTGCTCCTGGCCGCCCCGGCGTTTGCCCGCTCGTTGCCGGCGGCGCCGGTGCGCTACGACGGGCACAAGGTGGTGCGGGTGCAGATCCGCGACGCCGCCGACGCGGTGCAGATGCGGACGATCAGCCCGGACCTCTGGTCTCACGGCGAGGGCCCGGGTCTGGTGGACTACCGCGTGCCGCCGGAGCGCCTGGCGGACCTGGACGCCTCGGGCCTGAAGTACTCCGTCCTGATCGACGATGTGCAATCCCGCATCGACGCCGAGCGCGCCGAGCTGGCGGCGGTCGGCGACGAGCGAGGGCTGGGGTTCTTCTCGACCTACCGGGACTACGCCGCGTTCAGCGCGTGGGCGGACGACCTGGTGGCGCAGTATCCGGCGATCGCCACCCGCGTGACGCTGGGCGTGTCGCTGGAGGGGCGCAGCATCTTCGGCGTGCGGCTTCGGGCACCGGGGGCGCCGAACGATCCGGACCGCCCGGCCGTGCTCTACAACGGCTGCCAGCACGCGCGCGAGTGGATCAGCCCCATGACGATCGCCTTCCTGGCGGACCAGTTCGCCGCGGGCTACGGCGTGGACGAGCGCATCACCGCCGTCATGGACGAGGTGGACCTGTACCTGGTGCCCATCGTGAACCCCGACGGCTATGTCTACACCTGGGGCCCCGAGCGGCTGTGGCGGAAGAACCGCCGTCTGAACCCGGGCGGGACCGTCGGCGTCGATCTGAACCGCAACTGGGACTACGCCTGGGGCGGCTCGGGCTCCAGCGGCGATTCCTCGAGCGACCTGTACCGCGGGCCCTCGCCGTTCTCCGAGCCCGAGTCCGCCGCGATCGCGTCGTTTATCGCCTCGATCCCGGGGCTGCGGGCGCACATTGATTTCCACTCGTACTCGCAGTTGGTGCTCGGCCCCTGGGGCTGGACAGAGGACGCGGCGCCGGACGCGCCCGAGTTGAACGCCCTGGCCGCGGCCATGGCGCAGGCGATTTTCAGCGTTCACGGCCAGGCCTATGTGTCGGGCCCGATCTCGACCACGCTCTATGTCGCCGACGGCTCCTCCGTGGACTGGGTCTACGGAGAGCTGGGCGTCTACTCGTGGACGATCGAGCTGCGCGACACGGGAACCTTCGGCTTCGTGCTGCCGGCGAACCAGATCATCCCGACGGGCGAGGAGAACCTCGCCGCGGTGCTCGGCCTGACCGAGTGGGCGGCGACGACGATCTCGGTGGAGCCGGCGAGCCCCGCGCCCCCCTACGCCGCGCCCATGGCGCCGACGCCGGTGAGCGTGACCGTGAACGCCCGCTTCGGCGCCGAGGTCGATCCTTCGAGCGTGGAGCTGCTGTTCCGAATCGACGGCGGCGCGTCGTTCGTGACGATCCCGATGAGCGGCGCCGGCGGCGATGTGTATACGGGCGCCCTGCCCGCGGCGGTGTGCGGACGGTCCTTCGAGTACTACTTCCGGGCCGCAACCACCGAGGGGGCCGAGGCGCTGCACCCGGCCGAGGGCGAGGCGGCGCCGCTGTCGATCGTGGTGGCGCAGACGGCGATCGCGCTGGACGATCCGGCGGAGTCGGACAACGGCTGGACCATCGGCGCCCCGGGCGACAACGCGACCACGGGCGTGTGGGTCCGCGCCGATCCGGTGGGCACCAGCGCGCAGCCGGAGGATGATCACACCGTCGCCGGGACGCAGTGCTTTATCACCGGCAACGCGGCGCCCGGCTCGGGCGTGGGCACGAACGATGTCGACGGCGGCGCGACCACGCTGACCTCGCCCGCGATGGACGCGACCGCCGGCCCCGGCGGGGACGCGATCCTGGTGTACCACCGCTGGTACTCGAACGATCAGGGCGGGGCGGCGAACTCCGACTCGATGCCGGTGCGCCTCTCGAACAACAACGGCGCCACCTGGACCGACATCGAGCTGGTGACCGAGAACGCCAACGCCTGGGTCCGACGGGAGGTCCGGGTGTCGGACTTCCTGACGCCGACCAGCCAGATGCGCCTGCGGTTCGTCGCCCGCGACGAGGGCACGGGTTCGGTGGTGGAGGCGGGCGTGGACGATGTCACGCTCTTCACCGTGACCACCTGCACCGCGCTGGCGGGCGACATCGACGGCGACGGCGCTGTGGACTTCACGGACCTGAACCTGGTGCTGTCGAGCTACAGCCAGACGGGCGCCCCCGGCGCGATCGTGGGCGACGCGGACTACGACGGCGTGGTCGGGTTCGCGGACCTGAACCTGGTGCTGAGCAACTACGGCTCGGGCCTCTGATCACCGGCGGTGAAAAACCGGCGAGCGGTCGCGAACACAGACCTCCCGCCGGTGAACGATCGCAGGCGCGATCGGGGTTCGATCAGCCCGGAGCGCGCGGAGACAGCCGCGCTCGTGCGGGCCGGTCTGGTGGACGTGCGCTCCCTCGTACTCAACGACCTGTGGTGGGCCCGGCGGGCGCCGCGGCTTCCGAGCGGCGCCCCTCTCTCTGCCCCTTCTCTGCATTCGCCCGCGCGGTCTGCCGCGGGCCTTCCCTAACCACTCCTCAGCATGCGCGTAAACCGAGATAAGTCAAGTGTTTACCTCAACTCTGGCGCGTCTCGGAGCCGTCCCAGCCCCGGCGGAGCCGGCTCGGCCCGGCATTACCGGGCTTTGCCCGTGCCCAGATCCAGTGACCGCGGGAACAGGTCCAGGCGCATCGCCTGCTTGGCCAGCCAGAGCGTCTCCTCCGCCCGCTGGTTCGCCCGGGCGGTGCCCTCGCGGATGACCTCGATGATCTGCTTCTCGCCCGCGGCGCCGTCGTACTGCGCCCGGCGCTCGCGCATCGGGGCAAGCATGGCGTTGATCGCCTCGGTCACTTCGACCTTGATGTGCCCGTCGCCGATGTTGTCGCCCCGGGCGTAGCGGTCCTTGAGCTCCGCGACGCGGCCCTGTTCGGTGATGAACGCCTCGACGAACTGGAAGAGCGCATTGGTGGTGTCGCCCGGCTCGGTGGGGGACTGGCGGCCGGTGAAGATCTTGCCGACTTTCTTCTTGACGGCCCCAGGATCGTCGTTGAGGAAGATGGCGTTGCCGAGGGACTTGCTCATCTTCTGCACCCCGTCGATGCCCGGCAGGCGCGCGACACGCCCGACCAGCGCCTTGGGGATGGGGAAGAGGCCCCCGGCCTGCACATAGTCCTCGTCCTCGGTCTTGGGGTCCACGCCGCAGTAGAACTGGTTGAAGCGCCGGGCGACCTCGCGGCACATCTCGATGTGGGCGACCTGGTCCTCGCCGACTGGCACGAGCTCGGGCCGGAAGACGAGGATGTCGGCGCACTGGCCGACGGCGTACATGGGGAAGCCGAAGGAGTA
>CALKYH010000276.1 GCA_938003595.1 uncultured bacterium
GGCGCTGCGCGGGGACTGCGTCGCGTTCTACAAGCAGCTGGAGTGGGGCGGGGAGCGGCTGGACATCGCGGCGGCGGAGGCGCTGGGCCTGGCGCCGGGGACGGTCGCGGAGATCCGGCGGCAGCGGCTCGCGAGCGGGCCGGGCGAATCGAGCGTCGATCCGCGGGTCGAGCGCGCCGTGTTCGACGCGGTGCGGCCGATGCTGGGCGAACTGGCGCACGAGGTCACGCTCTGCCTGCGGTACTACATGGTGACCTTCCGGGGCGACAAGCCCCGCTGTGTGCTGGTGGTGGGCGGCGAGGCGGACGAGCCGCGGCTGCCGGAATCGATCGCGCGTGGCGCGGCCGATGGAGGGGATGGACCTCTCGATGGCGGCGCTGGGCGGCGGCGATCGCCGCGGCTCGATGGCGCAATGGACGGTGGGGGCCGGGTTGAGTCTCAAGGCCGAGCCCCGCTCGCGTCGGCAGCGGCCGGGCGGCGAAGAGGAGCCGGAGCCCGCGGAGGCCGAGGCGAAGGTCGAGCCGACGGCGCCCGAGACGGCCAAGGAGGCGGCTTGAGCCATCGAGTCGACCTCATGCCGGCGGCGTGTCGGGCGCGGCTGCGGAGCCGGAACGCTTCGCGGCGGGTGGCGCTGCTCTTCGGCGGGACGGCCGCGGTCGCGGTGAGTCTGTCGCTGACGCTGCACCTGGTCGCGGCGGCGCGGCGTGTGGAGCTGTCGCGTCTGCAGCGGGAGGCGAAGATCCACGCGGACATCGCGCAGCGGCTGGAGTCGGTGCGGAAGGACTCGGAGGCGGAGCTGGCGACGCTGCGGCGGTATGCGCGGGCGTCGACGCCGGTGTCGATGAGCGATGTGATCGCGGTGATCGGCGGGCTGATGCCCGAGCCGGTGTCGCTGACGACGCTCTCGATCACACCACGGCTTGAGCGGTCGGCGCGGGGAACGGCGCGGATCGCGGGGGCGTTGAATGTGGAGCTGACGGGCGTGGCGCCGACGGACCTGGAGATCGCGACGCTGGTGGCGGGGATGGAAGCGAACGAGCTGTTCCAGAGGGTGACGATCGAGCACGCGCGGGCGCAGACGCTGGGCGGCCGCGAGGGCCGGGTGTTCGGCGTGACGGCGGAGGTCGACCTGGGCTCGCGTCGGCTGGTGGCGGATGTGTTCGCCGATCTGGAGAAGGAGGCGGTGAAGAAATGAGCCGCCGTTCGGTGCAGATCGCGATGGCATGGGTGGCGCTGGTGGCGGCCGGGCTGGGCCTGGGCGTGCTGCCGGGGCTGAAGAACCTCAACAGGGCGAATCACGACATCCACCAGGCGCGGAGCGCGCTGGCGGCGGCGTCGGACCGTCCGGCGGCGCTGGAGCGGAACGAGGCGACTCTGGCCGGTCTACGGGAGTTCGCCGAGGCGAACTCCAAGTCGATCCCGGCGCAGGGGGACATCGCGGAGTTCGTCCGGGGGCTGGTGACCTATCTGAACAAGATCGGCGTCGATGATCGGTCGATCGCCACGGGGACGCCGGCGCGCGAGAACGACATCATGGCGGCGCCGATGACGGTCACGATGACGGGCGACTTCATGGCGGTGTACGCGACGCTCGAGCATGTGGAGTCGCTGCCGCGGCTGGTGCGCGTGTCGCGGCTGAAGCTGGAGCTCAAGAGCGGCGGGATTCTGAAGGCGGACCTGTCGCTCGATGTTCTGTTCCAGGGCGCCGACGCTGTCGCGGCGGCGGGGGAGGCGCGGCCGTGAACAACCGGTTCGCCGAGCTCTGGGCGATGGCGCAGCAGGATCGCAAGAAAGCGACGACGCTGGCGATTCTGCTGGCGGTGGCGCTGGCGATGGGCGTTCGCGCCCTGGTGACGGGCGGCGGGGGCCCGAGCCGGGCCGCGGCCGCGCCGTCGCTTCGGGGCGCGCCCGCGGCGAAGTCCGTCGCGCCGGGGCCGACGATGGACCAGAGTCTTGCGGCGCTGCGTCCGCAGCGGCGGCTGTCGACGCTCGGGGCGCCGCCGCGGGACCTGTTCCGATCGACCTGGGCGGTTATCGGATCGGACAACGAGGAAGGGTCTGGAAAGTCCGGCGTCGGGCTCGCCGACAATGGCAATGGAGCGCCTGCGGCGGAGGATCCGCGGGCGCGGGTGGAGGCGGAGGCGGCGAAGCTCCGGCTGCGGAGCACGCTGCTGGGCGCCAGCCCGCTGGCGGTGATCGAGCGTTCCGAGGGCGGCGCGGCGAAGCGTCGGGTGGCGAGGCCTGGCGAGCAGGTGGATGGGTTCCGGGTGGTGCGGATCGAGGCTCACCTGGTGGAGTTGGAGAAGGACGGCGTACGGATCGTGCTCGAGCAGGAGCGACCGACGCCCTAACCGCGGCCGCGCCCGGGAATCGCCGGGCCGAGAGGAATTGAAGACATGCATCGTTCGCACGAGCGACATCTCGATCGGATCGGCGGCGCGGCCGGGGCGTTGCTGGCGATGGTTCAGGCGGTGGGTCAGCCGAGCGCGCCGGTGGAGGCGCCTGCGCCGGAGGCCCCGCCTCTGGAGGCGGGGGCCGGGTCGGTGCTGGTGACCGACGAGATGACCGTCGACCTGCACCTGCAGGACGAGGATCTGTCGAATGTGCTGCAGATGCTGTCGATCCAGACGCAGAAGAACATCGTCGCGAGCCGCGGCGTGTCGGCGTCGGTGACGGCGAGCCTGTACGGAGTGACCTTCTACGAGGCGCTGGACGCGATCCTGCATGTCAATGGCTATGGTTATGTGGAGCGTGGGAACTTCATCTATGTTTACACGCTGGAGGAGCTGCAGCAGATCCAGGGCGCCGAGCGGCGCCCGATCGCGAAGGTGATCTCCCTGAACTACCTGAACGGCAACGACGCGGCGTCTTTCGTGACGCCGCTGCTGTCGAGCGAGGGCCGAATCCAGACCAACGGGGATGTGGGCACCTTCACGATGCCGGACACGCCGGTGGGGGCGGAGTCGTTCGCGCTGGCGGCGACGATGGTGGTGTACGACTACCCGGACCATGTGGAGGAGATCGAGCGCGTGCTGCACCAGCTGGATTCTCGTCCGGCGCAGGTG
>CALKYH010000277.1 GCA_938003595.1 uncultured bacterium
ATCGCGCCCAAGGGCGGCGTGTTCCGCGGCTCGGGCGCGCTGGTGACGCTGGGCGACACGCCGAGCGACTCCGAGGCCGGGCTGGAGGCGCTGCGCGACGGCGTGTACCAGGAGGTCTCGTTCGAGACGCGCGGCTTCGGCGAGGACGCCTACCCCGGCTCGCAGATGGGCGCGATCGCGCTCATCCGCCAGACGCTCAGCGACGCCGCCTGGTACGACGCGGACGGCGCTTCGTACGCGGCGAACCCCGGCGCCCGCTCGCGCCCGATGCCGGCCGACGCGCTGGTCGCCCTGAAGCCCGGCGCCGACGCGGCTCCCCTGCTGTTCAATGTGAGCAACGAGCTGGAGGTCCTCCGGGCGGCGAAGATCGCCAAGGAGTTCGACCGCAAGGCGATCGTCCTGGGCTCGGGCACGGAGTTCCGCCGGCTGGACGCGATCGAGGACACCGGGCTGTCGCTGATCGTGCCGCTGAACTTCCCCGAGACTCCGAAGGTGCAGACCCAGGCGGAGATGGAGTCCGTCGGGCTGCGCGAGCTGATGACCTGGGAGCAGGCGCCGACGAACCCGCGCCGTCTGGACAACGCGGGCGTGACGATCGCGCTGACGACGGACAAGCTCAAGAAGCGCGATGACTTCATGAAGAACCTCCGCAAGGCCATCGAGCACGGCCTGAACGAGGACCGCGCCCTGGCCATGCTCACCACCGTGCCCGCCGAGATGCTCGGCGTGTCCGACCGGATGGGCCAGATCGGCCAGGGCCAGCTGGCGAATCTGGTCATCGTGAGCGGCCCGCTGTTCGACGCCAAGGCCGAGGTCCGCGATGTCTGGGTGGACGGCGCCCGGTACGAGATCAAGGCGGCGCCGACGCTGGCGATCGACGGGAAGTGGAACGCGGTGTTCGGCGTCGACGGCGGCCCGAGCGCCACGATGACGATCAAGAGCAAGGACGGCAAGGACCACACCGTCACCGCCAAGATGGGCGAGGAGGAGATGAAGGCCCGGGCGTTCCGCGCGTCGGAGAACCGGCTGAGCTTCATCCTCGATTCCTCGGACGAGCCCAAGGGCGCGTACACGATGTCGGCGGTGGTGGACGGCGACGAGATCCTCGGCACGGGCACGGACCCGACGGGCCGCGCCTTCCGCTGGACCGCCAGCCGCGCGCCCGCCGAGGACAAGCCCGCCGACGAGGCCAAGGCCGACGACGAGAAGGACGAGAACGCCGACAAGGACGGCGAGAAGGCGGACGGCGACGAGAACGAGAAGGACAAGAAGAAGCCGGAGGTCCCCGAGACCTACGGCTATCCCTTCGGCGCCTTCGCCATCACGGAGCAGCCGGCCCAGGACGACCTGTTCATCACCAACGCCACGATCTGGACGAGCGGCCCCGAGGGCGTGATCGAGAACGGTTCGATCTACATCAAGGGCGGCAAGGTGTCCGCGATCGGCGCCAACCTGCGGGCGCCGACGGGCGTGCAGACGATCGACGCCGCGGGCAAGCATGTGACGCCCGGCCTGATCGACGCCCACAGCCACACCGGCATCAGCAGCGGCGTGAACGAGGGCACGCAGGCGATCACGGCGGAGGTCCGCATCGGCGATGTGATCGACCCCGACGACGCGGGCTGGTACCGCGAGCTGGCGGGCGGCCTGACCGCGGTGAACCAGCTGCACGGCTCGGCGAACCCGATCGGCGGCCAGAACTCCGTCGTGAAGATCCGCTGGGGCGCCCCCCACCCCGACGACATGAAGATCCAGGGCGCTCCCCAGGGCATCAAGTTCGCGCTGGGCGAGAATGTGAAGCAGTCCAACTGGGGCGAGCGGAACACGACCCGCTACCCGCAGACGCGCATGGGCGTGGAGACGATCATCGTCGACGCGTTCACCGCGGCCCGCGAGTACGGCGAGCGCCAGGCGGCCTGGAACAAGATGAGCGCGGGCGAGCGGCGCGGCAAGCAGGCGCCGCAGCGCGACCTGGAGCTGGAGGCGCTCAACGAGATCCTCGCGGGCGACCGGCTCGTGCACTGCCATTCGTATCGCCAGGACGAGATCCTGATGCTCTGCCGCGTCGCGGAGCGGTTCGGCTTCCGCATCGGCACCTTCCAGCATGTGCTGGAGGGCTACAAGGTGGCGGACGCGATCAAGGCCAACGCGATCGGCGGCTCCAGCTTCTCCGACTGGTGGGCCTACAAGATGGAGGTCATCGACGCGATCCCGGAGAACGGCGCGATCATGACCGAGGTCGGCGTCGTGGTGTCGTTCAACTCCGACTCCGACGAGCTGGCCCGGCGCATGAACACCGAGGCGGCCAAGGCCGTGAAGTACGGCGGCGTCGCCCCGGCCGAGGCGCTGAAGTTCGTCACTATCAACCCCGCCAAGCAGCTGGGCATCGACAAGATGACCGGCTCGCTCGAGGTCGGCAAGGACGCGGACCTGGTCATCTGGTCGGGCGACCCGCTGTCGGCGTTCTCGCGCTGCGAGGCGACCTACATCGACGGCCGGCGCTACTTCTCGCTCGAGGAAGACGCGAAGAACCGCGAGGCCGTGACCGCCGAGCGCAGCCGCATCATCCAGAAGATCCTCGCCGAGGGCGCGAAGAAGCCGGCCAAGAAGCCCGGCGACGACAAGCCCGGCGAGGCCAAGGACGAGGCCGCCCCGACGGACGAGCTGGCCCAGGCCCTCTACGAGCGCAACATGCGGCTCCTCCGCGCCGGCGTCGACCCCGACGCGCACCGCTGCGGCGAGTGCGGCACGCTCGACCTCCACGCCCACTGAACCTTCTCACAGGGAACACACCCATGACCCTGCTCCGCACTGTTGTGACGACCTTCGCCGCCGCCGCCCTCTTCGGCAGCGCGTCGGCCCAGGACCTGGGCGTCCCCGCGCCCGCCCAGACCAAGCCCATCCTCATCCGCAACGCCACGATCCACCCGGTCTCCGGGCCCGTGGTGAACAACGGCTTCGTGCTGCTGGTGGACGGCAAGATCGGCCAGATCGGCGCCGCCGGCGACGCCGTGTTCTCGACGAACATGCCGCCCGAGGTCGTGGACGCCTCCGGCAAGCATGTCTACCCCGGCCTGATCAACGCGACCACGCTCATCGGCCTGCTCGAGGTCGGCGCCGTTCGTTCGACGCTGGACTACGCCGAGGTCGGCGCCGTGACGCCCGAGGTCCGCGCGGCCGTCTCCGTCAACCCGGACTCGACGCAGATCCCCGTGACGCGCTCCAACGGCGTGCTCGTGGTCGGCGTGATGCCCGAGGGCGGCACGATCCCCGGGCGCGCCTCGGTGATGCGCCTGGACGGCTGGACCTGGGAAGGCCTGACCGTCGCCGACGACGCGGGCCTGATCATCAACTGGCCCAATGTGAACCCCATCCGCTCGCGCTGGATGCAGCAGTCCGACGAGGAGCAGGCCGAAACGATGCGGAAGAACCTGCGCGTCATCGACGACGCGTTCCGCGAGGCCATGGCCTACTTCGCCTCGCGCAAGGCCGACCCCACCACGCCGACCAGCACCCGGTGGGAGTCGATGCGCCCGACGATCGAGGCGGGCAAGCAGATCTTCATCCGCGCCCAGGAGGCCGAGCAGATCCGCTCCGCCGTGTCGTGGGCGGTGGAGAACGGCTACAAGCCGGTCATCGTCGGCGGGCGCGACGCCGCGAAGTGCGCCGACCTGCTCAAGAAGCACGATGTCGGCGTGATCATCACCGGGGTGCACCGCCTGCCCTCGCGCGACGATGCGCCGTACGACGAGCCCTTCACGCTGCCCTACGAGCTGGAGGCGGCGGGCGTCCGCTGGGCGCTGGGCGCCTCCTCCACGGGCTACGGCAACGACCGCAACCTGCCGTACCACGCCGCGACGGCCGTGGCCTACGGTCTGGACCACGACGCGGCGCTGCGTTCGATCACGCTCTCCGCGGCCGAGCTCCTCGGTGTGGGCGAAACGCTGGGCTCGCTCGAGAACGGCAAGTCCGCGACGCTCATCATCACGACGGGCGACCCGATGGAGATCACCACGAAGATCGAGCGGGCCTATATCGACGGCAAGGAGATCGACCTGTCGAACAAGCAGACCAAGCTCGCGGACAAGTACCGCGAGCGGTACCGCCAGATGGGCGTGATCCCGGCCAAGGCCGACTGAGGCGACATCAGGCGTCGGACGCGTGGCGCAGGGCCTCCTCGGCCTTGCGCGTGAAGAGCCGGTAGGCGCCGACGGCGCACTCGGCGGTCAGCGCGCCCGCGAGCAGCGACAGCGTGAGCGGGCCGCTCAGGACCCCCATCGCGCTCAGCGCCAGCGTGAGCGAGCACTGCGCGACGCCCACGCCGGCGGCGATCTGCGCCGTCGCCCGCTCCATGGATTCGTCCAGGCCGGCGCGTCCCACGAGCAGCCAGCCGGCCGCGGCCGAGCACCACCGCCCGTCGCTGGAGGCGATCACGCCGACGGCGAACGCGATCCAGAACGCGCTGTCGGCGGCGCTGAACAGCGCGTAGGGATCCACACGCATGGCCGCGGCGGCGCAGGCGCTCGGGGCGAGCGCGGCGTAGACCACCCCGTGCAGCGTGCGGCGAGCGCCTCGCTTGGAACGCTTCTTTCTCATCCGGCGCAGGCCGATGAGCGCGGGCAGGGCGCCGATGGCGAGCAGGGCCGACGCTGCGGCGCCCGCTCCGGCCAGCATGCCCACGCCCAGCGCGGCGCCGGAGGCCTGGTCGGTTCGGAGATCGCGCCCGAATCGGCCCGTGCGCCGGGCGCGGAGCCCGGGCGTCGCCCAGCCCGCTCCAACGGCGCCGCCGAACGCGAGGGCGGCGCGCCAATCGGTCCCGAGCAGCAGCGCCAGCGCCCCCGCGCCAAGGGCGCCTGCAAACAGAGCTCCCAGTGTTCCCGCGGCGCGGGAGCGGATGCGATCCGCTTCGGGCATGGGCCGGCGCGAGGCGTCGGCCAGACGCAGGAAGTACGGGACGATCAGCGTCAGGGCGGCCACGCCGAGGCCGACGGCGCCGATGGTGTCCGCCCGGCGCTCCAGGGCGCGCAGCTCCGCGGCGCGGGGGCCGGCCAAGACGGCCTCGTGCCGGGCGCGGAGTTCGGCGACGGCCGCGGGCGTGACATCGGCGGACTGCAGGACAGCGATCTCGATGGCCTGGCGCTGGGCGAGGCGCTGGCGGGCCTCGCGCTCGACCGTGGCGCCGGTGAAGAGAGCTTCGTAGGCGTCGGGGGCGACGCGCCCGAGGGCGCCAGGGCCGGCGAGCACACCGGCGAGGATCCCCCCCACCACCGCGCAGGCTGCGGCGGCGCCGCCGAACAGGCGCGCCGAGCGCATCAGCCAGGCCATCGCCATCGCGGGCAGGGCGATGAGGCCCAGCGCCGCCAGCGCCACGGCCCACTCCGGCCAGTTGGGGATCGTGCCCATGCGGCGCAGTCTAGCGGGGGCGAGTATCCTCACGCGCGATGGCCACACTCGCGGCCTGGCTGCACACGATCGACCCGTTCGCCCTCCGGTTGACGAACGATGTCGGCGTGCGCTGGTACGGGCTGGCGTACATCACGGGGTTCATCGGGGCGTGGCTGGTCCTGCGGATCCTCGCCAAGCGCCGGCTGATCCTGATGACGCCCGAGCAGGCGAGCGACGCGGTCTTCGCGGTGGTGCTGGGCACGCTCATCGGCGGGCGCGTGGGCTATGTGCTCATCTACGACATCTCGCTGCTGTGGACCTTCATGCCCTCGCCGCCGTGGTGGGGCCTGCTGGCGATCAACCGGGGCGGGATGTCGAGCCACGGCGGGATGATGGGCATCGCGCTCGCGTGCTGGTGGACCGCGCGCAAGATGCGCATCCCGGCGCTGCATGTCATGGACTGCTTCGCGCTGGTGAGCCCGATCGGCGTGCTGTGCGGGCGGCTGGCGAACTTCGTGAACGGCGAGCTGCTGGGCAAGATCGTGGCGATGCCGGGCGAACCGGCGCCGCGCTGGGCGGTGAAGTTCCCGCAGGAGCTGCTCGAGGGCCACGCGCCGCCATTGACCGAGGAACAATCGGCCCAGCTGGATGCGCTGCTGCTGCGGGTGGCCTCGCCCGGCGACCTGCGCGTGGACGCGATCCGGACCCTGATCGACGACATCCAGAACGGCGCGACCGATCTGGCCCACGACCTCGAGCCGCTGCTGGCGGCGAGGCATCCGTCCCAGCTCTACCAGGCGGCGGCGGAGGGACTGATCGTGGGGCTGGCGTTGTGGCTCATCTGGGCGAAGCCGCGCCGGCCCGGCGTGATCGCCGGGTGGTTCTTCATCATCTACGGCGCGGGGCGGATCCTCACCGAGCTCTGGCGCCTGCCCGACGCGCACCTGGCGGTGCAGAGGCCCGGCGGCCTGTCCTACGGGCAGTGGCTGAGCGTGGGGATGCTCGCGGTCGGCGCGGCGCTGCTGTGGCGGGCGCTGCGCGATCGTTCGGCGCCGCTGGTCGGGGGATGGTGGAGTCGCAAGGCCGCCGGGGCGGCTTAGGTCAGGCGGACAGGGCGGCGTCGATCGCGGCCTTGAAGTCGGCCTTCTTGGTCAGACCGACGAACTTCTGCTTCACCTGGCCATCCTTGAAGAGCAGGATGGTGGGGATCGCGGAGATGTTGAACTTCACGCTCACATCGCGGTTGGCGTCGGTGTCGACCTTGCCGACCTTGATCTTGCCGGCGTACTCGTCGGCGATCTCGTCGATGGTCGGACCGAGCATGCGGCAGGGCATGCACCACTCGGCCCAGAAGTCCACGAGGACGGGCTCGCCGGAGCGGATGACCTCGCCGTCGAAGTTGCTGTCAGTGAACTCAAGCGTGTTCTTGCCGGCCATGCATCGTCTCCTGAAGGTCGCCCGCGGATCGGGCCGTCGGCTCGCCGCGCACCCTGGCGGCGCGGGAACCCAATGGTAGAAGGCCCCCCAGCCCGGGGCTAGCGTGCCCCCCGAACCCCGGCGCCGAGGATCGCCTCCGCCGTCCGCAGGGCCTGCGCGTGGGCCGCGACATCGTGGATCCGGAACAACCGGACGCCCGCCAGTCGGTGGGCCACGGTCACGGCCACTGATCCTTCGACGCGCTCACGGGGCTCTGTCTTACCGACCGCGGCGCCGATGAAGGACTTGCGGCTCGCGGCGCTGAGCACGGCGAACCCATCGGGGCAGGCCTCGCCGATCCTCGCGATCAGTTCGAAGTTCTGCGACACCGACTTGCCGAAGCCCAGGCCCGGGTCCACGACGATCGCCTCCGGCGCGACGCCGGCCCGCTGCGCGGCGCCGGCCCGTTCGTGCAGGCACGCGCGGACCGCCTGCACGACTCCGCCTTCGAAGTGAGGCTCCGTGGCGTGTCGATCGGAATAGCGGTCCCGCGGCGGGGGCGCCGCGCGGTGCATCAGGATGATCCCGGCGCCCCGCTCCGCGGCGAGGGGGAGCATCGCGGGGTCCTCCAGTCCGGCGGAGACATCGTTGATCGCGTCGGCGCCGGCGTCGAGGGCGGCGCGGGCGACGGCGGCGCGGGTGGTGTCCACGCTGATGGGCGCCGCGACGCCTGCGGCGCGGATCGCGGCGATCGCGGGGATCACGCGGCGCAGCTGCTCGGCCTCGTCGACGCGCGCGGCGCCGGGGCGGGTGGATTCACCGCCCAGGTCGAGCATGTCGGCGCCCTCGGCGACGGCCTGCGCGGCGCGGTCCGCCGCGGCGCGGGGGTCGAGCGCTTCGCCCCCGTCGGAGAAGCTGTCGGGCGTGACATTGATGATCGCGATCAGGCGCGCGCGGTCGAGCGGGAGCGTGCGCCCGCCGGCCAGCGCCCAGCTCGCCGGTTGCGTCAGCAACTCAGGCCTTCCCGGCGCGCTCGGCGTAGAGCTCGTCCATCGAGTGCGCGGCGTGGCGGAGGTGCGGGATCGTGATGGAGCCGCCGACCACGAGGGCGACATTGAGGGCATCTTCGAGCTGGTCGCGCGGGACGCCGGCCTTCACGCACTGCTCGAGGTGGTAGTCGATGCAGTCGTTGCAGCGCAGCACCGTGGAGGCGACCAGGCCGAGCAGTTCCTTCGTGCGGGCGTCGAGGGCGCCGTCGCGGTAGGCCGCGGTGTCAAGCGTGAGGAAGCGCTTGATGCCGAGGTGATCGGCGCTGTCGAGGCGCGCCTGGCCGGCGGCGCGTTCGGTGCGGAATTCACGGATCGTTCGTCGCGCCATCGCGGGGCCTCCTGGGGAAAGGGCGCCCACACGCTAGCGGGGTCGGGCGGCGGCCGCGATGTCAGGTCCGGGCGGCCGCGGGGGCGGCCTCGGCGGGCCGGGGCGGCGCGGGGATCGCACCGGCGGGGGCGCGCCGGGCGTCGGACCTGACCGCCTCGGCCTCGATGCGGGCTCGGGAGGCCTGCTTGATCGCCGTCACCACGATGAACGAGCCCACCACCAGGGCCAGGGCGTAGATGACGCGCCCGCGGCCGGCGCTGACGGCCACGCCCAGGAGGGCGAAGATGCCGGCGATGCCGTACATCGCGAGCGCGGCGCCCTTGACGCCCAGCGCGCGTTTGAGCTGGTGGTGCAGGTGTTGGTCGTCGGCGGAGCTGAGCGGCAGCCCGGCCATGCGTCGTCGGATGATGGCGAGCGTGGTGTCGATGATCGGCACCGAGTAGATGAGCAGACCGGCGATCACCAGGTGCGTCTTGCCGGTGTCGCCGAGCGAGAGGATGGCGACAATGGTGACAAAGCCCAGCAGCATGGACCCGGCGTCGCCCAGGAAGATGCTCGCGGGGTTGAAGTTGTGCGGCAGGAAGCCCAGGCAGGCGCCGAGGACGCACATGCAGAGCACGATGCGGGCGGCGTCGAGCTTGCCATCGTCGATGGCGCCGAGAGCGAGGGCGATGGCCAGCAGGCCGCCCATGGCGATCGCGGTGACGCCCGAGAGCAGCCCGTCGAGGCCGTCGATGAGGTTGCTGGCGTTGCAGGCGCCGATCACGAACACCGCGATGATGGCGGTGCCGGTCCAGTAGACCAGGTCGAGCTGGATGTGGTCCCCGAAGAGCGGGATCGAGGCGGGCAGGTCGAAGCTGTAGACGAGCTTGTCGTTGTTCAGCCAGTGGCCCACGGGGCGGAGCAGCCCGGAGGCGACCTTGACGCCGATGTCGTCGAACGCGAGCAGCGCGGCGGCGAACAGCTGGCCGCCGATCTTGATGCGCGGGCTGATGCCCACGACATCGTCGATGACGCCGATGAGCGTGATGGCCGTCATGCCGGCGATGATCGAGATCGGCACCGGCAGCGACCCGGCGGCGTGCGCCGGCATGAGGTCGGGGAAGATCAGGGAGAGGTAGGAATAGGCGATGCCCGCGAGGATGCCCAGGTAGACCGCCACGCCGCCGAGGTAGGCGACCGGGATCTTGTGGATCTTGCGGGCGACGCTGGGTCGATCGATCACGCCGTAGGCGACCGCGATGCGGCGCATGATCGGCGTGGCCAGCACGGTCACGAGGAAGGCGACCACGAAGACGGCGATGTACTGGTGGAACAGCTCCAGCGCGCCCGGATCGGCGAAGACCTCGGGCGTGATGGCGTTGGGCGTCGTGCCGAGGGCGTCCGGCAGCGTGCCCTCTTCGAAGGGGCGGATGAAGCCAGGGCTGCCTCGACCCAGCTCGGGGACCTGCAGGAGCGCCAACGCGGATTGAATGCCAACAGACTGCGCCATGACCACTCAGCGGGGCGCCGGCTCGTCCGTTCGCCCGGGCGCGAGGCGCCCGGGTCGGACGACCGACGCGCGACTCAGGATTTCCGCTTGCCTCCCGACGACGCGGCGCCGCTCGAATACTGGTGCGACAGGCGGATGTTCTTGCGGAAATAGCCGCCCGCGGAGGACTTCACGCCGTTGACGACGACGCCGAGGAATTCGCCCTTGCAGTCGCCGAGCTGGTTCCGGAGGCGGCCCAGCAGGCCGCGGGTCTCGGCGAAGGCCCGAGCGACCAGCACGGTGGCGTCCACACGGTTGGCCAGAACCTGGGCGTCGCCCGAGACGGTCATCGGCGGAGCGTCGATGAGGACGAGGCTGTACTTGGACTTGGCCTCGTCGATGAGTCGGGACATCGCGTCGGAGTTGAGCCGCTCATAGACGCGGTTGGCCGCGGTCCCGGCGGACAGCACGAAGACGCCCGGCGAGCCGCCCGGCTGGACGGCGTTGTCGAGGGTCGCGGCGCCGGCGAGGACATCGCCCAGGCCCGGGCCCTCCTGGGCGCCGAAGGCCTTGTGCAGGCGCGGGCGACGCATGTTGGCGTCGATGACCAGGGCCTTCTCGTCGATCGCGGCGCAGGAGCGCGCCACGCCGGCGATGATCGAGGTCGTGCCCGAGCCGGGCAGACCGCTGGCGAACAGGACGGCGCCGTGGCCGACCTTCTTGACCAGCGAGCTGCGGAGCTGCCGGAGCTGCTCGGCGACGATGCCGTCGGGCTTGTCCTTGATGGCGCTCTCGAGGCTGGCGGGGGACGACGGGTCCTCGGCGATGTCCGAGAGCACGCCCAGGACGCGGGTCCGCGGGATGGCGGCGACATCCGCGGGGGTGCGGACGCGCTGCTCCAGAACCTCGCGGAGCAGGATCACGCCGCTGGTCAGGAAGACGACCAGGAAGGTGACCACCGGGACGACCAGAACGAGCTTGGGGAACGAGACCTGGTCCGGCACCGTGGCGCGGTAGCGGAGCGTCATACGGGCGGACGCCTGACGGTCGATGATCGACTCGACCTCGCGCAGGCGGCCCTCGTACTCGGCGCGCTCGGCGGCGCGGCGCTCGGCGTCGCCCTTGATGGTGTTGTACTCGGCGAGCAGGATCGTCAGCTCGTTGGCGCGGGCCGTCGCGGAACGGAGCAGCTCGGTCGTCTCGTTGATCCGGATCGTGTAGTCCTGCGCGGCCTGGCGCGTCAGGGAGATCAGGGCGCTGAAGCGCTCGGCGAGCAGGCGCTCCATGTCCTTGTCGCGCTCGATCTCGGCGGCGGCGATCTGCTGCTGCACGCGCTTGACCGCGATGTGATTGCTGCCGAACTCCTCCAGCAGGGCGCGGAGCTGCGTGTTGAGCGAGGAGATGTTCCCCTCGTGCCGGGCGACGATCGGGTCGTTCTTCACCTCGGCGCGGAGGAAGTCGGGGTAGCGGACGCCGCCGGGGGCGGCCAGGTCGGTCTCGTACTGACGGAGCCGGTCGCGGGTGGACTGCAGCTCGGTGTTGTACTGGACCAGCGTCGGCGACAGGGTGCCGATCTCGGCCTGCGAGGACGACTGGCGGCCCTCGAGCGAGGCGATGGTGTTGTCGCCCAGCAGGTTGCGGGCGCGCTGCTCGAGCGCCTGACGCTCGGAGTCGGCGCGCTGGATCTGGCGGGTCAGCGACTCACGCTGCTCGGTGAAGGTCGCGCTGGTTTCGCGACGCAGACGCTCCATGTACGCGGTCGCCACGGTGTTGGCGATGGTCGCGGCGTCGTTCTTGTTGCCGGTCGTCGCCGAGAGCGTGATGAACAGGGTGTCGGGGATCACGCGGGCCGAGACCACATCGGCCAGCTCGATCGCCGCGGTCCGGTCGTCAAAGTTGCCGGTGCCGGACGAGATGAACTGCTTGCCCCACTGGGTCTCGGTGCGCAGGGCCGGGATGCGTGCGGCCTCGGTCAGCAGGTTCTCGTCGAGCATGACGGCCACCTGCGTGTACATGAACATCTGCATCTCGTTCTCGTCGCCCGTGTCGTTGCCGGGGTCGTCCGAGCCGCTCAGCGCGGAGTTCGCCTGGAAGACCGCCGTCGCGGTGTACCGGGGGACCCACATGCGCAGCGCGAAGAACGCGACGAAGCCCAGGACGATGCCGATCAGGCCGGCGCCGACGAGCCACCAGAGGTACTGCTTGAGGAGCCGCACCGGGTCCACCATCGTGTTGATGGAGCCGACGCCCGGCGGCGGGCCGGCGGCGGGTCGGACCGGATTGGGATTGGGAGCGGTGGAGGTTGTGGTCGCCATAAAAGACAGTCCCCTGTCGCGAAAAGGTCCCTTACATTATTCGGCCCGGCGGAGTTCCTGCATCAAGGATTCGAGTTCGCCGCCGTAGGTCTGCTGGAGCACCGTGTCGGTGGCGATGAGGGTCGCGGCCTCGTCGGCCAGCGACCGGGCGCGGAGCCGGTCGTTGAGCTTTATTTTGACCTTCGCCAGGTGCACCAGGGCCGCGGCGCGGTCCGAGGCGCTGATCGACACCTGCAGCGCCCGGTCGAGCGTCTGCTCGGCCTTGGCGGTCTGCCCGGTCTCGGTGTAGAGCACGCCGAGGGTGTCGAGGATGGCGGGGTTTTCCGGGTCCCGCGCGGCGGCCCGCTCGGCGTACGGCACGGCCTCGGCGGCCGCGTTGAGGTGCTTGGCCAGCGTGAAGGCCAGATTGTTGTTGAACTCCGCGTCGTCCGGCGAGAGCTTGAGCGCCTGCTTGTACTCCTGCGCCGACTTGGCGTAGTCGCCGGTGACATAGTAGAGGCCGGCTCGGGAGCGATGCATGTCCAGCGCGGTCAGCACATCGCCCTGCTCCTGCACCTCGCTGTCGAGATTCGTAAGCAGCGCCAACGCCTCCGACCAGCGCTGGGGATTCTGGCTCATGTGACGGGCCAGCAGCACCTTCATGTAGGGCGCCATCTCCGAGGCCGGCTGCACCGACTCGATGTACTGCGCGATCTTGATCGGGTCGCCGCCCAGGACCAGGTCCACCTGGCCCACCCAGGCGCGGGCCGTGTCGGGTCGGCCCGAGGCCTCCTCGTAGATCGACGCCAGCCGCGAGAGCGCCTCGTTCGAGCGGCCCTTCAGCTGGTCGATCCGCGCGCGGAACGCCTCGACCATCATCCGGTTCTCACGCTGCACATCCGTGGTCAGCGAGTTCAGCGCCCGCTCGGCGGCGTCCACCTGCGGCGGGTTCAGCCGCAGCAGCGAATCCACCCAGCGGCCGAGCACATCCGGGCGCTTCAGCGCCGCGTAGCCGCGCTCGTAGAAGCCCGCGGCCTGGCGGAAGTCCTCGGTCCGGGCCATGACATCGCCGGCGTAGACGAACCACAGGGGCTCGTCCTGCGTGCGCTGCTCGATCGCGAGGCGCGCCGCCGTCTTGGCGTCGTCCACGCGGCCGAGCTGGACCATGTCCATGATCATGTCGTATCGCAGCTGGTCATTGAGCGGATTGAACCTGATGACCTCGTTGAGCTGGGCCACCGCCTCGCTGACCCGGCCCTCGCGGGCGTAGAGGTCCGCGAGCATCTTGCGCGGCATCGCCATCGTCGGACGCAGCGCCTTGGCCTGATCCAGGTCGCGGATCACGGCCTGAGACTGCAGCGGGTCGGAGTAGGCCAGCTGCGCGCGGCGGATGAACGGCTGCGGGTCCGTCGGGGCGAGCGTCACGGCCTCGTCCACGAGATTGCGCGCCAGGACATTGTCGCCCTTGCCCGCGGCGGCGTCGACGCGCAGGAGGATCGTCTGCAGATCGCGGCCCTGCTTCCGCTCGATCTGATCGACGCCCGCGACGGCGTCGTCCCACTTGCCCTGACGCAGCAGCGCCTCGACCCGGCGCTTGGCGACGAGCAGATCGACATCGGCGTTCCCGTCGATGACGCGCTGGTAGACCGCGGCGGCCTGCTCGTTGTCGCCCAGGCTGAAGAGGATGTCGCCGATGCGGCGATCGGCCTCCATCAGGTTCTTGCTCTGGACGCCCCGGGCCGTCTCGAGCGTCGCCATCATCTGCTGGCGGTCGCCGAGTTGGCTGTAGTAGTCGGCCTTGCCCAGGAGGGCCGTGAGCCGCGAGGGGTCGTCGGTCAGCGTGGCGATGTAGTCGTCCCAGACCTTGGCGCCGGCCTCGGCGCCGTTGGCGGCGCCGGCGAGCCGGGCGCGCAGCGAGACCGGGACGAGCGCCTCGGGGCCCGTGACGGGCAGCATCGAGAGCGCCTCGCGGGCGCCAGCGAAGTCGTTGAGGCTGATCATGAGCCGGGCCAGGGCGGTCGTGTTCTCGACATCGCCGGGATCGATCGTGTAGCGGCGTTTGCGAGTGTCCAGCGCCGCGTTCTTGTCGCCGAACTGCTCCTCCAGATCCAGCCAGGCGCTGATGAGCGAGGGCTCGTTGGGGTTGAGCGACTTGGCGCGACGGGCCTGCAGGAGCGCCTCGTTGGAGCGACGCAGCTCGACGAGCGCGCCGATCAGGGGCCGCACCATGCTCGGGTCGGTCGGACGAATCTCGTTGGCGCGGCGCAGGGCCTCGAGGCCGGTGTCGATCTGCCCCTTGCTGATGCGCGCCTGGCCCAGCAGTCGCCAGGCCGGCGCGGAGTAGGGCATGCGGGAGGTCGCGCGCTCGAGGGTGGTGATCGCGGCGTCGAACTTCTGCTCCGCCAGCTCGAGTCGGGCCTTGTAGAGCTCGCCGCCGAGCTGATCGATGTTCCGGCCCGCCGCGATGGCCGCCTGGGCCCGCGCCTCGTCGTAGTTCTTGGCCTCGAGCGCGTCGACGAACTTGATCTCGACGATGCGCTGGTCGTTCGGATCGAGCTTCTCGGCCTTGGCGAGGGTCTCCGCGGCCTTGTCGTTCATCCCGTTGGTGCGCTGCAGGTAGAACACCTGCAGGAGCTTGTCCATCGGGGGCAGGTTGGACTCCTCGATGTAGCGGATCCGCACGCTGACCGGGTCCGGGTCGCTGAGCTGGAGCTCGGCGAGGCGGATCTCGTCGTGGTTCGGGAAGCGCTCACGGCCGATCTTGACCAGCTGCTTGGCCTCCTCGATCTGCTCCTGCTGGGTGTACAGCAGCACGCGCTCGACGAGCGGGCGCGGGTCCTCCGGATTCTCCTCGATGAGCCTGTCCAGGATGCGCGCCGACTGGTTGAAGTCCGCGGGGTTCATGAGGCGGAATCGCCGGGCCTCGAGCAGCGCGCGGACCATCGGGTCCGTGACCTCCTCGGACTGGCGGTCCTCCATGACGGTGCGGATGACCTCGTACCACTGCTTGATGCGCGGGTTGTCCGGGTCCACCGCGTTCAGGGCCTTGATGCGGTCGTAGGCCTTGATGATGTTCTGCAGGCGCATCTCCAGCTCGGTGGCCTGGAGCTGGGCCTCGTAGTTCGTCGGGTCCAGGGCGAGGACGCGGTCGTACTGCTGGATCGCCGCGCCGACCGAGCCATCGCGCTCCAGCGCGCCGGCGAGCATGAGCAGCACGCCGACATCGGAGGCGCCGGTCCGGGTGTTGAGGTCCGACAGCAGCCGGACGGCGTCGCCGTTGCGACGCTCGTTGACCGCGATGAGCGAATCGACGCGCAGGAGCAGGATGTTGTCCTCGGACACCCGCGCGGCGAGCTTGTCGCGATAGGACTTGACCATCTCCATCGCGGCGGCCTGCTCCTCGGGCGGGGTCTTGCTCCAGCGCTGCAGCGCCTGCTCGACCTGGGCCGCGACCGCGGGCACGCGCTGCGAGCGCAGCACGACGCCCTCGAGGCTCACCGGCAGGTCCGGCATGTCGATGATCTTCTGGTACTCCGCGATGGCGTCGTCGTGGCGGCCGGCCTGGCCGAGCGCCTCGGCCTGCAGCAGCAGCAGCGTCGGGTTGTTCGGCTCCTCGGCGGAGCGGCGCTGGATGATGGCGAGCCACAGATCGGCGCCGTCCTCCTTGCGCGCCGTCAGCAGGTTGCGCTGCAGGCGGGTCAGGAACACGCGGTCCAGGTCGTCGATGTCCATCTTCGTGACCGCGTCGACCACCGGGTCCAGCGCCTGGCCGGCCTCGTTCATCGCCGCCGTCTTCTGGGCGATTGTCACGGCGACCTCGAGCTTCTCATCGGCCTCCATCTCCCAGAGGCGCATCCGCGGGCGGGCGTCGTCGGGGAACGCCGCGATGAGATCGCGGAGCTTGCCCTTGGCGTTCGCCCAGCCGACCTGATGGTCCTCCACCCGCCCGGCGCGCTTGGCGCGGGCGGCGCCGGTGGTCATCAGCTCGACCAGGCCCAGCTGCGACTCCATGTCGTTCGGGTCGACGGCGACGGCGGCGGAGAGGTCCTCGAAGATCTGACGGTTTGTTTCGTCGCTCGGCTCGACGGACCGGGCCTCGTAGAGCTTCGCCAGGCCGGTGTACCGGCGCAGACGCTCGGTCTGGGGGTCGCCCTTCGGCAGGTTCTCGAGCGAACGGCCCGCGATGGAGTACAGCTCGCCCCAGGCCTGGCCGCTCGCTCCGAAGACGCGCGCCTGGTAGTACAGGGCGCCGAGGTAGTCCTCCTGGGCCGCGGCGTCCGTGGCCTGCACGGCCGCGAGCTGCTGCAGGATGCCCATGTAGTTCTTCTGGTACGCGTCGCGGTACGCGGACTCGGTGGCGGGCGTCTGCTGGAGGAGCACATCGCGCCACTTCTTCAGCCAGCGGACATTGGTGCGGTCCTCCGCGACGGCCTTGGAGTATTCGTCGGCGGCGCCCTCGATGTCGCCCTTGGCCAGCAGCGCATCGCCGATGCGCTCGTGGTCCTCGCCGGACTTGCTGACGACCTTCAGCGCGAGGAAGCCCACGCCGCCCGCGAGCACGAGCAAGCACACGCCGAGAATCGCCACGAACTTGACATCAACCTTGCCTGCCATAGCCATCCGTTTCCGTCAGAAGAACCCGATCCGTCGCCCATCCGCTCGACGCGCGACACGCGCGCCGACCAACCATCGCCGCTCAGCTTTGCCCCGCCCTCAACCGGCGCGGGTTGTCCTCCGGGTAGCGCCCCGCCTGGACCTCGATCCAGTCCGGCAGGCAACGCATGATCTCCGGCAGACCCTCCTGCAGGAAGCTCGCCGCCTGGGCCGCCAGGTCCTCGGCGGACTTCGCCTGGAAGCTCGTGAACTGCACCTTCAGGAAGTACGCGTAGTCGTCGGTGAGCCGGAACGCCAGCGCCCGGACATCCTCGGCCCGGGGCGCCAGCTTGCCGTTGGCGATGAAGAAGTAGCCCGCGTAGATCGACTGCTGCGTGCCCGGGGCGCTGAACTTGGTCACGATCATCTTCAGGTCTTCGACGCCCGCGGGCAGCCGCACGCGCGAGTGGTCCTGCGTGAACGCCGAGTAGATCACGCCGTCGGCCTGCTCGGCCGTCACCGTCGTGTCCGGCGTGTAGGTCGAGAGGTCCAGCGGGATCTTCACCACCTGCGAGCCGCCGGTGATCGACATGCCGCCGCCGACGAAGCACCGCTCCGGGACATGGGGCACGGTGTCGATCATGCCGGTGTAGTACGCGGCGTGGAAATCGAGGCCGACGATCTGGCCGCCCCACTCGCCGACATACAGGCGCGAGACATAGTTCTCGGTGTCCAGCTCCTCGAGCGCCTCGGCGGACAGCACCTCGTCGGCGCCCTGACGCTCCCAGCCGCCGATCTTGTGCGGCACCGCGTGCACCTGTCGGCCGCCGACCGCGTAGATCGGGAGCTTGCTGACATGCACGCCGAGGGCGTCGATGGCGGCGCGGAGGCCGACCGCGGAGATGAGCAGCGCCGCGAGCGCCGCGAGAAACGCGGGATTGGCCAGGCTGCGCGACTTCATGCGGCGGCTCCCTTCGGGGCGCCGTCCTGCACGATGCGCTTGAGGATCCAGACGATGCCCATATAGGCGGCGAACGCCGGCAGGAGCCACAGCACGCCGATGAGCGTGTGGGCGTCGCCCGCGGCGAACCCCGGATTGACCAGGCTCACGATCGCCAGCGACACCACGCGCAGCACATTCGTCGCCAGCGCGACGGGGATCGCCATGAGGATGAGCGCCACCCGCTGCCACCAGCGCGGACAGGACAGGAACGCGACCGCGACGCCCAGCGCCAGGAACGCGATGACCATCCGCATGCCCGCGCACGCCTCGGCCACATTGAGCGGGATCGTCTTGCCGCCGCTGCGCATGGTCAGCGTGTTGCCCATGATGTCCGTGGACATGCCGAACATGTTCAGCGTCAGCCACGCGCCCTGGGTCGCCAGCTGCTGCAGCTGGAAGGTGATCATGCCCATGAGCTTGTCCGCGAGCGTCACGCCGAACGCCAGGTAGGCGATCGGGAACGCGACGAGCCCGAAGATCGCCGGCCCCAGCAGCAGCAGCGCGAGCCCCGCGACGCACAGCGTCAGCGCGAAGCCCTGGAACATGTGCACGCCCGGCGCCGCCGACAGCGTGAACAGGCAGTAGATCGCGATGCCCAGCAGCAGCGGCAGGATGCCCGGCCAGAAGATCGTGGGCCGCAGCCGCGCGATCTCCTCACGGCGCAGCCAGATGATGTACCCGCTGATGAGCGGCACGAGGTACGCGTGGCCCCAGTCCGCGGCGTGCTCGCTGCTGTAGCGGTGCTGGCGGAGGATCCAGTCCCAGAACAGCGCGGTCAGGCCGCCCAGGAGCAGCGCCCCCATGAGCAGGTTGGTCGGCGCCAGCCACGCGCGCAGGATCGCCCGGGGGTCGCTCTGCGCCGCCCCGCCGCCCGTGCCGCTTGCTGTCGCCGCCATGCTCACCGACGAACTCGCCTCCTGATCCTCGTTCCTTTCACCGTGTTCCTCACCGTCGACGCCCGCCCACCGGCGCAGTCACCGCCCCCGCCCGACGCGATCGTGTCCCACGCGGGCGAAGCGGGCCCCCGGCCCTGCTTACGAGCCATCTCCGGGGATGTTCGGCGTCCTGCCAGTTCCTTGGCCGCCCCGGCTCCGCCGGACGGCGCTTGATCCGCCATTACTGGCCGAACCGGTTGGTCGGCGGGGCGCCGAACACGTCGTTGCCGAAATTCCGGTCCAGCAGGAATCCGAAGCCATAGGTCATACGGAAGCCGTTCCGGATGATCGCCGCCGGCTGGGCCCAGAAATGGGTGCCGACATTGACCTGGTCGTCCGGCTTCAGGAACACATCCGGTTGCGTGCCCTCGAAAATGGCCCGCAGGTTGAGCCGGATCGTGGCCTCGCGGTCGTCGCCGATGCGCCGGGTCAGGTCCACGCGCTCGGGGATGCCCACCGCGCTCAGACCGCCCGCCGAGGTGATCGCCTGCTTCAGCGTCAGGCGGCCGACCTGCGGCATCTGGTACACGCCCGGCCGGGCGATGCCCGGGCCGCCCAGGTACACCAGGCCCAGGTCGGGGCCCGGGACGCTGATGACATCACCCGGACGGATGACGATGTTGTACTGCGCGGCGCCCTTGAGCAGCGGGCCGGTGGGCACCTCGATGATGCGCTGCGTCACCAGGCGGGGACCGTCGTCCGTCGCGCCCGACTCGCTCGGGGCGGACTTGCCCGTCTGCGTCACCTGCACCCAGCGCCCGTTGAGGTACATCCACGAGCCCTGGCCCGGCGTCTTCACCGGCTCGGTGCGCGACTGCTGCGACGAGCCGCTGGGCTCGATCAGGTCGATCGGGGGCTCCTCGACGGGCGGCTGTGCGCCGCTGTCCTGCGAGAACACGGCGAGCCCGACCGGCTCATCGCCGCCGAGCGCGCCCGGGGAGGGGCTGTCGCCCAGCTCCTTGAGAAGGTCCTCGAGGCTGCGGCCCTTCTCGCCGGAGGGCCTCTGATTGGGGCTGCCCGGGGTGATGGCCGGGCGCTGCGCGCCGGCCTCTTCCGTGAGCGAGACCTGCCGGATGACCTGCACCTTGCGGATGGTCGGCGAGATGCCGCCCGCCTCGGTCAGGGCCTCGAGCAGTCGATAGTCGGGGGTGGGGATGAAGTACCGACCGACGCCGGCGATGGAGCCGAACACCGAGAAGGTCGCCTGGCGCTGGCCCGACATGGTGACGGCCACCAGCGGGGGCTCGCGCATCAGGCCGGCCTGCACGATCTCCTGGCCGATCAGGCGCCGGATCTCCTCGGCGGTCAGGCCCTGCACGCGCAGGCGGCCCAGCTGCGGGAGGTCCACCATGCCCTGCGTGTCCACGACCCGGTCGTAGATCGCGGGCTGGCCCACGGCGATGAAGTCGTAGATCTCGATCCGCATCTGATCGCCGGGGCCGACGATGTAGTCGGACACCAGCGGGATCAGGTCGTCGGGGGTGACCTGGGTGATCTCGATGAAGTCGCCCTCCTCACGCTCGATCACATCGATGCGCTCGAGGATGGGGACCACCGTGGGCGTCTGCTCCCAGCGACCGACGACGCTGGGGTCCCACAGCCAGGAGTCGTTCTCGGCGCCGAGGCTGGAGCAACCAGCCGTCGACAGCGAGATCGCCGCGCACAGCGAGAGACCCGCCGCCGCGATCATCCGACCGCGTCCGACAACCCAACGCACTTGAGGGCGGCGCCGCCCGGCTCGCTGACTCACTGCCTGCTCCTTCTCTGAAAGCAGATCCGCCTCGACGGGACCTTCTCCGTTCCCCTCGACCGAGGGGCTCCCGTTCCGGCGCGCTCCGGCGTCTCCACGCCGTTCTTTGTCCATCAGACTCCTGAACGCCCAGCGTAAACCCCGCTGGACGCACAACCTAACACCCACGGACCGACTGTCAACGCGGCCGGGGGTCATCCATAGTCCCCAAACCGCCAATTCTTACATCGTCTGATCGACCGACGACCCTCCCTCCGTTGAACGGCCAAGGCCCCTTTTTGGGCAATCGACCCGCCGCCCCACCCGGCTCCATCCTCTACTACGCCCCGTCCGCGGGGGTTCGGGCTCTCGATCAGAAGGTCTACACTAGCCCCCGGATGACGCCCACCACGCCCGCCAACCCGACGCCGAACGCCGCTCCACAGGATCCCGCGGCCCTGCAGCGGACGCTGGCGCGCCACCCCCGGCCCCTGGGCGGCGACCCGCTGAAGTCCGCCGGGAAGCCCCTGCTGTCGCTGACGGGGCTGGTCCTGAACAACGCCCCGACCGCCGGCGAGAGCCCCAACCGCCTGACCCCCAAGCGCAAGCCCGACTGGCTCCGCGCCAAGCTGCCCGGCGGGCCCGGCTACACCCGGTTGCGCAACATTATGTCGGAGCACAACTTGCACACTGTGTGCGAGGAGGCCGGCTGCCCCAACATGGGCGAGTGCTGGGCCAGGGGCGTCGCCACGATCATGATCCTGGGCGACACCTGCACCCGGTCCTGCGGCTTCTGCAATGTGAAGACGGGCCGCCCCGCCATCCTCGACACCGATGAGCCCCGCCGAGTGGCCGAGTCTCTGGCCCTGATGGGCCTGAAGCATGTGGTCATCACGAGCGTGAACCGGGATGAATTGAAGGATGGGGGCGCCGCGGTCTGGGCGGACACGATCCTGCGGTCCCGGGAGGCCTGCCCCGAGATGTCGATCGAGGTCCTGATCCCGGACTTGGAAGGCAACTGGGATGCCCTGCAGGTCGTGATCGACGCCCGGCCGGAGATCCTGAATCACAATCTCGAGACGGTGCCCCGCATGTACCCGGCGGTGCGGCCGCAGGCGAAGTTCGACCGTTCGGTCGAGCTGCTCCGGCGCTGCAAGGACGCGGGGCTGGTGACCAAGACCGGGATCATGGTCGGCATCGGCGAGCGCGACGACGAGGTGCTGGAGCTGATGGACGACCTGCGCGAGCGGGCCGACACCGACATCCTGACGATCGGCCAGTACCTGCAGCCGACGCGCAACCACCTGCCGATCGACCGCTGGGTGACGCCCGAGACCTTCGAACGCTACCGCGAGCAGGGTCTGGCGCGCGGGTTCAAGGTGGTCGAGAGCGGCCCGATGGTGCGCTCCAGCTACCACGCCGACGAGCAGGCCGACCGCCTGACCGGCGCGGCGCGCGAGACGCACGAGGGGATGCAGCGGCTGCTGGGCAAGCGGTAGGCCGCGCACAGGGCCGCTACGCTGGTCGCCATGCCCGCGCCGCACCCGTCCCGCCGCGAGTTCTTCCGCGCCATTTCGTTGCGCGCGAAGCTGCTGCTCATGCTGGGCATCTTCACCACCTTCGCCGGGCTGGGCGGGGTGATGACCTTCACCGGATTCGTGCCGCTGCGCCCGCTGTGGCTCGCGGCGCTCATGCCGATGCACAGCGGCGTGACGGCCGTGCTCTGGGCGCTGTCGTTCATGTGGAGCCGCCGGCTGATCCCGGTCGCGGTCGTCTTCTCGGCGGTCGTCTCCACCGGGATGATGTGGTTCGTGTTCTCGCGCGGCTATGTCGAGGCCGTCTCTCCCCGGAGCGGCGCGGCGCTGGTCGTCGTGATCGGCTCGTCGCTGCTGATCATCGGCGGCTATGTGTGTTTCGTGGCGTTCGTGCAGAACGAGGTCACCCAGAAGATCCGCATGCGCGCGGAGCTGGACCTGGCCCAGCGCATCCATGAGTCACTGGTGCCGCCGATCGATCTCGAGCTGCCCGGCGTGCGCGTGCACGCGCGGTCCTTCGCCAGCAGCGAGATGGGCGGCGACCTGATCGACGCCGTGCGCCGCGGCGACCGGCTGGACCTGATCCTGGCCGATGTGTCCGGGCACGGCGTGCGCGCGGGCGTGGTCATGGGGATGCTCAAGGCCGCGCTGCGGTCGGAGCTGCTCCGATCCGCGGACGCCGGAGATGATCTGGGGCGCACGCTCGGCGCCGTGAACGAGGTTCTGGGCTCGGTGGTGGCGCCCGGCATGTTCGCGACGCTCGCGGCGCTGCGGATCGAGGGCGCCTCCGCTCCCGGCGCAGGTCGTCGCGTCATCGGCGCGCTCGCCGGGCACCCGCCGATCCTGCACATCGACGGCGCGGGCGCCGTCCGGGAGCTGCCCAACGACCATCTGCCGCTGGCGCTGAGCGACGAGGAGCGGTACGCGTCCTTCGCGATCGACGGCGCCCCCGGCGACCTGCTCGTGCTGTACACGGACGGGCTGACCGAGGCCGCGGACGACTCGGGCGCCCAGTTCGGCCACCGTCGGCTGGGCGAGATCGCATCCTCCCGTCGCGCCGAGTCGCTCTCGGCGATCGCCGAGGCCCTGTTCGGCGCCGTGCGGGGCTTCTCGAAGGAGCAGCTGGACGACCAGACCCTGCTGCTCGTGCGCCTCCTCTAGCGGCCCGGGGCGCGGCCGGCCCGCTCCTATACTGCGCCATGCCCGACGACGGAACCTCGAGCCGCATCCGACAGATCGCCCGCGAGCACGGCCTGGGCGAGGCGCCGGTCCTCGGCACGCCCGTCGATTTCGCGCTCGCGCTGCCGTATGTCCGGGCCCTTGAACGCAAGGACGGCCTGACCGCGGCCCACACCTGGCGCGTCACGCTCTACGCGCGCCTGCTGTCGGAGGAGTTCGGGCTCACGCACGAGCAGGTCAACCGCATCGGCGTCGCGGCGTCGCTGCACGACATCGGCAAGCTGGACATCCCCGACGCGGTGCTCATGAAGCCGGGCAAGCTCACCGACGAGGAGTTCGCGATCATCAAGACGCACCCCGTGAAGGGGCACGAGCGCCTGCTGGCGCTGGGCGTGGACGATCAGATCGCGCTGAACCTGGTCCGCTGGCACCACGAGCGCATCGACGGCAAGGGCTACCCCGACGGCGTCGCGGGGGACAAGATCCCCATCGGCGCCCGGTTCTTCTCGGTCATCGACACTTTCGACGCGCTCACCAGCATTCGGCCGTACCGCGCCGATGTCGGCGCGGGGGCGGGCGAGCGGGCGCTCGAGGAGCTGCACAAGGGCGTGGGCACGCGCTACGCCCCGGAGGCGGTCGAGGCGTTCTGCCGCCTGTTCCGGCGCGGCGACCTGAAGTGGATCATGGACTACTTCAACGACGGGGGCGACGCCCCGGGGTTCGAGGCGCTGTCCTCGGCGCATCAGGTGCGTCCGGCGTCGGTCATCAGCCCGGGGGCGCCGCGATGAGCGGAGCCATCCGCAAGGTCAACGTGGCGGAGGCGATGGCCTCGTTCGAGGAGCGCTGGGCGCCGCGCCTGGCGGGGTCGGTCAACGGCTGCGTCGTGAAGCTCGTGAAGATCGAGGGCGAATTCGTCTGGCACCACCACGAGCGCGAGGACGAGATGTTCCTGGTGGTCAAGGGCGCCTTCACCATGCGGCTGCGCCCGCCCCACACGGACATCGAGGTCCGCGAGGGCGAGTTCGTCGTCATCCCGCGCGGGGTGGAGCACTGCCCCAGCGCCGCGTCGGAGTGCCACATCCTCCTGTTCGAGCCGGGCGAGACGGTGAACACGGGGAATCTCCGGAACGATCGCACCCGCGCGCCCGAGGCGCTGCGGTAGTCGGCTCCCGGTCCGCAACCTCTTGACCCGCGGGCACATATCCGTACGCTGGCGGCGCCATTGCGCCTCGCCGCCACGCCCACTGAAGGAAACCCCGGCCCATGTCGCTCCAGCAACTCAACGACGAACAAGTGCGGACCTGGACCCTCGAGCAGAAGGACCGCTGGTGGCTGGAGAATGTGTTCAAGGGCGACATGCCGCAGCTCACGCTGCGCTCGGCGATCACCGGGTTCCTGCTGGGCGGGATCCTGTCGGCGACGAACCTGTATGTCGGCGCCAAGACGGGCTGGACGCTGGGGGTGGGCATCACCTCGGTCATCCTGGCCTTCGCGTTCTACAAGGTCCTGGCGCAGATCGGGCTGGGCAAGGAGTTCACGCTCCTCGAGAACAACTGCATGCAGTCGATCGCGACCGCCGCGGGCTACATGACGGCGCCGCTGATCTCGTCGCTGCCGGCGTACATGATCGTCACCGGCAAGCCGCTGGGCTGGGGCGTGATCTTCCCGTGGATCGTGGTCGTCGCGTTGCTGGGCGTGCTGTTCGCGTTCCCGCTCAAAAAGCGGTTCATCAACGACGAGCAGCACCCGTTCCCCGAGGGCCGGGCCTGCGGCGTGGTGATGGACACGCTGCACGAGGGCGACGCGTCGATCGGCATCTTCAAGGCCAAGCTGCTGGCCTTCGCCGCGCTCTTCGCGGGCGGGATCAAGTTCCTGCAGGCCCACGGGATCCAGGAGTGGGTGCAGGGCTGGTTCGGCGTCAAGGAGCCCTGGACCTTCTGGGAGTTCTTCGACCGACCCTACTACTGGATGGTGGAGAAGGGCTGGGCGCCGATGCCGACCCTCGGCGGCGTGCCGCTGCCCCAGCTGACCATCCGACCGGAGATCGACCTGGCGATGATCGGCGCCGGCGGCCTGATGGGCATCCGCACGGGCGTGTCGCTGCTCATCGGCGCCGTGCTCAGCTACGCGATCCTGGCGCCGTGGGCGATCGGCACGGGCGACATCGTCGGCGCCGTCCAGGACGACGGCACAACGACCTACGGCTTCCGCGCCATCACCACCTGGGGCCTGTGGTGCGGCGTGACGATGATGACGGTCGCCTCGCTGCTGGCGTTCCTGGCCAAGCCGCAGGTCATCCTCAGCGCCTTCGGGCCGCTGCTGGGCAAGAACAAGGACAAGAGCGATGTGCTAAAGGACATCGAGCTGCCGATGCGCGTATTCGTCATCGGCATCCCGATCCTCGGCGCCGTGATCGTCTACATGGCGCACGAGTTCTTCGGCGTGAGCTACCTGCACGGCCTGATCGCGATCCCGCTGGTGTTCATCTTCACGCTCATCGGCGTGAACTCGACCGCGCTGACGGCCATCACCCCCACCGGCGCGCTGGGCAAGCTGACGCAGCTGACCTACGGCGTGATCGCCCCGAAGAACATCCAGACGAACATCGCCTCCGCCGCGATCACGGCCGAGGTCTCCTCCAACGCCTCCAACCTGCTCATGGACATCAAGCCCGGCTACATGCTGGGCGCCAAGCCGCGCCAGCAGGCGATCGGCCATGTCATCGGCATCATGGCGGGCGGCCTGGCCGCGGTGCCGCTGTTCAACCTTCTCTTCATGCAGAAGGGCATCGACGGCCTGCAGACCGAGGCCTTCCCCATGCCCGCCGTGTCCGTGTGGACCGGCGTCGCCGAGATCCTGACGCAGGGCATCGACACGCTGCCCGCCTCGGCCAAGACCATCGCCATCGGCGGCGCCATCGTCGGCCTGCTGCTGGAGATCATCCGCATCGCCACCAAGCAGCGGTTCCCCCTCTCGCCGGTCGCGATCGGCCTGGCCTTCGTGATCCCCTTCCAGACCTGCTTCGCGATGTTCCTGGGCTCGTTCATCTTCTGGCTCGCGGCCCGCATCTACAAGAACCCGGAGACCAACGGCTACAAGATCTGGGTCGGTTCCTCGGAGCCGATCTGCGCGGGCGTCATCGCCGGCGCCGCGATCATCGGCATCCTGGACGCCCTGGTCATCGCCTTCGAGCTCGCCAAGTAGCCCCCCCGGCCCGATTACCCGGCCGACTCAGCGCGCTTTTCTCTTGGAGCCGATCCGGGCGCGCGGTATCCTGACCGCGCGGCGTCAACCGCCGCGAGAGAGGCACACCATGCGCCCATTCGTTCTTGTCGTTGCGCTGCTCGGCGCCTCGGAGATCGGTTCGGCGGCGACGGTCTGGGACATCCGCGCCGACTGGTCGGAGACGCAGAATCCCAACGGCCCCTGGTCGCTCGTGGAGGGCAACCAGCCGCTGCCGCATGTCGACTCGTGGCAGTCGTCGCTGGGCGGCTGGTCGCAGCCCCAGCCGGGCTGGGCCCGATCCGAGAACGGGAACAACCGGCTGCCGTTCTTCTTCCTGAGCAACGGCTCCGAGCAGTTCGCCTGCGACTTCGGGCTTGGCGACACCGTGATGCACTCCTGGGACGCCGCGAACGGCGGCGTGAACGGTCAGGGCACGATGCGCTGGGCGGCCCCCTACCGCTGCTACATCCGTGTGCGGGGCGAGGTGTGGATGGGCCGCGACATCGGGCGCTCGGTCACGGTCTTGGTCCGCCGCAACGAGGCCACGCTGGTCACCGCGCCGCTCTCCAGCGGCGACGCGTGGTCGAGCGCCAACCCGTTCGTCCTCAACAACGGCGCAGGCCCCCTCCACATCGTGCAGATGAATCCGGGCGACCTGATCGACCTGACTTTCCAGACCGTCTCGCCCGCCGGCGAGTTCGTGGTCGTCAACGACTACACGATCGAGGACCTGGGCTGCCCGCCGGACATCTCCCTCGATGGCGAGATCGGTTTCGCCGACCTCAATCTCGTGCTGGGCGAGTTCAATCAGACCGGACAGGGCCTGACGGGGGACATCGATGAGGACGGCGATGTGGACTTCGCCGACCTGAACCTGATCCTCTCGGCCTTCAACATGCCCTGCCCCGACGGCGCCTGAGCTCGGGGGCAATACGCCCGGCTCCCGACCGTTGATCTCCCCGATCCAGCCACGCGGCCCGGCGCATCGCCGGATCGCGCCCATCGAGGGAGCCAATGCCGATGCGTCTCCGCGCCGTCCTCGCCGCCGCCTGTCTCGCCAACTCCGCCTTCGCCCAGGCCCTGCTGCCCCCCCCCGCGCCGCCCCAGAACCCCGTCACCGAGGCCAAGCGCGCCCTGGGCAAGGTCCTGTTCTGGGATGAGCAGCTGTCTTCCGACAACACCACGGCCTGCGGCACCTGCCACATCCCCAGCGCCGCCGGCGTGGACCCCCGCACGGCCGCACGCCACCCCGGCCCCGACGGCGTCCTCAACACCGCCGACGATGTCGTGGGCTCCTTCGGCCTGGTGCGCGCCGACGACGAGCACGAGTTCGAGCCCGACCCGGTGTTCTTCCTCGAGCGCCAGGTCACGCGCCGCGCGGCGAACTCGATCATCATGGCCGCCTATGCGCCGCTGCTGTTCTGGGACGGGCGCGCGTCGGGCGCGTTCGTGGACCCGCAGACCAACCAGACGCTGATTCCGCTAGGCGGCGCGCTCGAGAGTCAGGCGGTCGGCCCGCCGGTGTCCGATATCGAGATGGGCCACGAGGGCCGCGACTGGGACCTCATCGTTCACAAGATCCGGCGCGAGACGCCCCTCGCGCTGGCGACGAACATCCCCGCCGATCTGACCGCGATCCTCGCGGCGAACCCGACCTACCCCATGCTCTTCCGCGCCGCCTTCGGCGACAGCGAGATCACTTCGGCGCGCATCGCCTTCGCGCTGGCGACCTACCAGCGCACGCTCGTGCCGAACCAGGCGCCGGTGGACCTGAACCAGCTCACGCCCCAGCAGGCCAACGGGCGGAACACCTTCGTCAACGTCGGCTGCGCCATCTGCCACGGCGGCCCGCTGTTCACGAACAACGGCTTCCGCAACATCGGCCTGCGCCCCTGGCAGGAGGACTCCGGGCGCATGGAGGTCACGGGCATCTTCGGCGATCGCGGGCGCTTCAAGGTGCCCTCGCTGCGCAATGTGGGGCTCAAGCCCAACTTCATGCACAACGGCCGGCTCACCACGCTGAACCAGGTGCTGGACTTCTACGCCGGGATCAACGGGCAGGTGGGCTTCCCGGACAACCGCGACCCGGCGCTGCCGCTTGCGATCCCCGGGCCGGCGCGCGCCAACCTCATCGACTTCATCCAGAACGGCCTGACCGATCCGCGGGTGCGCGACGGGGTGTTCCCCTTCGACAAGCCCACCCTCGCCGGCGAGCGCCCGGGCACGAGGCCGGCGCTGCTGGGCGCGGGCGCGCCGGGGACCGGCGGGTTCACCCCGCGGATGATCGCGCTGTCGCCCAGCGCGATCGGCTCCGACGAGTTCTGTCTCGGCCTCGACGATGCGCTCGCGGGCGCGCAGGCGTTCATAGCGGTGTCCAGCGTCCCGCCGGTGCAGGGCCAGATCAGCGCGGCGAACCTGGTCGGGCCGTTCACCGTGCAGGGTGGCGGCGCCGGCTCGGGGTTCGCCACCTATCACCATCCCATCGCCGCCGACCCCGCGCTCGACGGCGCAACGCTGTTCTTCCAGTGGCGCGTCGCCGATCCATCGGCGCCCGGGGGCGTGGCGCTCTCGCCCGTCGCCGCGGCGACCTTCTTCTGCGGCCAGTGCGAGGCGCTCTGCCTGACGGACATCGACGCCGACGGCCTGGTGGGATTCACGGACCTGAACATCCTTCTCGGGCAGTACCTGTCCGCCGGAATCGGGGCCTCCGGGGACCTCGACGGCGACGGCGATGTGGATTTCGCGGACCTGAACCTGCTTCTGGGCGCTTTCAATCAGCCCTGTTGAGGTCCGGCCGCGATCCTGTGCCATAATGGAGGGTCCGCAGAGTCTCTTGACAAGCGGACGATGTCGTCCAATTGTTGAGCGGTTCCCGCCTGCTCTCCGTCCGCGAAGAAGGAGATCGACCGCATGCGTCGCAGCGCCGCCCTGATGCTTGTCCTGCTGGCCGCGCGCCCCGCGATCGCACAGCTCGGGCCGGTCCCCGTGCCGCCGCAGAACCCGATCACCGAGCCCAAGCGTGTGCTCGGCAAGATCCTGTTCTGGGACGAGCAGCTCTCCTCCGACAACACGGTCTCCTGCGGCACCTGCCACCTCCCGACCTCCAGCGGCAGCGATCCGCGCATGACGGCGATCCACCCCGGGCCCGACGGCGTCTTCGGCACCGCCGACGACAAGCGCGGCTCCGTCGGCCTCATCCGCTCGGACGCCAACGGCGACTACCAGCCGGACAGCATCTTCTTCCTGCAGCCGCAGGTCACGCGCCGCTCGTCCAACTCGCCGATCATGGCGGCGTACCAGCAGTTCCTGTTCTGGGACGGCCGCGCGCGGACCAGCTTCGTCGATCCCGACAGCGGCGCGACGCTGATCCCGACCGGCGGCGCCCTCGAGAGCCAGGCGGTCCAGCCGCCGAACTCTGATGTCGAGATGGCCCACGAGGGCCGCGACTGGGGCGCGATCGCGCACAAGATCCGGCGCGATCGCCCGCTGGCGCTGGCCGCCAACATCCCGCCCGACCTGCAAGCCACGCTCTCGACGAACCCGACCTATCCCAAGCTGTTCAAGGACGCCTTCGGCGACCCGGACATCACCGCGGCCCGGATCGCGTTCGCCCTGGCCACCTACCAGCGCACGCTCGTGCCCAACCGCTCGCCGTTCGACCTGAACCAGCTGACGCCGGCGCAGGCCTCCGGGCGCGCCACCTTCAACGCGTCGGCCTGCAACAACTGCCACACCACGCCGCTGTTCACCTTCCCGGACTTCTTCAACATCGGCATCCGGCCCTGGCAGGAAGACGCTGGGCGCATGGAGTTCACGGGCAACCTCTTCGAGCGCGGTCGCTTCAAGCCGCCGACGCTCCGGAACGCGGGCATCAAGCCGGACTTCATGCACAACGGCCAGTTCACCACGCTCGAGCAGGTGCTGGACTTCTACGCCGACCCCTCGCAGCAGTTCCAGGACAACATCGACACCTTCCTGCCCGTGGTCATCACCGGCACGGCGCGCACGAACCTCATCGACTTCATCCGCAACGGCCTGACCGACCCGCGCGTGCGCGACGGGCTGTTCCCCTTCGACCGACCCGTGCTGGCCATCGAGCGCCCCGAGACGCGCCCCCAGTTGCTCGGCAACGGCGTCGCCGGCGCCGGCGGCTTCACGCCCTTCATGATCGCCCAGGACCCCGCGGCCATCGGCTCCGACGCCTTCCGCCTGGGCCTCGACGACGCGCTCCCCGGGACGCACGCCTTCATGGCCGTGTCGAACAATCCGCCGGTCAACGGCGTGCTCTCGACCGAGACGCTTGTCGGGCCGATCTCCACGCAGGGCACGACGCCGGGCACGGGCTACGCGACCTTCCACTACCCGATCCCCGCGGACGCCCTGCTCGAGGGCCAGACGCGCTACTTCCAGTGGCGCGTGCAGGACAGCGCTGCGCCCGGCGGCGTCGCGCTCTCACCCGTCGCCGCCGCGACCTTCTTCTGCGGCGAGTGCGAGCAGATCTGCCTGTCGGACCTGAACGCCGACGGCGCCGTGGATTTCAGCGACCTGAACATCCTGCTCGACCAGTACCAGGCGCTGGGGCTGGGCTTCTCCGGCGACATCGACGGCAACGGCGTGGTGAACTTCGCCGACCTGAACCTGCTGCTCGGCGCATTCAATCAGCCCTGCTGAGCCCCTCCCTCAAATCCTGCCAGAACCCCAAGCGCAAGCGCGGGGCCTTGTGCGCGTCTTGATCGATCGAGCCCGGTCGGATGTCTGCGCCCGGGGCCCGTCGCTCGCGCTCCGGGTTCCGAAGGAAGGATGAGGCTCGCGCCGGCTTACTGCTCGCTCGACTTGACCGCCTTCTCGCCGGCCCGGATCGGGATCGGCAGGCGGTTGTTGGCGGTGGGCAGCTCGCAGGTGGAGTAGGCCGTGAAGGCGCAGGGCGGGTTGTAGGCGCGGTTGAAGTCCACGATGGCCGTGTCGCCCTCGTCGATCTTCACGTACAGGAAGCGGCCGCCGCCGTGGGTCTCGGCGCCGTTGGTCGTGTCGCCGAAGACCACGAACAGGCTGTCGAAAGTCCCTTGGGCGTCGAGGCGGCGCTCCTGCCCGTCGAGGTCGAACACCAGCGTCGCGTCGCGCGGCGCATCCGCGGTGTAGCCCAGGACATTCGTGACCGCCATGGTCTCGCCCTTCTCGTGGCGCTCGATGCGCGCGGTCACGCGCAGCGCCGGGTCGAACGCGTAGCGCTCGACCCCCTTGAAGTGCAGGCGCACCGGGCTGGCGTTGTCGCGCACGCGCAGCGCCAGGGCGTCGTTGCGCCGGACCAGCGCCACCGACACCGTGCCGCTGCGCAGGTAGGACTCGGGCCCCTGGTCCTCGGTGAGCGTGACGCTGTCCACCGGCATGCCGTTCATGGTCATGGCCGCGCCCGGCGCCGCGACGAAGCGCACGGTGTCGCCGCTCTTCGTAAAGGTCCCCGCGAGGTCGACGCCGAGCCCCTCGTAGCGCAGGTCGGCCTTCTCCCCGGCGCCGATGGTGGTCTTGCCCTCGTCGAGGAAATCCAGGCCGACCAGCGTCAACCAGCCATCCTCGGCCGAGAGGCGCTCGATCCGCTCGGCGTGCCAGGCGTTCCAGTCGGCTTCCAACGCGTGAGTCTCGGTCTGGGTCATGGCGGCGGGCTCGGCCGGCGGCGTGGCGCCGGCGGGTGCAACGGCCGCGCTGTGCCCGGCCACGACGAGCAGGACGACGGTGAGGGGCGATCGCGGCATGATCTGGGCTCCAATGGGGCGGCGGACAGGAGAAGGGTACCCCGCCCGTGGGCGGCGCGGCGCCGCCCGCCCCCCACCGCTACGCTCTGGCTCGTCACCCGCCACCACTCGAAAGACAACCCCTCATGCCCTTCCGCAACGTGTTCGACGGCATTCCCCCAGGCACCAACATCCCCGAGGTGGTCAACGCCATCATCGAGATCCCCAAGGGCCGGCGGACCAAGTTCGAGATCGACAAGAAGTACGGCGTTGTGAAGTTCGACCGCTACCTCTACTCCGCGGCGCACTATCCCGGGGACTACGGCTACATCCCCCAGACCCTCGCCGAGGACGGCGACCCCCTCGACATCCTCGTCATGGTGAACGAGCCGACCTTCTCCGGTTGCCTCATCGAGACGCGGGTGCTCGGGCTCTTCCGGATGCGCGACAACGGCGACAACGACTTCAAGGTCTTCGGCGTGCCGAACACCGACCCGCTGTTCTCCGAGTACCGCGACCTCACCCGTGTGCCCCATCACTTCCTGTACGAGGTGGAGCACTTCTTCGCGACCTACAAGCAGCTCGAGGGCGTGGCCGTCGAGACCATCGGCTGGTCGGGCGCGGCGGACGCCACCGCCGAGGTCGCCTCCTGCATCAAGCGCTACGCCGAGGCCCCCAAGTAGGCGATCCTGATAGGATCCCGTACGGCCCGAACAAAATCAGCACAGATCACTTGACAGGCACCAAACATGGTGTACGCTCTCCGTACGGCCGGGCCTTGCCCCACTCCCGGGGCCGCCCAGCCGCAGGAGAACCGCCATGCTGACCCCCAGCCGGCTTCACCGCTCCGTCGGCCGCGGCCTGACCTCGAGGACTGCCCTCGGCCCCAATGCCTCAGGCAACGCCTGGGCTGCCCTCCTCGAGGATCTGGCCCATAACGGCCTTCCTGCCCATGGCCCGCTCCGGGACCGGCTGGCCGCCGAGCCCGACGCCGGCGCCGCCGGGGCCATCGCCCTGGCCCTCCGCCGGGCCTGCGAAATCAACTACCTGGTGACGGACGAGGTTCGCGCCATCGCCGCGGACCTGCTGGACCGCCAGAACGCCGACGGCGCCTTCGCCGGCGTCGCCTCGACCGCTTGCGCATTCGGGGCGCTCCTGGCCGCGGCCGATCTGGCCGCCTGCTCGGCGCAGGATCTGGCCGAGCGTCTGCACGCCGGGGCCGCCCGCGCCGCGGGCGCGCTGGAGCGTGCCGAGCTCGATGCGCTGGGCGCCGCGATCGCGCTCGCGCAGGGCGCCGGCGCCAACCTGCTGGACGATCGCTCGCTGTGGGAGGCGGTCAACTCCGCCGAGGGTCGGCGTAGCCCGGCCGTGCGCGCCGTGCTGCAGGGCGCCGGCCTGCTCGGCGCCCGGTGCGCCGCCTGAGCGGACGCCGGCTCGCGATCACTCCTCGCCGGTGAACCCGGCGTTGGACGGCTTGAAGATCTCGTTCCACGGCCAGACCGGGTCGGTCTTGTCGGGCTCGTCCTTCTCCGGCGTTCGGTGAGGCAGGCCGGAGCGCGTCGCAAGCGCCGGCGTCTCGATCGGGCGCGGGCGGTCGATGCGCATGCACTCGCCCTCGAAGACCAGCACATCCTCGACGCCCCGGGTCTCCAGGCGCACCGAGATGCCGGCGCGGTTGGTGTCGAGACTCAGGATCTCGATCTCGCCGCTGATCGGGTTCGTCGTGCGGGGCCGGCCGTCGCGGTCGATGATCGCCCAGCCGATCGCCGTGCCCGGGCCCGCGTCGGGCGGCGGGTCCTGCCACTGATCGCCGCCCCGCTGCGAGGGGCCGCTGTAATCCAACTCGTGCGACACCAGCGAGATCGGATAGCGCGCAGGGCCATCCTGCGCCGGCGGCGTGCAGAGGATCCACACCACCTGCGCCACCTGCCGGCCGTCCAGGTAGCCGCGTGTGCGCAGCACGAACAGGTCGCGGTTCGCCTCGACCACGGTGAAGGCGCTCTGGCGATCCACGGTCACCACCCGGGCCGCGGCGTCGGGCGTCCAGGTCGCGAGCGTGACGGGGCTCGGCTGCGACGCCGGCGCCGGTGTCGCCTCGGCCTTGGGTTCGCTGGCGCAGCCGGCGAGCAGGGGCGTCAGCAGGATCGGCAGAAGCAGAGAGATTCGGTGCATGCAGTCCTCGGGAAAGGCCGGGGGAATCGGTCGAGCGTCACAGGCCGGTCATGCGGCGGAGCAGCGTGCCCAGGTCCTCGGGCACGGGCATCACGGACAGCCGTGACTGGCGAACCAGGTCGAACCCGGCGAACCGCTTGTCCGCCTTGATCGACGCGAGCGAGGCCGGGGTGTTCGCTTTTTTCTTCGGCTTGATGTCCACCGCCACTCGCTTGGGGTCGGGCGGGTCCAGGTCGGGATCAGGGTACGGGCCCCTGGCGATGGTCGCGAGGCCGACGACCTGCTTCTCGGCGCCGGTGTGGTAGATGAGGGCTTCATCGCCCTTCTTCATGGCGCGCAGGTGGAGCAGCGCCGCGTTGTTCGAAACCCCGCCCCAGACGGTGGACTTCTCGCGAACAAGGTCGTCCCAGGAGTAGGTGGAGGGTTCGGTCTTGAGGAGCCAGAGGGCCATCGCGGGCATTGTGCCCGAGGCGAGCGATCCGTGCGCATGAAAACGCCCCGCGGGTGCGGGGCGTGGGTGAGCATCAGGATCGGTGAACGATCAGAAACCGGCGCCGGCGGGGGCGGCGGGGACCTGCTCGGCCTGAGCGGTCGTGGCCTTGTGGCACTCCTCGCCCTTGGAGCAGGCGGGGGCGTCGGCGTCCTCGCAGCCGGGCTCGCCCGAGCAGACATACTCGGCGTTGGCGACGGTGGCGGCCTGCACGCCGTCGGTGCAGGAGGTCTTCTGCGACACGCCGAAGGTGGCGGGGACCGCGATCGGGAAGCGGCCGGCGGCCATGATCATGCGGCGAGACGGGGCGGTCTGCGTGCAGGTCTCGGTCTTCGCGGCGACGGTGGTCGCCTGGGCGGCGCAGCAGTCATCGGCCTTGGCGGTGGTCGCCGCGGCGGGCGTGGCCTTCACGGCGTCGGTGCACTGGGCGCCGGACTTCGCGGCGACGGCCATGGCCTCGGGGGCGCAGCAATCATCGGTCTTCGCGGCGGCGACGGTCGTCGCCTTCACCGCGTCCGTGCACTCGGCGCCGGTCTTCGCGGCGACGGTGGTCGCCTGGGCGGCGCAGCAGTCGTCGCCCTTGGCGGCCGTGTTCGCGACGGTGGTCGCGGCGGCCTTCGCCGCGTCGGGGCACTGGGCCTTGGCGGCGTCGGCGCACTCGGTGGTCTTGGTGGTGTTCGCGGCGGCGATCGCGGCGGCCTTGGAGCCCAGGGCGCAGCAGTCGTCGGTCTTCTCGGTCTTGTTCGCGACGGTCGTCGCGCCGGCCTTCGCGGCGTCGGCGCACTCGGCCTTGTTCGCGACAGTCTGGGCGTGGGTCGCGGCGGCGCCGGAGATCGGGCACGCGCCGGTCGTGGCCTTCGTGTCGGAGACCGTCGTGGCCTTCGCGCCCGTGTCGCACGCGGCGAGCAGTTCGCAGGGGGTTGTGCCGGTGGCGAGCATCGCGCCGCCCGCGAGGAGCCCGCCGCCAGCGGCGAGGGCGAGCAGCAGGGAGGTCGAGACGGCGCCGAGTCGGGTCAGGTGCTTCATGGGCTTGGGCTCCGGTGGTCGGGTCGTGGGTCGTGTGTCGGGGCGGGCGATGGGCCCGCCGGTCGGTGAGGTGCGGGGTTGGACTCCCCGGACCGGGGTCCGGTTCACCCAGTATCGCCCCTGATTGCGGAAATCTCAATGGCGCGGGCGCGGGTTCTATTCCGATTCCGGCCTCCGGGGCCTCGGGGGGCGCCGAGCCGGGCTATCGGACGGGTACGAGGCCAGTTCAGCCGAACTGGATGCCTTGGGCCAGGGGCAGGTCTTTCCCGTAGTTCACGGTGCAGGTCTGGCGGCGCATGTAGGCCTTCCACGAGTCGGAGCCGGATTCGCGGCCGCCGCCGGTGTCCTTCTCGCCGCCGAAGGCGCCGCCGATCTCGGCGCCGGAGGTGCCGATGTTGACATTGGCGATGCCGCAGTCGGAGCCGTTCTCGGCGAGGAAGCGCTCGGCGGAGCGGATCGAGTCGGTGAAGATGGCGGAGGACAGGCCCTGGTCGACGCCGTTGTGGAGCGCCATCGCGTCCTCGATGGTGTCGACGCTGAAGATGTAGAGGATGGGGGCGAAGGTCTCTTCCTGAGTGATCTTGGGGACCTTGCCCTTGGGCACCTTGATGATGGTCGGCTCGACGAAGTTGCCGGGCTTGCCCTTGAACTTCTCGAGGCCCGGCAGGCCGCCGGCGAGGACCTCGCAGCCGTCCTTGACGGCCGCCTCGATCGCGGAGCGCATGGCGTCCACCGAGCGCTGGTTGATGAGCGGGCCCATGAGCGTGCCGGACGCCATCGGATCGCCGATGGGGACGGACTTGTAACCCTTGATCAGCTGGTCCATGACGGCCTTCTCGGCGCCGCCGACGCACAGCAGGCGGCGCGTGGTCGTGCAGCGCTGGCCCGCGGTGCCCACGGCGCCGAAGAGCACGGCGCGTGCGGCGAGGGCCATGTCGGCGTCGGGCATGAGGATGATGGCGTTGTTGCCGCCCAGCTCCAGCAGCGAGCGGCCCAGGCGCTCGGCGACGACCTTGCCGACATGGCGGCCCATGCGGCACGAGCCGGTGGCGCTGATGAGCGGCAGGCGCTTGTCGCGGATCATGGTCTCGCCGACCTCGTCGTCGGCGCCGATCACGAGGGAGAAGATGTCCTCGGCCTTGCCGTGCTTGGGCTGGAAGACCGTCTGCTCGCGCATGACCTCGTGGGCGACGCGGGTCATCGCGATCGCGCAGAGCGGGGTCATGAGCGAGGGCTTCCAGATCATCGCGTCGCCGCAGACGGCGGCGAGCATCGCGTTCCACGCCCACACGGCGACGGGGAAG
>CALKYH010000278.1 GCA_938003595.1 uncultured bacterium
GCGCGGAGAGCACGCCCATCATGGCGCCGCCCAGCAGCAGGCCGATGCCCAGCGGGCGGTTGAAGGCTATTCGCCCGACATTCGGGACCTCGTGCGGCGCCACGGTCGGCGGGATGAAGCCCATCCGGTAGGCGATCGGGTTCAGCAGGAAGTACGCCAGCACGCCGCCCGCGAGCACCATCAGGCCGGGCTTGCCGGACAGGTACCCCGCGCCCAGCGACAGCGGCGTGATCGCGAGCACGAAGAAGAAGTACGAGGGGATGCCCAGCAGCCGGCCCAGGTCGAAGTGCTCGTTGTCGAGCACGAGGTCGGCCTGGCCGTCGCCGTCGTGATCGACCTCCGGATCGAGCGAGCCGTCCGCGAGCTTGCGCTCGGGCAAGCGGAAGCCCAGGTCGCTGTAGCCCCAGAGCGGCTTGGTGGCCCAGCCGACATTGCGCGACTTGAGCGACGCCCAGCTGCGCTCGCCGGTCGAGGCCTCGTACGCGGCGATGTAGGCCTTGGGATTCAGCGGATCCGTCGAGGCGCCCGCGGCCATCGCGGCGTCGGCCTCAAGCCGCGCCACGAGATTCGCGGCCTCCTTGTTCGACGGATCCTTGCCCGCCTCGGCGCGGGCCTCGCTGAGGTCGCTGTAGAGGTGGCCGAGCGCGATCGCTTCCTGCGGCGCCCCGCCCGCGTCGATCCACGACTGGATCGCCAGCGTCGTGTCGCGCGTCTGCCCGTCGATCTTGCCGGTCTCGACCAGCCGGTCGAGCTCGCCGACATCGGCGTTGAACCGCAGCGCCGGCAGCGCCACCGGGAACCGGATGATCGCGGCCAGCGCGATGCCGCTCAGCAGCACGATCGCCTTCTTGGGGCCGGCGCCGGGGCTCTTGAGGATCGCGGCGACCGCCGTGCCGGAGGGGAAGCGCAGGCGGTCGATCTCGATCATCTGCTTGCGCAAGGGAATGATGAACGCCACGCCCAGCACCACGCCCGCGACGCACGAGGCCGTGAGCACCCAGAAGTTCGGATCGGACCAGGACAGCGTGTAGCCCAGCAGCAGCAGCACGGGCACGGTGAAGATGATGCCCGAGTTCACCGTGTCCACCGCGGAGCCGACGGTCTGCGTGATGTTGACCTCGAGGATCGAGCCCTTGCGCAGGATGCCGCGCAGGACGCCGAAGCCCAGCACCGCCGCGATCGGCGAGCCGACGATCGTGAAGCCGATCTTCAGGCCCGCGTAGGCGATGGCGGCGTTGATGACGATGCCGATGAGCAGCCCGAAGATGATCGCGCTGGCCGTGACCTCGCGGTACCGCGCCCCGCGGCTCGCTACGGGGTCCGGCATCGTCGGGGGAGCGGTGGACATGGTCACGCCTCCTTGCGGGCTGGACGCGGCGGAGCGCCGCGCATGCACGCATCCTGACGGCCCATGGCCGATCGTTCAAGTGGCGGGCGCGAATCGCGGATGGCGCCGGAGCGCCCGATCAGGCTTCTTCGACGACCGCTTCCTCGGGAACCTCGGCCTCGTCCTCGGCCCGGGGCGCGGGGACGGCGCCGCCGAGGGCCTGGATGCGCTTCCGGATGTCGCCGATGTAGGCGACCTTCAGCCCGAAGTTCTCACCGACCTTCACGGCGATGCCGGAGCCGATGGCCTTGTTGTTCACCAGGATCTCCAGTTCCTCGTCGGCGGTCTTGGGCAACTGGATGATGGCGCCGGGGGCCAGAGACAGGACCTCGTTCACGGTCATCGCCCGTGTCCCAAGCTGCACAATCACAGGGACTTCCAGCTTCAGGATGGAGCGCAGCTCGGCGGGCATGGGTCAGGTTGATATCGGCCCGATCCGGTCCGGGGCTGGAGCCCCCTTTCCGGCTCGGGATCCCCGCTCCCGGCCCCCGATTCCCTAGGATCGGGGCGTGCCCGTCGTCGCCCATGGTGTTGACCTCGTCCGCGTCGATCGCGTCGCCCGGCTGCTGCAGGAGCACGGCGATCGCTTCCTCGAGCGGTGCTTTACGCCCAGGGAGGCCGCTTACAACGCCGAGAGTCGACGCCGGGCCGAGCACCTGGCGGTGCGGTTCGCGGCGAAGGAGGCCGCGTTCAAGGCGCTGGGCGTCGGTTGGGGGGCGGACGCCTCCTGGACCGAGGCCGAGGTGGTGAAACGCCCTTCTGGCGAGCCGACCCTGGCGCTCTCAGGGAAACTGGCGGCGCTCGCGGAGGCCCGCGGCGTCCGGTCTTGGCATCTGTCACTGAGCCATACCGACGGCATCGCGATGGCCTCGGTCATCGGGGACTCCGGCCCGAATCAGGGAGTTTGAGCGTCGGGTTGGCGGTCGTTCGGTTTCCCGGCGATAATGCCTGCGCATGTCACCCCCGCGCCGAGGTCCAGCGTTGTACGAGTTGATCCGCGATAAGCCGCGGGTCCGCGTGCCTGTCGATGGCGACCGGCCTGCTCGCGAGCCGTCGGCGCCGGTGGCGGGCGCCGGGGCTCCGCAGATCTTCTCGGGAGCGGGGCGGAGCATCCGGGTGCCGATGGGATATGTGTTCCTGGCGGTCGCCGCGGGCATCGCCCTGCTGTTCGTGGGGTTCTTCATCGGGCACTCGCGGGCGAATTCCAAGGCCTTGGCCGACCGCCGGGCCCAGTCCGCGGCGCTGCTGGAGGATTCCGTCGCGGACCCCCTCGCCGAGTTGGGATCGAGGGTAAACCCTCAAGCCAACCAGCCCCCGGTGAACTCGCCGGTTCGCCCGGCCGGTGGTGGATCGCCGACGACGCAGCCGGATGCGGGCCGGGCCTCCGCCGCGGTGGGCCTGGACCCCCGGGCGCCGGGGCTGAACTACTTCATCTGCGCTCGTCTGCGCGAGCCGGAGGCGATCCGGGCGGCCGAATTCCTTTCGGCCAACGGGGTTGCCGCCGCGGTGACGCCCGCGGATAATCCCACCCTCCGCCTGGTGGTGGCGACGCGCGGGTTCACCCGCGAGGAGATGCGTGGGGGCGAGGCGGCGGGTCTGCGAGCGCGGATCACGAGCCTCGGGCGGATATACAAGGACCAGCAGAAGGGGCCGACGAACTTCCACGATGTCTACCCCGAGAAGTACCAGCCCTGACCTATCGAAGCGAGGACGACCATGAGCATCCATCCCAGCCTCAAGACTTCCGGCGGCCTCGAGTCTCGTCGCTCCGTCATGAAGCGGACCGAGCGCCTCGAGAAGCTCGCCGCGACCAAGGGCTTCGACGCCGAGAAGAAGCCGGTTCTTGGTCTGCCCAAGACCTCGACGAAGGTCGGCGGCGCGCACTGACGCGTCGTGACGCCGTGTGATTCCCCGGAGGGCGGCTCGCCGCCCTTCGTTCGTTTTTGCGTCGCGGCCCGAGAGACCTCGGACGCTTCAAGGGCATTCAATCCGCCATGGACATCGACCGCCTGCTCAGCCCGCGTGCCCGCTCGATCGACGCCTCCGGCATCCGGCGCGTGTTCGAGCTGGGCGCGAAGCTCAAGGACCCGATCAATCTCTCGATCGGCCAGCCGGACTTTCCCGTGCCCGAGGCGATCAAGAACGCCGTGATCGACGCCGTGCGCTTCGACCGCAACGGCTACACGCTGACGCAGGGCATCCCGGAGCTCCGCGCGCGGATCGAGGCGCACCTGGAGGCCACGCTGGGCTGGCCCCGTGGCGAGTACGGCGTGCTGGTGACCTCCGGCACCTCGGGGGCGCTGTTCCTGTCCGCGATGGCCATGCTGGGCGAGGGCGCCGAGATGCTCGCGCCGGACCCCTATTTCGTGCTCTATCCCAATCTGGCCACGCTGTTCGGCGGGCGCGCGGCGTTGTGCGACACCTACCCGGACTTCAAGCTCACCGCGGAGCGCGCGGCGCCGCTCCTCACCGATCGCACGCGGTTCGTCCTGAACTGTTCGCCCGGCAACCCCTCGGGCGTGACGATGACGCAGGCCGAGCAGTTCGCGCTGCACGATCTGTGCCGCGAGCGGGGCACGCTGCTGATCTCCGACGAGATTTATGATCGCTTCGTGTTCCCGCCGTTCGAGGGCGAGGCGCCCTCGCCGTGCAAGCCCCGGCCCGGCTGCGAGCGTCCGTGGGAGAGCGCGCTGCTGGTGCGGGGCTTCGGCAAGACCTACGGCGCCACCGGCTGGCGGATCGGATACGCCGCGGGCCCCAAGCGGCTCATCGAGGAGATGAGCAAGATGCAGCAGTACACCTATGTCTGCGCGCCGTCGATGGCGCAGTGGGGCGCGATCGCGGCGTTCGACACCGACATCAGCGGCCTGGTGAGCGCGTACGCGAAGCGGCGGGACCGCGTCGTCGAGCGGCTCGGCGCCGTGACGGAGCTGGCCACGCCCACGGGCGCGTTCTACGCCTTCCCGCGCGTGCCGGAGCGGCTGGGCCTGACGGGCCGGCAGTTCGTGGAGAAAGCCATCGAGCGCGGCGTGCTCATCATCCCCGGCTCGGTGTTCTCGCGGCGCGACACGCACTTCCGCCTGTCGTTCGCGACGGACGAGCGCACGCTGGAGCGCGGGCTGGATGTGCTGGTGGACCTGATGAAGGGCTGAGGCGCCCGGCGGGCGTCAGCCCTCGATCGACAGCGGCACGCGGCGCGGGCTGGTCGAGGGGGCGTCCGGCGTGGGGATCGGCGTGCCCGACTCCATAGAGATCCCGGCGGCGCGCTCTTCGGCCAGGCGCTTCATGACCAGGACCCAGGTCTCCCGCTCGTACTCGAGCAGCTGGATGACTTCGTCCACGATCGCGGGGTTCTTCTCGAGGTTGGCGTCGATGAGGCGGCTGTACATGAACATGTAGAGCCCACGCATGCGGGCGCACAGCTCGGGGGCGACCTCGGTCTTCATCGAAGTCACCAGCTCGAGCAGGATGTTCTTGCAGGAGGACAGCCCGTTGAAGGACAGCTCGTAGTTCCTGGTGGCCAGGCCCTCGCCGCCCTGTCGGGCGAAGCGGATGGCGCCGTCCAGGAGCATCAGGCGAAGCTCCTCCGGGCTGGCGGAGAAGACCTTGCTGCGGAGATACGCGCTGGCTTTGTCCTGAGAGCTCATCGTGGGAGTGTGGATCGGCCTGTTATCGGGGCGACTTGAGCCGGGTTCAGCCGAGGCTCTGGATGGAGCCCAGCGCCGACTGCTGGCCCTGGAGGGACGCGATGGCCCGCTCCATGGCGATGAACTGGGCCTGGAGGCGGGCCCGCTTGCGGGCGAGGGACTCGTCGAAGCCGGCGATACGCTCGTCCTGCTGCTTGATCTGGTCGTCGAGCGTGTTCTTGCGCCGCGTCAGGAGGCCGTCCGAGGCGTTGGAGAGCGAGTCGGCGAGCTGCTTGATGATCTCGGCGACGCCGAGGGTCGTGAAGGTGGTCGTCGTGCTGGGCGTGGTGGCGATCGGGTTGCCGTCGCCGTCGGTGAGCAGCACCTCCGGCTCGGTGGGGGCCTGCTCGAACGCGGCGAAGAGGTTCTCGACGGACTCGGGATCCTGCTCGAGGGCGTTGCGGAAGCGCTCGGCGTCGAACTCCAGCTTGCCGCCGGAGCCGATCTTCACGCCGACCTGGAACATGCGGGTGAACTGGCCGTCGACATTCTTCGGCTCGCCCTGAACGGCGGCGAGGAGCCCCTGGCGGATCTGCTCGATCGAGGCGTCGCCCAGCAGGGCGCCGCGCTTGTTGGTCTCCTGGTCGTAGGTGTCGTACTTGTCGATGCGGGCGAAGACCGCGTTGAACGACTCCACGAACACCTTGATGGCGGTCTCGATCGCGGCGGTGTCGCGCGAGATGACCAGCTCCACCGACGAACTGCTGGTGGAGTTGAGGTCGATGGTCACGCCGCTGATGACATTGTCGAGCGTGTTGGTGCTGCTGGTCAGGAGCACGGCCTGCGCGGGGTCGGCGGCGCCGTAGAACGCGACGGCGTCGCGCCCGACCGTCAGGGCGGACAGGCCCAGGTTGACATCGCCGCTGTCGATCGTCAGGCGGCCGACCGAGCCGGAGTGCTTCGAGGTGAACGACAGCCGGAACGGCGAGCCGGAGGAGCCGTCGTTGATGACCGACGCCGTGGCGAAGGTCGCGGCGTTGTTGATCTTCGTGACGACCTGGTCCAGCGTGTCCGTGGGGTCGAGGTCGATGACCCTCTCGAAGGAGCCGTCGATCAGATTGTCCGCGGCGCCGACGCCCGAGGAGGTCTTCAGGATGCCCAGCTTCTTGGCCACGCCGCCGCTGATCTCCTCGACCTTGATCGCCTGGCCGCCGGCGGAGGCGTCCTCGAGGAGCAGGCCGTCGCCGTTGTCGTTGATGCGCGCGGTGATCTCGGTCGGGCGGCTGTTGATGAGCGCCACGAGGTCGTCGAGCGTCTTGATCTTGCTGTCGATCGTGATGGTCGCGGTCGCGCCGTTGGAGTCCACGATGCGGAACGAGCCCGTGCCCACGCCGGTCTTGGCGTTCAGGTCGGACAGGCGCGTCGCGCCCGAGATGTAGCGCGACTGCAGGTTGCCGGAGTCCACCTCGCCGTTGGAGGCGCCGGAGGTCTCGATGTTGAGGTTCGCCGCGGCCGTCCCGATGACATCGGTGATGATCAGGTCGCCGCCGGTGGAGGTGTCGGTGATCTTCAGGCCGTTGCCCGCGCGGTTGAGGCTCGCCGTGAGCGTGCCGCCGCCGGCGTTGTTGATGGCCTGGATGACGTCGTTGACCGACATGCCGGCGGTGATGTTCACGCCGAAGGAGGTCCCGTCGCGCTGCTGGAAGCTGATCGCGCCCGCGGTCACGCCGGCGCCGCCGTTGAGATTGGAAGCCAGCGTGGAGTTGATGGTCGCGATCACGCGCCGGCCGTCGAGCGTCGCCGAGGCCGAGGAGCCGAGCAGGCCCAGGTCCTTCGCGGTCGTCCGGTCCGAGGCGGCCTCGTCGACAATCAGGTCGCTGACCGTGGCGCCGGTGGTGTCGACCAGGCGCAGGCGGTCGTTGTTGATCTCGGCCGTGACCTTGCCGCCGGTCTGGGCCTCGATGCGTTCGATGACATCCTCGAGCGTGGTCGCCGCGGTCTGCGTGACCTGGCCCTCGGAGTCCAGGATCTCGCCGAGGCGGATGTTGTGGACCACGCCGTCGCGCGAGGTGATCTTCAGGTCGGTGACGGCGCTGGTGCGGATGGCGACGCCGTTGCCGTCGTTCAGGCGCGACAGCGCCGTGGCGCCGCTGAGGTAGTTGATGACCGAGCCGGTGACCGAGCCCGCGCTGCCGTTGGTCTGGATGCCCAGGTCGGTGGCGGTGGAGGAGCCGAAGGAGTTCTCGATGACGATCTGCCCGGCGCCGCCGGAGTTGTCCACGATCTTGAGGCGGTCGCCGTTGGTCGGGTCGACGCTGGCGGTGACGGCCACGCCGGTGGTGGAGTTGATCGTCTCCAGCACGTCGTTGATGGTCACGGCGGTGGACAGGTCGATCACGGCCGAGCCGCCGGCGCCGTCGGTGATGCGGATCTTGCCGCGCCGGACGCCCTCGCCGCCCCGCAGGGAGGCGAGCGTCGTCTCGCTGTCGAGGCGGCCGCCGCCCTCTTCGAGGGTGATGGAGTCCAGGCCCAGGCCGCTGACATCCCGGTCGGTGAAGCCCTGGGAGATGCGCTGATCGGTGCTGACCAGGCGCGAGACGGTGAAGTTGTAGGTTCCGGGCGTCGCGTTGGTGGAGGCGACGGCGGAGAGGATGTCGGGGTGCGAGGAGGTGGCCTTGGCCGAGCGGAAGGTCTTGGCGGTGCGGAAGGTCCCCGCGGCGGTCTTGAGGGACAGCAGCGTGGTGTTGATGTCCAGCAGGGCGGCCTGCTGGGTCTTGAGCGTGATGATCCGCTGCTGGGCGAGGACCTTGGGCCGCGCCTCGAGCTGCAGAAGCTGATCGATCAGCGACGCCGAGTCGATGCCGCTGAAGATGCCGACATTTGCGCTGATGCCGCCCATGGCTCGCTCCCCGATCCGTCAGTCAAAAGGAATGCAATCTGGTGAACTGGATCGCTCTGCACGGTTGTCGCGTCGGTCGCTCACGCGGCCCGGCGCACCCGGAGGCTCGATCCGTACACCCGTCGTCCCGGGACCTCGAGGCCCTTGCGGCGCAGCGTCAGCGCGTCGGTCGCCCATCCGGCGAGCATCCGGCCGTACATGCGCCGGCTGTCCTCGAGCGCCTTGTCGGCGCGTGCCTGATGGAGTTGGCTGTCGCTCACGGCTGGCCTCCTTGCCGCCCGTCCCGTTCCCGTCGCCTACACATCGGCCCGGTCGGGGGGGCGCCTGCAGTTGGATAACCCGAACAATGTCCGTCTCACTGCTTGTGTCGCAAACGGGGCGCCGCTTATCGCGCCTTCGCCGGAAAATCGCGCAAAAAAGACCGGCCGGAGTCTGCTCCGGCCGGTCCGAGAAGCCTGTGATCGTTCCCTGGCCGCGTTATGGGCAGGGGATGTTGAAGACGCCGAGCAGGATGTTGAGGTCAGCGAAGTCGCGCTGGCCGTCCCCGTTGATGTCGCCGGGGCAGGGCGGGCACGGCGGGGGGATGATGACCGGGTACCACTTGAACTTGTAGAACGCGCTCTGCCCGGGGTTCTGCGCAAACTGCTGGATCGGGATCGGGGGCAGGCCGGGAGCGATCGGCTCGGCCAGCACCAGGCCGGCGTCGCCCAGGAACAGGCCCACGATGCCCATCGCGCCGGCGAACGGGCAGAGGTTCCGCGGGTCATAGCCGCGCGGAACCTTGATCAGCTGATAGATGTCCCACGCCACGCCCGGCGGGATCGTGCCGGGCCCGCCGAAGCCGAAGACCTGCGGCGCCGCGTTCTGCGGCACGGTGTCGCCCGCCGCTTTGGCATACGCCGAGTTGAACTCCCGCACCTGTGCAAGGACATTCGGGTCCGAGACCTGCTGGAACGGGCCGTAGCCCGGCGCATTGTTCGGAAGGCCGTCGCAGGGGAGCGTGCCGGGCGCGCCGAAGCGGAATCCAACGGACATCGGCCCGACGCCGGTGGGGTCGGACGGCAGCGGCGGCAACGAGCAGAGGCAGAACTGGGACGGCGCCAGCGGCATGGGGTTGCTCTGGTAGAGCGGCAGGCCGTCCTGGCGGAAGTAGCGGACGAGGATGTACTCGCATTCCGGCTCGTTGGGCCTGATGAACCAGTCGATCACGACGCAGCACACGATCGGGGGCGCCGGCGGCGGCGGCGGCGGTTGTGTCGGCGCGCCGCACGCGAACACCGACGAGACCGAGACGGACAGGGCGCAGGCGACCGCGCTGGCCAGTCCAATGAGACAACGCATTGGGATCTCCTTCCGAGTGGCCCGGCCAGCGCCGAATGTCCACGAAGGATTGCTGACCGGAGGTCACGGGCTCCTACCCACGCATGAGGCCGCGGTACGAACCACGGCCCCGGCCCGATAACCACGAGATTACCCCATCTTGACAGGAAAGCCATGGGGAATTTCAACGACAAATCTGTCCGTATTTCGTTCGCCCGAGCAGGGGGCGAATCCCCGGGCGTCGCGGTCGCTGGTCATACTGCCGGCTCGATGCCGCCCAGCGCCAAGCCGTTCGAGTTCAGGTTCGGGGTCGACCAGGCCGCGGCGTGGCTGCGCCGGGAATGGCTGCTGCCCGACGGCCTCGGCGGGTACAGCATGGGCACGGCGCTGGGCGCGGCGACGCGCCGGTACCACGGCCTGCTGGTGCAGGCGCTGCGCCCTCCGGCGGGGCGGATCAACGCGATGCCGACGGTGATCGAGACGCTGACCGTTCCTGGCGCGGCGCCGATGGATCTGTCCAGCTTCAGGTTCGGCGACGCGATGGTGCATCCGAGAGGGTTCGAGCGACTGACCTCGTTCGAGCGGTCGGACCCCTTCGTCGAGGACGGCGCGTCGGTGCGCTGGCGCTGGGATGTCGGCGGCGCGCGGGTCGTGCGCACTGTCCGCCCGCTGTGGGGCGTGGGCGGCGTGCGGCTGGAGTACTCGGTGACCGGCGCGGCGCCGGGCAGCGTGCTGGCGGTGCAGCCGCTGGCGGCGCTGCGGGACTTTCACGCGCTGCTGCGCCGGGGACCGGAGTTTGAGACGCGCGTCGTGCGGGCACACGCGGACGGCGCGGGGCCGGGGCATGTGATCGTGGCGCGCGACGGGCTGGTCCTGCACCTGTGGAGGGATGGCGGCTTGTTCGTGCGCGAGCCGGACTGGTGGACCGGGTTCCGCTACGACCGCGAGCAGGAGCGCCGGTACGACTGCGACGAGGACCTGTTCACGCCGGGGCGGTTCGAGGCGACCGCCGGCGCCGACGGCGCGCTGGCGCTGGCGATCGCGGCGCGCGTGGCGCCGGCGGGCGAGGATCCGGGCGAGGGGCGAGCCCTGCTCGCGGCGCCGGATGCACGCACGGCGCATCTACGGCGTATCTCGCGGGCGTGCCCGCGGGTCGCGCCCCCGCTGGTGCAGGCGGCGGACGACTTCGTCGTGCCGCGCACGGTGGGGGGGCGGGCGCTGTCCACGATCCTTGCGGGCTACCCGTGGTTTGCGGACTGGGGGCGCGACGCGATGATCTCGATGCCGGGGCTTCTCGTCACGACGGGCCGGCACGAGGAGGCGCGGGCGCTGCTGGAGGCGTTCGCGGGGCTGTCGCGCCGCGGCATCCTGCCCAACTGCTTCACGGACGACGCGACGGCGCCGAACTACTGCACGGTGGACGCTTCCATGTGGTTCCTGCACGCGGTGTGCGAGCTGGCGGGCGCGGCGGGGAAGGAGTTCATCGGCAAAGCGCTGCTGGACGCGTGCCGCGGGGTGATCGAGCGATATACGACCGGCACGGACTTCGGCATCGGCGTCGATCCGGCGGACGGGCTGGTGGCGGCGGGCGACGAGACGACGCAGCTGACCTGGATGGACGCGAAGCGCGACGGCGTGGTCTTCACGCCGCGCAACGGCAAGCCGGTGGAGATCAACGCGCTGTGGGTGAGCGGGCTGCGGGGCGTGGCGGCGCTGGTGGGGGGCGCGGAGAGCGGCGTGCTGCTGGCGCGGGCGGAGGCGGCGAGCGCGAGTTTCAATCGGTTGTTCTGGCGCCCGGAGATCGGTTGCCTGTGCGATCGGCTGGCGCCGGATGGATCTGGCGGATGGACGCCGATCGACGAGGTGAGGCCGAACCAGGTGTTCGCGGCGTCGCTCGAGCGCTCGCCGCTGTCGATCGAGCGACGCCGCGCGGTGACGGCGAAGGTGCGCGAGACGCTGCTGACGCCCTTCGGGTTGCGGACGCTGGCGCCGGGCTCGGCGGGGTATGTCGCGCGGTACGAGGGCTCGATGTTCGAGCGCGACCGGGCGTACCACAACGGCACGGCGTGGCCCTGGCTGCTGGGCGGGTACGCGGAGGGCGTGTGGCGGGCGGGGGGGAAGACGACCGCGGCGGCGGAGGAGGCGCGCCGCGCGCTGGCGCCGCTGCTGAGGGCGCTGGAGCGGGGCGAGGGCCCGTGCATCGGCCAGGCTGCGGAGATCTACGACGCCGAAGGCGACCCGCAGCGCCCGGACGGCTGCCCGGCGCAGGCCTGGAGCGTGGCGGAACTGCTGCGCGTCAGCGCGCTGCTGGGCGGCGGCTGAGTTTCAGACCAGGGCGACGGCGTAGTCCTGCAGCGCGGCGACGGTCCAGTCGCCGGCGCGGAGGGCCTCGATCGCGCGCACGGCCGCCAGGGCGCCGGTGGCGGTGGTGATCATGGGGACATTCATGCGCACGGCGGTGGCGCGGATGCGGCCCTCGTCGGTCATCCAGCCGGTGCGCGTCGGCGTGTTGATGACCAGGTGGATGCGACCGTCGGCGATGAGGTCCAGCACATTGGGGCGGGCGCCCTCGGCGATCTTCTGAAGGATCGTGGTGCGGACGGAGTGGCGGGCCAGGTGCTCGCCGGTGCCGCGCGAGGTGTAGACGCCGAAGCCCATGGAGCGGAGCGATCGCGCGACCTCGACGATGCGGGCCTTGTCGGCGTCGCGGACGCTGATGAAGACCGACCCCTCGACCGGCAGCTCGACGCCGGCGCCGGACATCGCCTTGGCGAAGGCGACGGGGAGGGAGCGGTCGATGCCCATGACCTCGCCGGTGGAGCGCATCTCGGGCCCGAGAGCGACATCGACGCCGGGGAACTTGCTGAACGGGAACACCGGCGCCTTCACGGAGAAGTAGCCGACATCGGGCAGCTCGGAGACGCCCTGGGCCTCGAGCGTGCGCCCGAGCATGGCCTTGGCCGCGATGGAGGGCCAGGAGACGCCCTTGGCCTTGCTCACGAACGGCGCGGTGCGCGAGGCGCGGGGGTTGACCTCGAGGATGTAGACCTCCTCGTCCTTCACGGCGAGCTGGACATTCATCAGGCCGCAGACGCGGAGCTCCTGCGCCAGCTCGCGGCAGATCTGCCGGATGCGCCGGACAAGGCCCTGCTGGAGGGAGAAGGGCGGCACGATGCAGGAGGAGTCGCCGGAGTGGACGCCGGCCTGCTCGATGTGCTCCATGACGCCGCAGACCACGGCCTGGCCGGCGCCGTTGGCGTCGAAGTCGGCGACGACATCGACATCGACCTCGATGGCGTCGGCGAGGAAGCGGTCGATGAGGACGGGGGCGTCGGCCAGGTCGGAGATATCCACTGCGCGGACGACATACTCGCGGAGGGCACGCTCGTCGGAGCAGACCTCCATGCCGCGCCCGCCCAGAACATAGGAGGGGCGCACGAGCACGGGGTACCCGACGCGCTTGGCGACGGCGACGGCCTCTTCGAGGGCGTAAGCGACGCCGCTGGCCGGGCGCTGCAGGTTCATCTTCTCGAGCAGGGCGTCGAAGCGCTTGCGGTCCTCGGCGAGGTCGATGGAGTCCATCGAGGTGCCGACCAGCGGCACGCCGGCCTTGACCAGGCCGTGCGCGAGGTTGAGGGGCGTCTGCCCGCCGAACTGCACGATGATGCCCATGACCGGGCCGCCCCGGCCGTCGCGCCCGCCGACGCCGCCGCCGTTGAGGCGTTCGACGATGTTGAGCACATCCTCGAGCGTGAGGGGCTCGAAGAACAGCAGGTCGGAGGTGTCGTAGTCGGTCGAGACGGTCTCGGGGTTGGAGTTCACCATCACCGCTTCGAAGCCCAGTTCGCGGGCGGCGAACGCGGCGTGGACGCAGCAGTAGTCGAACTCGATGCCCTGCCCGATGCGGTTCGGCCCGCCGCCCAGGATGATGACCTTGGGCCGATCGGTGACCCGGGCCTCGTCCTCCGCGGGGATCGGCGAGGCGCGCCCGCTGGGCGAGGCGTCGGCGACGACGGCGAAGCCGCGCTCGTAGGTTGAGTAGAAGTAGGGCGTCGCGGCCTCGAACTCGGCGGCGCAGGTGTCCACCAGCTTGTAGACGGGGCGGATGTCGAGCGACTCGCGCCGGGCGCGGACCTTGAGGATGTTCTCGGGGTTGATGCGGCCGAGGTACAGGTTCGCAAGCTGTGCGTCGCTGTAGCCCAGCTCCTTGGCCTCGCGCAGCGTGTCCGCGGGGACGTCCTCCAGCCGCGTGTGCTGGGTGAGCTCGTCCTCGAACTCCACGAGCTGGCGGATCTGATCGAGGAAGAACGGATCGATCTTCGAGAGCTCGTGCACGCGCTCGATCGACCAGCCCATCTTGAAGGCGTAGCGGATGTAGTAGATGCGGCCCTGGCTCGGGCGCGCCAGCTTGCGGACGAGCTTCTCCTCGGCGATGGGCCATTCCATCGGCTCGCCGTCGCTGTTGCGCAGGCGCTCTCGCTCCGCGCTGCTCGCCCGGGTGGTCATGAGCCACTGGTCGTTGCGGTCCAGGCCCAGCCCGAATCGCTTGACCTCCATGGAGCGGATGGCCTTCTGGAATGATTCCTTGAAGGTGCGCCCGATGGCCATGGCCTCGCCGACGCTCTTCATCTGCGTGGTCAGGGTCTGGTCGGCCTCGGGGAACTTCTCGAAGGTCCAGCGCGGGATCTTGGTGACGATGTAGTCGATCGTCGGCTCGAAGCAGGCGCTCGTGCTGCCCGTCACATCGTTGCGCAGCTCGTCGAGCGTGTAGCCGACGGCGAGCTTGGCGGCGATCTTCGCGATGGGAAAGCCCGTGGCCTTGCTGGCCAGGGCGCTGGAGCGCGAGACGCGCGGGTTCATCTCGACGACGGTCAGCTCGCCGTCGGCGGGGTTCACCGCGAACTGCACATTGGAGCCGCCGGTCTCGACGCCGACGGCGCGCATGATGGCGATCGCCGCGTCGCGCATCCGCTGGTATTCCTTGTCGGTCAGCGTCAGGATGGGCGCGACGGTGATGGAGTCGCCGGTGTGGACGCCCATGGGGTCGATGTTCTCGATGCCGCAGACGATGACGCAGTTGTCGTGCTTGTCGCGGACGACCTCGAGCTCGTATTCCTTCCAGCCCAGGATGGACTGGTCGATCTGCACCTGGCCGATCATGCTGGCGCGGAGGCCCCGCGAGACGATGTCCTCGAACTCTTCGCGGTTGTAGGCGATGCCGCCGCCGGCGCCGCCGAGCGTGAACGCCGGGCGCACGATCGCGGGCAGGCCGATGGTCTCCAGGAACGCGAGCGCGTCGTCCATGGTGGTGACGCTCTTCGCGGCGGGCATGTTGAGCCCGAGCCCCTCGACGATCTTGCGGAACGCGTCGCGGTCCTCGGCGCGGTGGATGACCTCGCGGCTGGCGCCGATGAGCTCGACGCCCAGGCGCTCGAGCGAGCCGTCGTCCCAGAGCTTGCAGGCGCAGTTCAGCGCTGTCTGTCCGCCGAGCGTCGGCAGCAGCGCGTCGATGGGCTCGCCGAGCTCGCGCTCCTTCTCGATGATCTTGCGGACGGCGTCCGGGGTGATCGGCTCGATGTAGGTCCGGTCGCTGAACGCCGGGTCCGTCATGATCGTGGCGGGGTTGGAGTTCACGAGGACCACGCGGTAGCCCTCGCCCCGCAGCGCCTTGCAGGCCTGCGCCCCCGAGTAGTCGAACTCGCAGCCCTGGCCGATCACGATCGGCCCCGAGCCCACGATGAGGATCGTCCTGATGTCGTCGCGCTTGGGCATCCTGGCTCCGAGGCGTGGCGATCGCCGCTGGTGTCGAAAGGCCCCCTCTGCGCCCGCTCCGCGCAAAGTTGGACCACCCTATCCGCTCCGCCTGCAGAGGCAACCGCCCGCGACCGTCGCGGGGCCCGGTGGTCGCCACGACACGAAGTCTAGCAATTGCTAACATGTGGTGCAGTGAACCCCCTCTGGCTCGTCGCCGGCCTCGTGGCCTACTCCCTCTGGGTGGCGGTCGCGGCATGGATCCGGGCGGGCTTCGACGACCCCGACGACGCCGAGGCGGCGTTCATCGTCCGGGTGTT
>CALKYH010000279.1 GCA_938003595.1 uncultured bacterium
AGGACTACCCCGTCCGAGGCCGCGGCGAGCGCGAGCGGTTCCTGGTGATCGACCGGACGGACGCATAAGAGCCCACGCGCTCTCTTACGGTCGCGTCTCGCTTGCTGGTGATGCTCGCGACGCCTTGCGAGGCCTCACGCCCGCGCCGGCATCATCCCGCGCATCTTCTCGACCGCGCCGGAGATGATCTCGACCGCGCGGTCCACTTCCTCGCGCGTGGTCTCGCGGGACAGCGAGAACCGCAGCGAGCCGTGGGCCGCGTCCGCGGGGATGCCCATGGCGCAGAGCACCGGCGAGGGCTCCAGCGAGCCGCTGGAGCACGCCGAGCCGGCGCTGGCGCAGACGCCCTTCTCGCTGAGCATGAGCAGCAGCGCCTCGGCCTCGAGGCGCGGGAACGCGATGTTGCTCGTGTTCCACAGGCGCTGGTCCGCGTCCTCCGGGGCGTTCACGCAGGACTCCGGGCAGCGCTCCAGGATGCTGCGCTCGAAGTGGTCCCGCAGGTCGGAGACGGCGCGCCGGTTGGCCGGGTCCTGCAGCCACGCGGCGCACTCGGCCGCGGCCACGCCCATGCCGATCGCCCCCGGCACATTCTCCGTCCCGCCCCGGCGCAGCATCTCCTGGTTGCCGTGCGTGATGGGCCGGATCCGCACGCCGGGCCGGATGTACAGCCCGCCGGCGCCCTTGGGCCCGTGGAACTTGTGCGAGGAAAAGGTCAGCAGGTCCACCGGCGACTTCTGCACATCCGTCGGCATCTTGCCGACCCACTGCGTGCCGTCGCAGTGGAACACGGCCCGGACCTCGCGGCAGCGGGCGCCGATGGCCTCGACCGGCTGCACGGCGCCGGTCTCGTTGTTCGCCCACATGACCGAGACGATCGCCACCGTCTCGTCGATGAGCTTGCAGGTCTTGGCCACATCCACCACGCCGCCCCGGGTCATGGGGGCCAGGCGCAGCTCGAAGCCGTGCAGGTCGCGCATCTGCTCGCACAGGCCGCGGACCGCCTCGTGCTCGATGGGGCTGGTGACGATCGCCCGGCGCGGGCTCGCGGCCAGGGTCCCCCGGATCGCCATGTTGATGGACTCGGTCCCGCCGGAGGTGAACACGATGTCGCGCGGGCGGGCGTTGATCAGGTCGGCGACGGCCTTGCGGGCCAGCTCGATGGCCTGCCTCGCGGCCTGGCCGGCGCGATGGATCGAGGAGGGGTTGTGCCAGTGGTCGGTCAGGGCGTCCACCATCGCGCGGACGGAGGCGTCGCTGGGCCGGGTGGTCGCGTTGTTGTCGAGGTAGATCACCGGGTGGATTCTACACGCGCATCGCCGGGACCCTACCCTCTGGGCCCATGCCAGAGCCGAAAAAGACGCCCGATAAGCCCGCCAGCTCGCCCGACCGGCCCGAAGCCGGGGAGGGTTCCGGGGGTGTGGAGATCCGCGTCGAGGACCTGCACAAGGCCTTCGCGGGGCGCGCGGTCCTCGCCGGGGTGAACATGGAGGTCCGCGCGGGCGAGATGGTCGCCATCGTCGGCGCCTCGGGCTGCGGCAAGACGGTGCTGCTCAACCACATCATCGGCAACCTCACGCCCGACAAGGGCCGCGTGCTGGTGGCCGACCACGAGCGCCCCGGCGCCCCGCTGGTGGACCTGGCGACGCTCGACGAGGATGCGCTGGACCTCATCCGCCTGCACTGGGCGGTGGTCTTCCAGAAGAACGCGCTGTTCAGCGGCACGGTGTACGAGAACATCGCCCTGTGGCTGCGCGAGAACCAGCGGATGACCCGGGAGCAGATCCTGCCCCGCGCCCGCGCGGCGCTCCGGGCGGTGGGCTTCAAGGACGACGAGGAGATCCTGGACAAGGACCGCGATGAGCTCTCCGGCGGCATGGCCAAGCGCGTCGCCGTCGCCCGGGCGCTGTCGATGGAGCCGATGCTCATGTTCTACGACGAGCCCACGACCGGGCTCGATCCCTACCACGCCGCGATGATCCACGAGCTCATCGTCGTCACGCACGAGCTGCCCCGCCCCGGCGGCCGACGCGGCACGACGGTCATCATCACCCACGACAAGGACCTGCTCCGCCGCCTGCGCCCGCGGATCGTGATGCTGCACGAGGGCACGGTCTTCTTCGACGGGCCGTTCGAGCAGTTCGAGCGCAACGACTCCGAGATCATCCGGCCGTATTTCGCGACGATGGAGGCGCTGCACCTGCGCGACCGGGAGCCCCCGGCGCCGGCTCTCGGCGCCTAGTACTGCCGGTCGCGGGTGCCGAGCATCAGGCGCTCGACGACATCGCGGACATGCACGCCGCCCTTGTCCACCGCGTGCCCGTGGATGCGCAGCGCCGCGAGCATGCCGTAGCCCAGACCCAGGTGCATGAGCAGCCACGCCGTGATCTCGGGCGAGAAGGACTTGCCGACGGCGCCGGCCTCCTGCGCGCGGACGACCTCGCCCTCGAGGAACTTGTGCAGCGACGCGATGTGGTTCTGCAGCGCGAGGAGGATGTCCTCGTCGTCGATCTCGGTCATGGCCTGCACGACGACGCGGTATACGCCGCGGCCCTCGCCGATGACCATGGGGTTCGCGCCGATGAGTCGGCCCAGCCGGGCGGCCGGGTCCGGCGCGGAGGCCAGGTGCTCCTCCCAGCGCTGGATCGTCTGCTTGCCGGTGCGCTCCAGCAGCGCGATGAACAGGTCCTTCTTGGAGGAGAAGTGGCGGTAGATGATCGGCTCGGTCACGCCCGCGGCGCGCGCCAACTCGGCGGTTGTCGAGCCGGAGTAGCCCTTCTCGGCGAAGAGCTTCGAGGCGGTGTCGAGCAACTGCTCGCGTCGTTGGGCTGCGGGCAGACGGGTCATGGGCAGAGGGCGCTGCGGGCTGAGGGGAGCCGTGTTGGTCAGGAGCCCGGGCTGGGGCTCTACTGAGTGAGTGTACACTTACTTTCGTCCCGCGCCATCCCCGGATTCCACGGTTTGCCCGACTCTCACGATCGGTTATCGGACTCCGCCAGCGGGACCGGGTCGTAGCCCGACTTTGCGAACGGGTGGCAACGCAGGAGCCGCCCCAGCGTCAGGCGGCCGCCCCGGATCGCCCCGTGGGTCCGCAGGGCCTCCAGGGCGTAGGCGCTGCAGGTGGGATGGAAGCGGCAGTGGCCGCCCATCAGGGGCGAGAGCGTGACCCTGTAGGCGTGCACGGCCCCCAGCATGAGCCGGGCGAGCGGGCTCGGGCGGCGGGCGATCCGGGGGGTCATGGCTTGGGCTCCGCGCGGCGCTTCCACTCCCGGTCCAGCGATTCCCAGGCGCTCGCCAGCAGGCGCCGGTACTCGGCCAGCGGCAGCGGGCGGTGGGGGCGGACGGTGACGACCAGGTCGTACCCCGGCGGCAGCGAGCCTCGCTGGAGGCGGAACGCCTCACGCAGCATCCGCTTGAGGCGCACGCGGACGACGGCGGGGCCGACGCGCCTGCCGACGGACAGGCCAAGCCGGCTGGTCCTGAGCCCGTTGGGCCGCCCGAACACCGCGAGCGGACCCCGGATCTTGCGCGCGCCGAGCTTGTAGGCCGCCTGGTACTCGCGGTTGTGCCCGAGGCGCTGGGCCTGGCGGAAGGTGGCGCGCGGGGTGTCGGGGGCGGGGCTGGTCACGCTGGGTGATTATCCGCGCATGCCGGGGGCCGCGACGGCTCAGGCGTCGCGCTCGGCCAGGGCCTTCTGGTAGGTGGCCATGAGGCGCGCGAGGGTGATCAGGCCGGTGACGCGCCGGGCGCGCGGGCCGGTGCCGCCTTCGACCAGCGGCAGGCTCGCGACCAGGTGCTTGCTGAACTTCTCCATGGCGGAGTCCAGCGTTTCGTCGGGGTCGATGACCGGGAAGTCCTTGCGGAGCAGCTCGTCCACGGTCATGTAGGGCGCCGCGTCGGGCGCGAGGACCACCTGGCGCAGATCGTCGCCGGTGACCATGCCCAGGAAGCAGCCCTCGCGGTCGCAGATGACGAAGTCGTTGATGCGCAGCCGGTCGCGGTACTCGAGCAGGCGGGTGATGGGGTCGTCCGGGTGGATCGGGTTGTGGGGCCCTGCCTGGATGTCGCGCGCGGTGAGCTTGCGGAGCATCGTGGTGTCGAGCGTGGAGCCCAGCAGCAGCCCACGGGCGCGGAGAGCGTGGGTGTAGATGGAGTCGCGCATGAGCAGCTGCGCGACGATGGTCGCGACCACGGCCGAGAGCATGATCGGCAGCAGGACATAGGCGTCGCGCGTGATCTCGAAGAGCAGGATGATGGCCGTCAGCGGCGCGTGGCTGGTGCCCGCGAGCACCGCCGCCATGCCGACCAGCGCGTACGCCGCGGGAGACCCGTTGTGCGGCATGAGGCCGACCTGCTCCAGCGCCACGCCGAACGCGGCGCCCGCGGCGGCGCCCAGGAACAGCGAGGGCGCGAAGACGCCGCCGCTGCCGCCGGAGCCCAGCGTCAGCGCCGTGCCCAGCGCCTTGCACGCCAGCAGCAGCACGATCGCCCACAGCGCCGCGGGCACGGGCCGGGCGTGCGCGGCGCCGGCGCCGATCATGTGCGTCGCGGCCTCGGCCTCTCCGTAGGACGCGGGCTCGATGAGCGAGCGGATCGTCTCGTAGCCGTTGCCGAAGAAGTGGGGGACCTCGCCCGCGGCGGCGGGGTTGTGGGCGCGGATGGCGAGCATGTAGCCCACGCCGACGACGCCCAGCAGCAGCGCGCCGATGACCGGCTTGACGACGGGGTGGATCTTCCGCCGGTCGAAGGTGTGCTCGACATCGTGCAGGATCTTGATGAACCCGACCGAGATCACGCCGCAGAACAGCCCCAGCACCAGGTACGAGGGCAGCTCGGAGATGGAGAACGAGTAGCCCGCGAGGTTCTCGCTGACGGCGAAGAGGGCGTCGTTGCGCCCGAGCAGGGCCTGCGTGACGGCGGCGGAGAAGACCGCGGCCACGATGATGGGCGTGAAGGTGCGGAGCGAGAAGTCGCGCAGCAGGATCTCGAGCACGAAGAAGACGCCGGCGATGGGGGCGTTGAAGACCGAGGCGATGCCCGCCGCGGCGCCGCAGCCCAGCAGCGTGGTCGTCTGCTCCTTCGTGGCCTTGAGCATCTGCGCCAGGCCGGACCCGATGGCCGAGCCGATCTGGACGATGGGCCCCTCGGCGCCGGCCGAGCCGCCCGAGCCGATGGTGCAGGCCGAGGCGAGCGACTTCACCACGGCGACGCGCGGGCGGATGATGGAGCGCTTGCGGTAGATGGCCTCGATGACCTGGGGCACGCCGTGGCCCTGGGACTCGCGCGAGAAGGTGTGGATGAGGACGCCGGTGAGCAGGGCGCCCACCATCGGCAGCGCCAGCAGGAGCCAGAGGTCGGCCCCGGGCGCCTTCTTGTGGAGATCGTGGCTCAGCTTCTCCCCGGAGTGCAGGAGCCAGATGAAGGCGATGGCGCCGAGCGCAGTGACGGCCCCGACGAACGCCGCGATGACGATGAGGTACCAGTCGCGCTGAAACCCGAGCCGGGCGCCGAGCTTCCGCAGCAGTTCGATCGTGCGTTCCATGGAGCGGACGCAGTCTAGCGGGTGCGCAGGGGTCCGCAGAAGAACGAGGATCCCGGGATTGCAGGCCGACTCACGCCGCTGCGGACTCGGAGTCGTAGTCCGCCTCGTCCGACGCGCCGCCGGCGGCCGGCGCGGCCTTGGCGTCGTCCCGGTCGAGGGGCTTGCCCTTCGCGTCGGTCAGGGCCTGGCCCTTGGCGTTGCGGATGATCGGGATGGGGTGCTGCTTCTCGTGCTCGGCGAGCGCTTTCTCCCACTTCGCGCGCACGTCCTCGGGCAGCTCCGACCACTTGCCGCGGCCGCGGCACTTGGGGTAGCCCGAGCACGAGAGCCACGGCCCGCGGGCGCCGTTGCGCAGGGCGAGCTGGCGCTCCTTGCACTTGGGGCACTCGATGTCGGTCATCAGCGGCGGCGGCTGGGGCGCGAGCACGCGGCCCTTCTTGTCGGCCTTGAGGATCGTCGAGCACTCGGGGTAGCCGGAGCAGCCGAAGAACGGGCCGAAGCGCCCGTTGCGCTTGGTCATGGGCTTGCCGCAGTTCGGGCACATGATGTCGGCGGTCTCGACCTTCTGCGGCTTGCCCTCGCGGTCGCAGGGGCAGGCGTAGTCGCAGGCGGGGTAGGTCGAGCAGGACAGGAAGCGCCCGTTCTTGCCGAAGCGGTAGACCAGTCCGGCGCCGCACTTCTCGCACTTGTATTCCTTGGGCGCGGGCGTGGTCTCGGCCTTGGCGTGCTTGAGCTCCTCGTGGGCGGTGTCGAGCTTGATCTTGAAGGGGCCGTAGAAGGCCTGCAGCACCTCGACCCAGTCCAGGTGATCGTCCTCGATCTTGTCCAGCTCGGCCTCCAGGTCCTTGGTGTAGCCGACCTCCATGATCTCGGGGAACGCCTCGACCAGCTTGTCGGTGACGACCTCGCCCAGGTCCGTCGCGTAGAACGCGCGGGCGATCTGCTCCACATAGGCGCGGTCCTGGATGGTCTGGATGATCGCGGCGTAGGTGGACGGACGGCCGATGCCCTCGCTCTCAAGCGTCTTGATGAGCGACGCTTCCGAGTAGCGCGACGGCGGCGTGGTGAACTTCTGCTCCGGCTCGATCGCGAAGGGGTGCGCCCTGGCGCCTTCCTTCAGGCCGGGCAGCGTCTGCTCGTCGGAGGCGACGGGCACGCCGCTGACGCGCATGTAGCCGTCGAACACCAGCGTGCGCCCGGTGGCCTTGAAGGTCAGCGGGCGCTTCGCGTCGGCGCCGCCCTTGATGAGGACGGTGGTCGAATCCCACTGGGCCGGGGTCATCTGGCTGGAGACGAAGCGCTCCCAGATGAGCTTGTAGACGCGGAGCTGATCGGCCGTGAGGGCGTCCTTCACGCGCTCGGGGGTGAGGTCGGCGTTGGTGGGGCGGATGGCCTCGTGGGCCTCCTGCGCCGCCTTGTTGCTCGAGGAGAAGAAGTTGGGCTTCTCCGGCAGGTACTTCTCGCCGTAGCGCTGCTGGATGAACCCGCGCGCCATCTCGATCGCTTCCTTCGAGAGGTGCGTCGAGTCCGTTCGCATGTAGGTGATGAGGCCGACGGCGCCGACGCCCTTGACATCCACGCCCTCGTACAGCGCCTGCGCCGCCCGCATGGTGCGCTGCGCGGCGAAGCCCAGGCGGGTCGAGCCGGCCTGCTGCAGCGTCGAGGTGATGAACGGCGCGCCGGGGCGGGAGCTGGTGCGCTTGGTCTCGATGGAGCTGATGGTGTACGGCGTGGCCGGGTCGGCCTCGCCGGTCATGGTGCGCAGGTTCGCCGCGGGGCCCTTGCCCTTGGGGTCCTTGCGCTCCGCGACCTTGATGTTCTTCAGGCCCGCGGCCTCGGCGACGGTCCTCAGCGCCGCGCCCAGGTCCTTGGTCTTGGACTTGATCTGGCTGTCCTTGTCGAAGGACTCGCCGGCGATGTCCACCAGCTCCGCGGTGATGGCGTTCCGCTCCGCGAGCCAGGCGTTCTGGGCCTTGACGGTCGGCGGGTCGGACTTGTCGCCCTTCTGCACGGGCGTGGCGAGGAACTTCGGCCACTCGGCGAGCAGGCGCTGGGCGGAGGCCTGGTCGAGCGTGAACCGCGCGGTCAGGGCCCAGTATTCGTCCGGTGTGAAGGCGCGGATCTCGCGCTCCCGCTCGACGATGAGGCGCACCGCGACGCTCTGCACGCGTCCGGCGCTCAGCCCGCGGGCGACCTTCTTCCACAGCAGCGGCGAGACCTGGTAGCCCACGATGCGGTCCAGCACGCGCCGGGCCTGCTGGGCGTTGACCTTGTTTACATCGATGGCGTGCGGCGTCGAGAAGGCCCGCTTGATCTCCGCCTCGGTGATCGCATTGAACACCACGCGCTTGGCCTTGGACGGGTCGATGCCCAATTCCTGCGCCAGATGCCAGGCGATCGCTTCGCCCTCGCGGTCCAAGTCGGTCGCGAACCAGACCTCGCTGGCCTGCTTCGCCGCGCGCTTCAACTCGGACATGGTCTTGGTCTTGCCGGGCAGCACCTCGTAGTGCGGCTTGAAGTCGTGATCGAGGTCCACGCCGGGGACGGGGGACTTCTCGCCCTTCTTCGCCTTGGTGGGCAGGTCGCGCACATGGCCGACCGACGCCTTCACCAGGTAGCCGGAGCCCAGGTATTTATTGATGGTCTTCGCCTTGGCCGGCGACTCGACGATCACCAGCTGCTTGCCCTCGGCGGACACGGCCGGGCCGCTGTCGGATCGGGACCCGCCCGTCTTCTTGGAGGCCGCCTTCTTGCGTGGTGTTCGTGATTTGGCAGGTGCTTTGGCCATTGCGCTCCGAGAATGTGACGATCCCGAGTCGACCGGAAGGAGCGACGAGATAAGTGCCCCGCCCCCCGGAAGTCAAGAACGGTCCGCCCGGAACCCCCGGGTTCAGCTCGATCCGGACCGCTCAGACTCCAAACGCAACCGGTCCAGAGCTTGTTCGACCCACTGTTCCGGGGGGATAGTGGCTGATTCCAGCCAACATCCGGCGTGGACGGCTTTCAGGCGGCGAAGCCAGGTCCGCTGGTTCTTGGCGAATCGGCGGGTCTCGATCTTCACGGCCTCGATCGCCGCCTCGATTGCTGCGGTCCGTCGGCCGCGCTCGGCCAGGCGCGGGTCCTTCTCGAACTCCTCCACGAACTGCTTGTAGCCCAGCGCCTCGCGGGCCTGCCGGCCGAGCTTGCCGGCGAGCCACAGGTCGCCGACTTCCTCCAGCAGGCCGTCGTCGATCATGGCCTTCACGCGGGCATTGATCCGCCGGTTCAGCGCCTCGGTCGGCCATTCGAGCCCGATGACCACTGCGCCCGGGCGCGTCGCGCCGGATTCCCACTGGCGCTGCAGGTCGGAGATCGGCTGCCCGGTGAGGCGGTGGACCTCGAGCGCACGGATGGTGCGCCGGAGGTCGTTCGGATGAATCCGGATCGCGGCCTCGGGGTCCACGGTCTCGAGCATCCGTCGGCGTTCCTGCGGGTCCAGGCCCTCGAGTTCGCTGCGCAGGGCGTCGTCCGCGGGAGGGCCTTCGAAAAGGCCCTCGAGGAACGCCTTGGCGTAGAGGAGGGAGCCGCCGACGACGATCGGCGTGCCGCCGCGGGCGAGGATGTCGGCGATCGTGGCCTCGGCCATGCCCAGCCATTCGTCCACCGAGAACGCCTCGGAGGGCTCCCGGATGTCGATGAGGTGGTGAGGGACGCCGCTGCGCTCGGCGGGAGTGGGCTTGGCGGTGCCGATGTCCATGCCCCGGTAGACCTGCATGGAGTCGGCCGTGACGATCTCGCCGGGACCGAACCCGGGGAGCGCCCCGGCGGCGAGGCGGCGGGCGAGGTCGATCGCGAGCGTGCTCTTGCCCCCGGCGGTGGGGCCGATGACGACGGGGAATGGTTGCGCCGGGGGTTCGTCCAAGGTCGTCACTCTAGCGGCCGACCGAGCCGGGCCGGTGCGGTACCATGCCCGACCCTATTCCGGAATCGGTCCAGTTTCGCAGGAGGAGCCCTCAGGTGGCCAAGAAGACGATCAGTCAGGCGGATGTCGGCGGCAAGCGCGTGCTCATGCGGGTGGACTTCAATGTCCCCCTCGAGAACGGCAAGATCACGGACGACCGTCGCATCCGCATGACGCTGCCCTCGATCCGCGCGGTCATCGATCGCGGCGGCTCCGTGATCCTGATGTCCCACCTGGGCCGGCCCGAGGGCACGGGCTACGAGCAGGACGACTCTCTTGCGCCGTGCGGCCAGGCCCTGAGCGCCATGCTCGGCAAGCCGGTGCTGTTCCCCTCGAAGGACTGCGTCGATCAGGCCAGCGCCGCCGCCGCCAAGGCCCTCAAGCCCGGCGAGGTCATGCTGCTCGAGAACCTGCGCTTCCACAAGGCGGAGAAGAAGGGCGACACGGTCTTCGCGGCCAAGCTCGCCGACTACGGCGACATGTACTGCAACGACGCCTTCGGCGCGTGCCACCGGCCCGACGCCTCCATGGTCGCCGTGCCCCGCATCATGAAGCAGGACCAGCGCAAGCCCGTGGTGTGCGGCCTGCTCGTCGAGAAGGAGATCCGGTATCTCCAGTCGCACCTCGAGAAGCCGGCGCGCCCGTTCGTGGCGATCCTCGGCGGGGCGAAGGTCTCCGACAAGATGGGCGCGATCGACCGGCTGCTGCAGATCACCGATTCGATCCTCATCGGCGGGGCCATGGCCTACACCTTCCTGAAGGCCAAGGGCATCTCGGTGGGCGCGAGCCGGGTCGAGGACGGGCGTCTGGCGGACGCGAAGAAGATCCTCGAGGCCGCGGCCGTGGCCAAGTGCGACCTGTACCTGCCGACCGACCACATCTGCGGGCAGACCTTCGCGGAGGACCCGGGCGACATCCAGATCGTCAAGGGCCCGATCCCGGAGGGCTACATGGGCATGGACATCGGGCCCGAGACGCAGGCCAAGTACGCGTCGGTCATCACCGGGGCGAAGACGATCGTGTGGAACGGCCCGATGGGCGTGTTCGAGTGGCGCCCGTTCCGCGTGGGCACGCGCTCCGTCGCGGACGCGGTCGCCAACGCGACCAAGGAGCACGGGGCGGTGTCGATCGTCGGGGGCGGCGACAGCGCCGCGGCGGTGGAGCAGTTCCGCCTGTCCGACCAGATGTCGCATGTCTCGACGGGCGGCGGGGCGAGCCTGGAGATGCTGGAGGGCAAGAAGTTCGAGTCCGTGGAGATCCTCGACGACGCTTGACGGGCGTGTTAGGCTGGGAGCGGGCCGCGACGCGCACGGGGGGCGCCTGCGCTGGGCGTGGGCGTGCTTGAGAGGGCCCGGGAGGCTTCGATGGCCGTGCAGCTCACGATGCGTCAGCTCCTCTTCAACATGGGGCGCTATGACGCCTCGGACCTGCACATCAAGGTGGGCACGCCGCCGGTGTTCCGGATCGCGGCGGAACTCCGCCCGCTGGGCCTGCCGCCGCTGAGCGAGCAGGACACCGATCGCCTGCTGAGCGAGATCATCCCGCCGGGCCTGCGCGAGCGGTACGACAAGACCGGCGATCTGGACTTCTCGACCTTCCTCGACACCAAGGCGATGATGGCGCGCGAGCGCGCGATGCAGGCGGACCTGCACGCGCCGGCCGTGCCGGGGCCGGCGACGCCCTCCCACGCCTGGGACGAGGGTGTGGATCGGTTCCGCTGCAACATCTACCGCGCCGGCGGCGGCATGAACGGCGCGATCCGGCGCATCAAGCCGGAGATCCCGACCTTCGAGTCGCTGCACCTGCCGGCGATCTACGAGAAGCTCTCGGACCAGACGCACGAGGGCCTGGTGCTGGTGGTGGGGGTGACCGGCTCGGGCAAGTCCACGACGCTCGCGTGCATGATCGAGCGCATCAACGCCAGCCGCGGCTGCAACATCATCACGATCGAAGATCCGGTGGAGTACCACTTCCATCCCAAGAAGTCGGTCATCAGCCAGCGCGAGATCGGGCTCGATGTGCCCTCGTACAAGGACGCGCTGCGCTATGTGGTGCGTCAGGACCCCGATGTCATCTTCATCGGCGAGCTGCGCGACCACGACACGGTGCTCGCGGCGATCCAGGCGGCGGAGACCGGGCACATGGTGTTCGGCTCGCTGCACACGGCGGACGCGATGCAGGCCTTCTCGCGCATCATCGAGTTCTTCC